>NZ_JBSWZK010000008.1:0-301187 GCF_054054605.1 Aquimarina sp. 433
ATGATATAACAACAGGGAAACATTGTGACTTTTATGAATATGGATGCTTGAGCTCACGCTCAAGATTACTATTTTTTTTCATGCGAGGCAAGCCTCGGGGTATTAAACCCTCCCAGAATAAAAAAGACAGCTAAAAAAGCTGTCTCTTCATAAGTAGGTAATGTAATCTCCGTAGTAGTTTTGAGGCTACTAATATTGTAATTTATTTTCCTCCTGCTAATAACACGAAGTTATTTTTAGATACTGGTGATACGTTATAACTCTTAACATTTTTCAGTGTCTTCATATATTTCTCAGCTTCCTGAAAAGCATTTTCCAAAGGACTTCTTGATATATCATTATTCAAAGTAATGGTCTTAGAAATTACAGCTCCATTCACATATTCGATGGTAATCTTCCATTTTTTAACAGAGTGAAAGTTCTTAGAACTTACAGACTTTTCTTCTTTTTTAGACTCTTTCCCCTTTTTGTTTTTATCATTTTCATTTATGGGATTCGTTGCAGAATATCCCAAGGAAACAATTAAAAGTGCAGCAATAAATGAGCGTTTCATAGGTGATGATTTTTGGTTTAGCTTGGAGCTAATATACATATATATATTTATTAATCAAATATATTTTTAATAAAATTTTATTTGTATATTAAAAATTCCCTTGTATATTTGAATTATGGTAAATAAGAATTTGAAAAGACTCCTTAAGAAAAGTAAAGGAGCCAAAACGGTATACGGTATTTCTAAGACATTAGGAGTTAGCCCGCAGGCAGGAGATTATGTAGTAAAGCGTAAAAACCTTGCTAAAGATTTTGAAAGACTACAAAAGATAGCTGACTATATGGAGGTAGAAATAAAGGATATTTTAGATTTAGATAAGAAATAATCAAAGACACTTTCATTAAAAGTTTGACGTCCATTCTATATTTTTAATAGGAAAATAAAGTATTTCCTAGATTTTGTTATATACCTATTTCACCTCTTTAAAAATAGGATTCAGGAATTATACTTATATTAGAAAAATAAATTGACTAGTTATATTTTTCTTTAATGAGGTTTTTGTTCTGTTTACTTATTGCTTGTTTACCCACCCAGCCTATCATTACACCTGACGCTTATATCGATATGTGGCAAATAGAAGGGGGCTCAATTATCGAAATTTATAAGGATGGGAACACTTTTTTTGGGAAAATAAAAACAAGAGCAAAAAACCCTATATCTAATTTTAATGGATTAGATAACAAAAATCCTAACCCTTCTTTAAGGAAGCGCCAACTTATTGGAATGGATATTCTAAATAATCTCACATATAATGAAGGCGAATTAACTGGAGGGACCATTTATAATGCTGATAGTGGAAAAACGTATGATGTAAAAGTTTGGATAGACCCCGATAATAAAGACATCTGTTTTATAAGAGCTTATAAGGGTATATTATTCAAGACGTTTGAAGCGAAACGAGTTCGAGATTAGAACTTTTGAAATGGAAATGCCAAAAATAAAAAATACCCATGTAGGGTATTTTTAATAATTGAATAAATATGGTACTTCTACCGGTAAACACAGACTTTTTATAGTATTTAACTTTTTTTACTAAAAAATCAAACGAACTGAATTTTTCATACAATTCGTTTGATTTGCTCTGAACAAACTTACTTGATAATTGTCGTAAAATTGTTCTGAATGGTGCACATTCACTAAAGGGTTAGTTCGAAAGAATTGGGGCCTTGATTGGGGCTTGTTGTTGTTTAAGATTTAATATAAATTCTTTTATTCTGATATTTTATCTAATGTTTCTTTCAAAGTATTCACTTGCGCATTTGTGAAATCCTTTCTCAAATATGGTCTAATTTGACTCATAATATTTCCTTCCTCTGGATAATGATGTAACCCAAGTGCATGTCCTATTTCATGTGGAGCTGTAGATGTGTATAAAAACTCATCTGTTATTAAAGCTCTCTTATCTTTTCCTATACCTGCAATTGCAACTGTATTGGATCTTTTCATAACATATATATTCATTCTATTGGTATTATAAAAGTCCTGAGTTTCTCTTAAAAACACTCTAGATTCCTCACCTCTATTGTCTTTTAAGTCATATAACTCATCGTTATATAGTGTTTTTACTTCTCCCATCTCTAACCCAATTCCATATCTATGAAAAAAGCTTCCATTTAAATTAGTAATAAAATGATTTTCATTTAGACCATAAGAAACTTTACTGGATTTGTTTGATGGTTGTACATATATAATATCTACTTTAATTACTTTATCTAGATTTTCAGAAAACACTTGTTCTATTTCATATGGTACATAATCATCTTCTGTAGCACAAGATGCAAAAATCGATAACACTAATAATACTCTTAAAAATTTCATGGCCTTCGTTGTTGTTGTTGTTGATTGATACTAAATTCATAAGAACAGAAGGAAAAAACCTACTTATTCTTTCTGGTTTTAATTAAGGAATATGATCCCTATTTAAATAAGCCTTCGTTAAGATTATTTCAGTTATTAAAAAGAACTTTTAAAATCTGATATTGATTTGTGTAATAATGATTGTGTCGATCGATCAATCCAAAGGTAGAAAATTATACAAACACAAAATAGGGTATTTTCCCCTATACGAAGTTTTAATAACATTGACTTTCAAACTGTTAATTACTTTTTTAACAAATATCATGTGTTAATGAAAAATGTTAATACTTGCTTAGTATTTTTTGATTAAGCCTTTTAAATATCATAGATCCGATGCTTTAACACTAAAATGTTAAAATTTTACCATTACGGTTAGACCGTAAATAAGCTACAGTTTAAATAAATCGTATTGAAATTGGTTGAAAACACAATTTTAACACAATAAAACAGTAATTTTAACAAAATTAACACGGTATTTCAACGATATTAAATTGTATTTCAACGAATTTTTTATGTTTTTCACCTAACAATTGTATTAAAATTCCTCTAAAAAGTTTAAAACAAACCAAATTATACTTCATAATGATGTTTGGTTTAACGTCTTTCTTTATTCCATCTGTTGATTTAAAAACGATAATAACTTTATTTATCGTTATTATTGTAACGTATATAAATATTTTAGCTTTGAAAAAGCTTTAGTCAAATTATGCACTCAAATAACATTCATAATTCACCTTATAACTTTGATAAACTCTGTATAGCTAATAACGGACTGACAAAATATGTTATTTTTAACCCTAAAGGTTCTCGGACTATCGATTTTTCAGATCCAAAATCTGTAAAAGAATTAAATAGAGCTATATTAATTCATCATTATAATCTGAAAGATTGGGATATCCCAGAAGGGTATCTATGTCCTCCAATACCAGGTCGAGCTGAGTATATTCATCATATTGCTGATTTAATCGAATATAAAAATATCAACACTCCTATTAAAGGTTTAGACATAGGAGTTGGAGCTAACTGTATTTATCCAATTCTGGGATCTCAAATATATAATTGGAAAATGGTAGGTTCAGATATTAATCCTACTGCGATATCAAGTGCTAGAAATAATATTAAACTTACACCTAATCTGGATAAAAAGATTGAAATTAGACATCAAACGAGTAATGCTTTTATTTTTGAAAATATCATAAAAGCAAAGGAGTACTATCATTTTACGATGTGCAATCCCCCATTTCATTCTTCAGAGCAAGAAGCTACCAAAGGCACTCTTAGGAAACTTAAAAATCTAAAGATCAAAGAGCCTAATCTTAATTTCGCCGGACAAGCCAATGAATTATGGTGCAATGGTGGCGAAGCACTCTTTATAAAACGAATGATTAAACAAAGCGTATCCTATAGAAATCAAGTAGGATGGTTCACCTCATTGGTTTCGAAAAAAGAAAACCTAACAAAAGTGTATAAACAACTCGATAAATTAAAGGCAATACACAAAACTGTTGATATGCCTATTGGAAATAAAATAAGTCGGTTTATCGCCTGGAAATTCCCAGAAATTTAAACCATCCTTATTCCGGTGGTCTTCCGTGTATTTCTTCAAATTTTTCATCAAAGTTTTCACGTAAGTAAGCATTCAGTTTTTTTCTATAATCATCTTTTAACCAAGATAAAAAATTATGGGTGCTTCTACTTATACATTTTGCATAACTCTGAATTCTGTGATCTATATCATCACCTAACATTTTTGCAAGTGCAATAGCATCATAGACATCTTCGCTATTCTCTATGCATATTTTGGCATGCTGAGCAATAGATCTTTCCAGTACAACCTTTGATGACTCTCCGTTTCGTACAGAATCTTTATAAGTTTCTTTAATATCAAAATATACTTCCTTAGAGTTTGCAAATTCTGCTCTTAACTCTTCTGGCATTTCATGTTTAAACTTACTCTCAATTTCCTCATCATTAAGAAGTTTATCCATATAATAATCAGGAGAATTAAATATTTTTTGCCAATCTAAATCTGCACCCCAAGGTCCAAACCTATGATAGTTATTTCCTAAATCAATTACATTAAATGTTGATTTATTTTTGAGTATACGTGATCCTCTTCCAATCATTTGATAATACAAGGTCAAGGATTTCGTCGCACGATTTAAAATAATAGTATCTACTGTAGGCTCATCAAAACCTGTAGTAAGAATACTTACTGAGGTAAGAATAGCATCTGGAGTTTCTTTAAACCATTGTAATATTTGTTTACGCTGTTTTTTTGTTGCTGTATTATCTAAATGAGCAATTGCATATCCAGCAGATCTAAACGTATCATATACATGCAATGATGTATTAATACCATTATTGAAGATCAAGGTCTTTTTACCCTTAGAATGTTTTTCATATGCTTGTAATAATTGACCAAGCATAGAACTATTGGTATATAAATCTTCAGAAGACTTCACAGTATAATCTCCATTGGATCCAACCTCTAAAGAGGTAAGCCCCATATTATAAGCAAATACTTCTGCTCTAGCCAAAAATTCATTTTCTATAAGAGATTCTATCGTTTCACCAACAATTAATTCATCATAATTATCTTTCATTGGTAGTTTTACATTAGAACTCAATGGAGTTGCTGTTACTCCTAAGATGAAAGATCTTTCAAAAAACTTAAATAATTTGGTAAATGAATTATAATGTGCCTCATCAATAATCACTAATCCTATATCAGAAATATCTAATTTGTCTTCATTCAACCTATTATTTAAGGTTTCCACCATTGCTACAAAGCAGCTATAATTAGCTTGATCATCTAAATTCGCTTTACTATCAACTACTTTATTCACCACTCCAAAACCAGTAAGCATACTAGAGGTTTGTTTACATAGTTCTATACGGTGTGTCATCACCAATACCTTCTTATTATGATGTTTAAGATATTGCCTAACAATCTCGGAAAAAATAACTGTTTTTCCTCCACCTGTAGGTAATTGGTACAACAAATGATAATCCTCTCTAGCATCTTCAAAACACTTAAAAATTTTATTTATAGCACCTTTTTGATAACTATATAAATCCTTACCAGTCTTTTTTTCCTGTAATTCCGTAGTTGAATCCGACATATTTTCTTATTTCTAGGGCTGCAAAACTAACTCCTTTTATGGATTTATGCAGATTATTTATCATAAAATATGTCAGGATTTTTTTATGGTTTGTCAATTACACAGAATCTATTTGATTTTTGGAGATTTTATTCTGTTAAAATTACGACGTCAAATTGTACTTCATCAGATAAAAGATTATCAGCTACACCACCGAAAATACTTCCTGAAGCATGCGTTATACCCCATTTTGTTCTATCAATTGCAAACTTTGTTTGAAACTTTACTCTACTATCATTTTCATCGATATTGGCATCAAATGATATCGTATTATTGATGTCTTTTATCATTAAATCTGCTTGTATTGTTACTTCAGAATTAGTCTTGTACAGTACTTCTCTAATATAAAGCCTAGCGATTGGATATTTCTCTGTATCAAAGAAGTCTTCATTTTTTAAATGATCTACTAATCCCTCATTATAACCACCATCTATATTTACAATAGTATTCATGTCTACAATAAACTCTCCTCCTACAATTTTATCGTCCTTTTTATAAAATTCGCCACTTGAAAATTTTACAGTACCATAATGACCACCTGTATGTAGTTTATTAAACCCTTCCCATCTTAGTGAGCTACTATCAACTGATATTTTCATTACAGTGATCGAATCTAATAATGATGTTGGATTTTGACCTATAATATCTATTAATTCAATATCATAATGTAATGTAGAGTCTGGATGCGGAAATGTTATATTACCTGTTCTTTTGCTTAAAGATGGAGGAACAATTAATTCTTTAATTTCACCTTTTTGCATTCCAAGCAAACCTTCTTCTACTCCTTTAATCACCTGATTTCCTCCCACTAGAATTTTCAATGGATTTTGTCTATTTCTAGAAGTATATACTAGAGAATCATTCATATATCTTGTTGTCTCGTGGATTAGTACTTCCTGACCAGCAATTACTTTAGGCCCATTACCCGCTTTTATAATTTTATACTTCAATCCTGAGTCTGTTGTTATATAATCATTTGATTCTGAACAAGCATATAGCGATGTAATGGTAATTATGGATAAATAGATTTTAACAAATAAATCACTCCATTTATTAGCTCGAATTCTTACTTTAGTCTTCATAGATATTATTTTTTGATTACTTGAAGCTAAAGTAGTTTTGGTATAGGATTACCTATATAAATGAGTTGTAAAAAAGTGTATCACAATTGTAAATAATATGTAAATAATAGAATAATAAGCCATATTCATGAAAAAAAAGGTAAAAGTAGTCGCTATTCTTATTGTTGTATTAATTGGATATATATCTATTTATAGTTTCTCTGCAAAACCTATATCTTTTTATCCTGAAAAAGTAAAAGTAGCTTTGAGATCAGTAGGAAACCAGTTGTTACTAAAAAATAATGACACTACCTCCTTAGTATTACCTATAAAAAGAATCTCCGATAAAACATATGAAATATCTTTTCAAAAGGAAATTGCCATTAATCCTGAAGAGTTGGTAGAGATTATAGATGTAGAATTGAAAAAAACGAAACTTCCACAAAATTACATTACAGAACTAATAGATTGTACTACTAAAGAAGTGTCTTACAGCTATGAAGTATTAGGCCCCATTGAAGAAAATAGTATTTCTTGTATCGGTAGAAATCTTCCAGAAAGCTGCTATACCATCAAAGTAATGATGCTAGATGATACCGATCACTCTTTATATGGTAGTGTAGGTAATGTATATACTTTTTCTCTATTAGTTTTACTTTTGATTGCAATGTCTAGCTTGACATTTTTCAAAAGAAAAGAACAAAATAACACTACAGAAGTGAACTCTAATCACAGGATTATTGGAGAATTTCTATTTTTTCCGGACCAACAAAAGCTAGTTAAAGATGAAACCGAAATTAGTTTAACAACTAAAGAAAGTGAAATTTTAAACTTACTTGCACGTCAACCGAATCAGATTATAAAAAGAGAACAACTTATCAAAGAAGTTTGGGAAGATAATGGAGTTATCGTTGGTAGAAGTTTAGATATGTTCATTTCCAAATTACGTAAAAAATTAACTAACAATGCTGAAGTTAAGATTGTAAACATTCATGGTGTTGGGTATAAGTTAGAAGTAACTACTAAAAACTAGACTACTTTATCTCATTAGGATTAAAAAAACAAGTGAATACTTAAAAACATAGAACATCTCACTAAACTACAAGTAAGATGTTCTATGTTCTAGATATATTAATGATGATGTTTTTGACCAAAGGGTTTAATAATAATGCCAACACTTAGGATAAAACCATCGGTTGGCGCATAAATTTCTGCAAAAGTTGGATTATCATTTGGTCCTGAAACTAATGGAGAAAATCTACTCTGTCTTCGATCCGTGAAATTTTCAAAATTCACAAAAACGGTGGCCCAATTAAAATTACGCATTCCTAAAAGCCCCATTTTAATAAAATCGGTAGTTTCAGTTCCATCGGATAATAATTGTCTTCCTATATAATACGATTCAAAACCTAATCTCCATTTTTCATTTTCATACATGATAACACTACCCGCATTATGTCTTGCAGTCAAAGGCTTTTGAGGATTACCATCTAGATAATTTAACCTAGTATCAATAAATGCATAGTTAAGAAACCACCTAAAGTCCTTATAACTAAATTTAATATTAGTTTCGGCTCCCCTACTAACAATATTATCATCAGCATTTTCATATTGAAAAAATCCAGTACCTGTATTTGTAAGTAACAATCCCTTCTGAATAGCGGTAATATAGAACAGTTGATTTACCGAAAAATTTATCTCATCAGTTAAATAGGTTTCGTAGTTAAAATCAAGATTTACGCCATAAGATCTTTCAGCCTCTAAATTATCCTTATCAATACCTAGTATGTTATTAAAATTGATAAATTCTGCTTCTTCGGTAAAAATATCAGGGATTTTATACCCTAGTCCTCCACCTATTCTACTAGAGAATGACTGATTAGCCTTGTATAGTAATGAAACTTTTGGTAATGGAAAAAACCCCCAATCCTTAGTATAATCTGCTCTAAAACCTGTTTCTAATATCCAATTATCAGTAAAATCATAGATATTATTTACAAATATTCCTGCAGTAAGATCACTTTGATCACGTTGTAAACCTATTGACTCTTCGTCAAAATCAGTAATATACAAATTAGCTCCAAAAACCCAGTCTGTTCTTTCTCCTATATTCTTATAAACAGCCTCTGTAAATGAGTTTAACTGGTTTCCTTTAAAATTAATGGTAGGTACTGTTAAATCCCTATCGAAATAGGAAAAACTATTTTTGATATAAAATGATTTTTCAGCATCAATGTTACTTTTGTATAAGGTTTGTGTACTTAAACGTCTTGAAATATTTTCTTCAGCATATAGATTATCTGCATTATTTTCTATAGCATCTAAATTACCTCCCAACCTATCATCATAGGTGGCATTAACTCCGAACCAAAAGGTTGTTTTATCCGATGGATAATAAAAAAACTTTGGGTTAATAGCAATTGATTTTGTTTCAGGAAGATTACTAAACTCATCATCATCTGGATCGAAAGCCTTTTGGTAATGACCAGATCCGTATAAAGTGACTCCAAACTTTTCATTCCTTTTACTATAAAACACATTTCCTGTAGTTCCTAAAGCATGAGTCTGTGTTAACATAATATCCATATCTGGCTCTTCTTCTGGTGTTTTAGAAATTAAATTTACTAAACCAGCGATCGCACCACCACCATAAAGTGTAGAAGAACTTCCTTTAATAATCTCAAACTGCTTTAAATCCAAAGGAGGAATATGTAGAATACTTAAACCACTAGAAAAACCAGAATACAAAGGAAAACCATCTCTTAGAAGTTGTGTATATCTTCCATCAAGACCTTGAATTCTTATATTAGCATTTCCACTACTTAATGAAGTTTGTTGCATTTGTATTCCTGTACTTTCTCTCAATACCATAGAAATATTGGTAGCATTCATTGCATTCTTTTCGCTTAACTCTTCTCCTCCAATAAATTCAATTCTAGTAGGAATTCTTTTAAAAGTTCTTGTGCTACGATTAGATTCCAAAATTACTTCTTCTAGCGCTTCTCCATCCTCATGAAGATAAACTGTTAAGATCTCTGGATAAGGTATTTCAATCGTGTTTTCAATAGATTTAAAACCCAAAAAAGACACTTTATACACGTATGTTCCTTTTGGAATATCATTTATTACGGCAATACCATCTAAGTCAGTGATACTACCTTTATCTATATCTTTTAAATAAACTGTTGCACCAATTAGTGGTTCATTTGTATCTTCTGATAATACTTTTATCGTAATACTATGTGTTTGCCCATTTACATATGCAAATGAGAAAATAAGGAGCACAACACTCCATATTGTATTTTTCATTATGAAATAAAAATTAAAATTAGTTTATGTATCTATAAATAGAATTCGAATGAATTCAATTAAAAATTAGGACATAAACCGTGGCGGCTGCCATATATCAGAAAGAAAGTGATATATATATTGTGGTTGAATTGTGAAATCATCTTTAGAAATAATTTCAGGTTTTATTTCTAAAACATATTGTTTTTGTAATTCATAGGTAATGGTTACCCCACAACATAGACATATGCAAAGTTCCGAACAAGAATCTTCCTCATCATGAGAATGATCATGATCTCCATAAAATGAAAATTTACCCTCTTCATTTATCTCAAAAGCATCTTCGCATGGTTTTATTGTTAAACCAAGTATGAAAATGGATAAAAGGACACAAAAAAATCTCATATCTTTTGCAAAGATAAATGAAAAGAAAATTGAGACGATTAAAGTTGATGAATTTTTATGGGAAAATACTTTTACATTATGAACTGTAACAATTTATGATCTAAAGCTTCTTATAAAATATAATACAGAGAACTATATCCTATATTAATCATAAAAACAAATAATTATTAGCTGGTTGCATTTAAATAAATGAAGAAAATAAATACTATAAAAAAAGAAATTTTTCCTGCATTATTGGTATATATATTCACTTGGTTTCTTAGCATAACACTTGTTATAATTGGCGCTATGAATCAAGGGCTTACATTTTCAGAATCTTTCGAAATATTTGGAAATGCTTTGGTTAAAACAAGGTTTGCCATTGTAATACACATTTTCTTTGTGATATTATTTCTAATCTATTTAGTCTTAAGATATTTTATAAGAGTTTACAAAAAAAGAGGTTTCAAAATAATGTCTAAACAATTTTCAGTACGACTTCTGATGCCTTTAGTTTTAATTTTTGGAATTTATAAACTCTTAATCTTTAAAAACAGTTTTGAGAATTTTGATTACAATTGGATACAAACGGTTGAAAACAATACAGGAATCTCTAAAGATTTGTATCAAAAGGATGGAAAACATCGTGGTATGAGTGTTTTTGGTTGGTTTAATGAAGATTTTGATGCAATTGATGATCTTATTAAAACGAACATAGAATGGGTAGCAGTAGTCCCATTTTTAGATCAAGAAAACGAAGAATCTATGGAAATGCGGATTCCTAAAGAAATTGGTAAATGGTCAAAAAGAGATAGTCTTCATCTAAGAACCATAGCAGCACTTCGAGAGAACAACATACATGTCATGCTAAAACCACACCTGTGGTTAGGTACTGGTTGGAGATCCAATATAAACCATGCTAAGAAAGAGAACTGGGATATTTGGTTTGAGTCTTATCGTAAAAATATGCTGCATTACGCTAAAATGGCAGCAGATACAAATGTTGAATTATTTTGTATTGGCACAGAATTGCGAAGTTCATTGGAAAATCAACCAAAAAAATGGATCGAATTAGTTAAAGAAATTAAAAATGTATATCAAGGTAAGCTAACGTATGCAGCGAATTGGGATGGTGAGTTTGAGAATGTTGAATTTTGGGATGAATTAGATTATATTGGTATCCAGGCGTATTTCCCTTTAACTGAAGTCTCATCGCCCGATCTAGATGTAATCAAAAAGGGTTGGGAAAGATATACAAAAACGCTATCAAGTTTATCCAAAAAACATGATAAACCAATCTTGTTTACTGAAGTAGGTTATAAAAGCGAAGTTTCTGCTACCATTAAACCATGGGAATGGGGATCAGCATTTAGTATCTTATCTAAGCAAAAGTCTGACAAAACACAACAACTCGCCTACCAAGCGCTTTTTGAAGAATTTTGGGACAAAGAATGGTTTGCAGGATCATATATTTGGCAATGGAACATACAATCTAAAAAAGAAAATGCGCCTACCAATTTAGATTTTTCTCCAAGATTTAAACCAGCGGAAAATACTATTGCTAAATGGTATGGAACAACTGGTAAAGAGTAACTACAGAGATATAAAGCTAACTTACACCCTACTCATATAGATAGTATTTGATCAATATTTAAAAAATGCAACCAAAATGTTGCGTATTAAATAATTTTGATTAAATTAGCAACCGTAAAGTTGCATAATATTAATCATTTAAAAAACGAACATCATGAAAGATCGAATTATCAAAGAACGTATTCTTAAACATCCAATTGACAAAATATGGAATGCTATTACCAAACAAGAAGAAATATCCAATTGGTTTCTACCTGCTGATTTCAATGCTGAAGTAGGTTACCATTATACCTTTAACTCACCTGATAAAGAAAATTGCGAACCTATTATTGGCATTATTAAACAAGCAACACCTTACACCCTAATCTATACTTGGAAGATTGAAGGTACCGACGTAGATACCATAGTGAAATGGGAACTTACTGAAACTTCTGAAGGCACTAAATTGGTATTAGAACATTCAGGGATTTCTAATTATGCTGGTACAACAGCTATTGAAATGTATACCAGTTTTAATGGTGGATGGGATAACTGCTTAACTGGTCTTTTAAATTATTTAATTCAAGAAGTTCATGCAGGATAAAATCACTCGTATATTGAAGGCTATTGCAGATCCCACAAGACGCGAAATTTTTCACGCTCTTGTTGTTACAGCAACCGCGCTTCCTATCACTCAGGTATCTAGTCAATTCGACATTAGTAGACAGGGTGTTACTAAACATTTAAAAACGCTTGAAGATGCTGGTCTGATTACTATAAGTACAAGAGGAAGAGAACGCTTTTGTAGTGCAGATACCAAACCACTTATAGAAGTTAGCAAATGGTTAAAATTCTATGAAAAATTCTGGGATGACTCCCTAGACAATTTAGGATCTTATTTAGATCAAAGTTCTTAATAGCATAAGATCTAATTCAAGCCAATAGCATCATATATTTGTACCTTATTCCAAAGAAAAGAAGCTTCTTCAATAAATAAAAGATGAGCATCTTCTTTTTGGTATAAATCCTGTTCTTCTTTAGAAGAAAAAGTTACAACAATATTATAGGTATAGGTATTATCTACTACTTCCCTATCTGTTCCTGCGGGAGTTCCCACAAAATTGGTTTTTGCGTATTTAGAGGTTTTTAAAAATTTATCTAACGCAACTTCAAATTTCTTTCTATCGTCTGGATTATTTGGATTTTTAAGCCAAATATATACTGAATGAACAAAATGCTTGTCAAATACCTCTTCTCTATTATTGCAAGACGATACTGATAAAATCATTACACTAATCAATAATAAACAGCATACACGATATACTTTGTTCCATTGCCTTAAGAGATTCATATTATAAAAATTAGTTAGTTTTTAAATTTACAAAAACTAACTGTTGTTTACATAAAATAAAAGATTAAACGAGTAATAATTCTATAGACGTAATACATAATTTTGGTATTACAATGTTTATAACTACATTGTTTTTACAAAACAACTTAATAACCAATCAATTATGAATACAAATATCAAAATCCCCATCTGGTTCTGGATTATAAGCGTTATTGCATTATTATGGAATCTTATGGGAGTGATGGCCTATTTGGCACAGGCATACATGACTGATGAGATCTTAAAAACGATGCCAGAAGCAGATCAAAACTTTTATAACAATATTCCCGCGTGGGTAACTGCCGTTTTTGCAATAGCTGTGTTTTCTGGAACTCTTGGATCTATTGCATTACTAATAAAGAAAAAATGGGCTATCATATTGTTTATCATTTCCTTAGTAACTGTACTTGCCCAACAATTTTATAATTTCTTTATTCAGGATTTTGTAGCATTAACTGGTCAACGAATTTATATGCCTATTTGTATTGTGGTATTTGGAGCATTCCTAATTTGGTTCTCTAAATATGCAAACAATAAAGGATGGATTTCATAAAACCTATAATTCCTTTTAAACAAAAGCAGTATTTAAATTAATACTGCTTTTGTTTTGTATAAAGCTATCTACATCTTATTCCTCTAGATCTTTAAGGATATTCTCTGCTGCTTCCATGTTTTTACCATATATCTTTTTTACCCACTTTGCGAAGAATATGAAAAAGATAATCCCAAAAGGTATAAAAAATGCTATTGACCAAAGTTTATCTACATCATCAAACAAGTCCTTCCCTCCTATTATTTTTGAGGTAACCGGAAGAATTAAAAATATCAATAAAAAACTCAAATAATATGAAGCTTTTTGAAGTGATTGGAATTGTTTTTTGTGTTTTGTATAGGTAATTAATGTATCCTTATATGTATTTTCATAAAAATTAATACTACTCATTTTATTAATGGATCGCAATGACAAAACTGGCAGTACTAATAATATAATGGCACAGCTAATTCCAAATACTGCATTATACCAAGTATCAAGGGTGTTTAACTTTACAATTATTAAAATAGCCATTGCATAACAAATAATAGTTCCTAAAATCTCTGGATAGGCAATTTTGTTCCATTTTTTTCTGTATCGCTCCTGTGTCATCATAATAATCATTTTATCGGTTAATTTTTTTTGTTTTTCTAATTGGTCACTTATATCAGACCATACTGTTTGCATTTCCTCTAATTCCATCCCCATTTATTTTTTAATTATTTGCGTCTTCAATTTTTGCTTTATTCTAGAAATACGTGTTCCAACATTCGTAGCACTTAATCCAGTAATTGTGGCTATCTCTTCATACTTTTTTCCCTCTAATAGTAATAAAATCAAACCTTTTTCGAGATCATTAAGCATTTTTATATGAGCATATACAACCTTTAATTTCTCTTCGAATTCCGTATCGTAATTCTCTGTCTGTTTCAATACTACCTGATCAATCCCGACTTTGCTTCCTTTTCTTTTTTCCTTTCTTAATCTAGTTATTGCAGTATTTAAGGCAACTCTATACATCCAGGTACTAATTTTGGCGTCGCCTCTAAAACTATCATAGGCTTTCCATAATTGATACACTATTTCCTGATACAAATCCTGTTGGTCTTCAGATTGATCTGTATACACGGTTGTTATTTTGAAAATAACACCTTCATTTTGTTTTATAATGCGAGTAAATTCTTCTTCCTTACTCATTTTTAGATTCCATTTTCTATATAAGTATACCTTATGATTAAAAAATCACATTATTTCTAAAAAAAATTGTAAAAACTTTTATATGAAGTTATAAAAAGTAGTGGAAACCACTTAAAAAACGGTAGATCATCGAATAAAAATGGATGAAAAAATTATTCCTTTACTACTATTAAAGTAGCTTTTACACCTGTTGTAAGGTTCCATTCATTAGCGGTAATGATATTACCCTGGTCATCATGAAGTTGGAATTCTGCGGTATTTGGACCAGAAGTACCTTGATTTAAAGCTTGAATATCGATTTTATTAAAACCTTTTATAAGATCAATTTTAAAACCCTGAAAAACAGCATCTAAATAAACACTAGAACGGATAACATCATCGTTCAAAAAGATTCGTACTAAATCTCCGTCTACTGATTCATGGTCCCTATAAATAAGATAAACAAACTCTGAATTACTTTTAAAATCACCCAAGTACTGGTCTGATTTATATTCTTCCTTTATTTCTTTATCTTTTTGAAACCATTTAGGAACTGACTTAAAATTTGGTTTTAAAAGTCCATTATTACCTGTCATATCAAAAGGTTTCTGCGTTCTATTAAATCGAATAGAATCTTCTAAGCTGGTATATAAAGAAAAGTTGTTTTTAGGTTTTGTTAAACCCGGAGTAAGTTTATAAGTACTGGTTTTTAAATCACTGTTTTTGTCTATTTGTAAAGATGAAATAGGTTTTTCTATTTGTGCCTGTAGCGTAGCTACAAACCACAAAAAAAATATCGATATAACAGTTGATTTCGTCTTCATTCTTCCTTTATGCCATATAGTCGTTAAAGATAACTAATCCCTTACTTTTTTCTGTTAATTACTTTCAAAAACTCTACCAAACTACGAATAAACCGTACAAAACATCAAAAATCACATATTAACAAAAAAAACACCCGTTGATACTTGTAAGATAAATCCGATATTTATTATTTTGTTATAAAAAACAACCCATGTATATTTTCCCTATAATAATTGTTCTTTTAGCAGTAGTCATTTTTTTAGGTTTTCGATATATCAGTTTAGCATCTAAACTTAAACGGAAAAATGATGAATTAAGTACTTTAATTAGTTCTACAGAAAAAAAAGAACAAAAAAATCAAGAGTTTATTTCTTCTTTGAGTCAAGAATTAAGAACTCCGTTATACGGAATTATGGGATTAACCAATATTTTGGTAAATGAACACCCAGAATTGTCGGATAATAAAAATCTTAAATCCCTAAAGTTTTCTGGAGATTATCTATTAACGCTCATCAATAATGTATTACAGGTTAATGTGCTGGAAACTGAAAAAATAGAGGTTGATAAGCAGCAGATTGATCTTAGAGAACTAACTCAAAATGTGGTTAATTCTTTTAGTTACGCTACCGAAAATAGTGGTAATACACTAAATTTAGAGTTCGATGATGAAATTCCAGAAAAGCTTATTGGAAATTCTTCTATCCTTTCACAAATTTTAATGAACTTGATTAGTAACGCCTTACGCTTTACTAAAAATGGAAATATTGTTTTTTCTGTCAATTTAATTACCAAAAAAGGAAGTATGAATAATATTTCTTTTAAAATTAAGCATGATGGAAACGAGATTACAAAAGAAGATGAAAGATCTATATACCAAGAGTTTATTGATATTGATAAGGTGAAAAAATCGTATTTAGGAAGTGGACTTAATTCATTAATCGTAAGAGGATTGGCTAAATCTATTGAAGGAGAAATTATCGTACAAAATAATTCTCATGCAGGATCTGAATATGCGTTTGTAGTAGACTTAGAAACTGTGAACGAAAATGCGAGCACAAATAATGAGTCTACAGGGAATGAAAAACAAAAAGCACTAATAGTTGATGACAATAAACTAAATTTATTAGTAGCTAATAAAATTTTATCCAAAGAAAATTTTGAATGCACAACAATAGATAACGGGTTTGATGCTATTGAACTTGCCAAAGATAATTCTTACGACATTATTTTAATGGATATAAACATGCCTAAACTTAATGGTATAGGAACCACAAAAAGAATACGAGAATTTGATCATAAAACACCTATTATTGCACTAACTGCTGTAGATGTGACTCAGTTAAATAGACAGATTATGCAAGCGGGTTTAAACGACTATATATTAAAACCTTATGATAAGAATATCTTATTAGAAATGATCCATAAACATATACCGAATAGTTTTTAGTAAATAACTATTTCTTGTCCGATATTTAGTACTGAATTATATCTTATTTCATTAATCTTACAGATTTCCGAAACTTCAATGTCATGTTTCCTAGCGATACCATGCAATGTATCTCCTTTCTGAACAACATAAACACTTCTAGTAGTTGGCTCTTCAATTATTTTCTCTATCGTTTGTTGAACTACTATTTTACTTTTTCTTGTAGAACGATGTGATCTAGGCGTCATCCACTTTTTGGTAACCGCAATTTGTTCAGACCTTACTTTGGTATTTTCAGAGAAATCAAAAAGATATTCAGGATGTATGCTTTTACCATGGTAGCGCACTTCCAAATGTAAATGACTTCCTCTAGCATTCCCAGATACTCCACCTTTACCGATAACTTGTCCTTTTTCTACAAGATCATTTTCTTTTACCATATATTTAGAAAGATGAGCATAAACGGTTTCTAAACCATTTTCATGTCTTATAACTACCGTTTTTCCATGACCAGAATGTCGTCTTGCATATCTAACTTTCCCACCAAGTAAAGCTTTTACATTATCGCCTGTCTGAAGATCAATATCTATACCTTGATGTGCTCTTCCTCTTCTCCAACCATACCTAGAGGTAACCACCATTTTATGATCAACAGGTGAAGAGAATACAGAATCCTTAAAATGAAGCAAAAAAGGACGTTTATCGAATTTCTTTTTCAAAAAAGTATTGAAAACCTTGGTATTCCAATTTTCATCATATACGCTTGTGATGATTTCCTTATTTATAACTCCTTCTTCTTCGTTATTCTGAGTAATAATATATTGCCGATTAACCTTGTAGATAGGCAAATATGTCTTCTTACCATCTAAGACCAATTCTTTGTAATCCAATAAAACTTTAGCCTTAGTATTATCGGAATATTGTGCAAACAAAGATGAAGTAGCTATACCGACTAGAGTTAATAAGAACGTGAGTTTCCCTTTATTCAAAAACATGAATGTCAAAAATTTTAAATCCTAAGTAATTTTTATTCAAAGCACTTTTATTTTTAAGTAAGACGATATTTTGTTTAAGGCGTTACAATAATATTAATTATTCATTTAATAACAATATTTCTTTTTTAAAAGCAGTTAAACAAACAAATGGTTAAAAATCAAAATATTACGCAAAAAGCCTTGATATATTTACCGTAAAAACAATACGGGATATGTTTTTTACGTAAACTTTTTAACATATTTTAAGAATTTAATGTGAAAAGTTTAGTAGGTAAAATTATAATAAAATGCTCCACAATCAGTTTTAGGTAGCATATAAAAGATTAATTAAATAACCATGAAAAAAGTATTCACACTAATCGCATTATCTGGAGCCTTGATGACTACCTCTTGTGTATCAAAGAAGAAGTATTTGGCTCTTGAGCAAGATCTAAACAATACGCGTAGTACATTACAGAAGACTACCGTAGAGAAAGAAGAGCTTGAGTCTAAATTTGCAAAAATTGAAGCAAGAGTTGCTGATTATAACGCAAAGATTAACTCTTTAAGAGACTCTAATAATGAAAAAATGGTGATGGTGGATGACCTAGCTGTAATCTCTAACAACACCAAAAAGAAAATGAATGAAACCCTTGCTCAGGTTAGTCCTGAAAAATTACAAGGTGCTAGAACATTACAAGACTCAATGAATCTTGCAGTTTCTCATAATTTGAAGAGTTCATTAGATGACAGCTTAAAAGAAGATGAAGACATTTCTATCGATATTGATCAAACGGTAGTAATGATCTCTATTTCGGACAAGATGTTATTTAATAGTGGAAGCTACAGAGTAAGTAATAAGGCAAATGATATCCTTGAAAAACTTGCTCAAGTAATTAACTCAGAGCCAAGTCTTGATGTAATGATTGAGGGACACACAGATCCTAGAACTATCAGTACTCCTGCATTAGAAGATAACTGGGATTTAAGTGTTAAAAGAGCAACTTCTATTACTAGATTATTACAAAATAAGTATAATGTAGATCCTGCTAAATTAATCGCTTCTGGAAGAAGCAGTTACCAGCCATTAGTTGAAAATGACACGGAAGAAAATATGGCAATCAACAGACGTACAAGAATTGTATTATTACCAAATCTTGACAAATTCTTTGCAATGTTATCTTCTAACTAAGAAGAAAGAATTTATAATATCAAAAAAGGCCGCCATTAGGTGGTCTTTTTTTTGTTTACAATTGGTTTGTTAGATTCAAATATCAGCACTATGAATCAATACAAAACGTAAATATTGTAATACCATTTTGTCTTTAATTAAACCCACATAAGCTATCTATCCTTGGATTTGAACTAATTATAAAGTATTTACTTTAAATTACCGCACAAATCAATAGCTATGTTTAGTTATTTAATAGTGTTTAAACGTATATAAAAACACAGAAGATAACATCATAAATAAACAAAAGAGCCATCTCAACAATGAGATGGCTCTTAGTCTGTATAAGGTATATCTTTATTTAATTATTTCACTTTTGCTTATTTCTTAGTACAAGAACTCTAATGCTACAACATCAAAATTAGAGAACTCTCCTTGTGTACTGTTATCATAACAAGAAATCATGATAGAACCGGAATCCAATCCAGCAGCACCCCATCTGTTTTCTGTTGGTGTACCAGGAATGTGAATTGCTCCAAAACCGCTTGGTGGATTTTCCTCGTTATTATTTCCACATCTTCTTCTCGCATAATCTGTATGTCTTAAACCTACAGCATGACCTATTTCATGGGTGATTACGTGCTCATTGATGTTATTATTACTATTTGCTAACCCTCCATCAATTCTAATTAATTGACCAGGTCTTCCACCACTTGGAAAATCGGCACGACCACCAACTCCGGTTCCTCCTTGATTGAATACAATCATATCAGCACCATTTGTATTAGATCCAAATGTTAATCTAAAATTTAGATTTGTGTTTAATCTATTAAAGTTATTTACAGCCCACTGTAATCCAGTACGCATATTTGTTGTTAAAGCACAACAAGACCCTGTAAATCCTAAAATATCTATAGTAGTATTTGCACCACTGATCAAATTAGTTGTTCTATACTGTTTAGTGCTGTTTTCACCTTCTAACATAGCGTAGTCACCATTTAAAAGTTTTTTACGCTCTAGAGCAATATCGCCAGAAATAACATACATGGTGGCATTACCATCTAAATCTGTCATCATTTCTTTTACAGCACCATTAGGATTTACAGCTGCCTTGGTTAAAGCTTCTATTTCTTCAATTGATAAGTCTGATGCTAAATCAGGTTGAGCTTCATTAACATCATTTTTCTGACAAGAGATTACTAATCCTGCCACTACAGCGCTAAGCGCTAATAATTTGATTTTTTTCATTTCTAAGTTGAGTTTGTTTTACTACTAATAAAAGAATGTAGTTAGCATTCACATAGTAGCAAAATGTTTATAAAAGATACACCTTATGCAGACAGCAAAAGATATTGTGTTTATTTAAATTAATAATTTTCGAAAAGGATAAGGATTTTAAAAAATCTAAAACATAGAAATTTTTAATAGTATAGAATAGTATAAAAATATCTAAAAGCGTATGGTTAAATAAAAACCTTAGAAAGTCCTATTGATGAAGTATATCAAAATAAGTCCTATATTTTTTTCTGAAGGATTTGGTGGGCAAAAGATTGACCAAACCAAGTGGTTTAATTTTATTCGTCTTCATTTTAAGTAGTTGAGTTTGTATAATATATTAAGAACCATAGTTACTTAGTTCTACACTAATTTTTTTCCGAGGAAAATTTCACTATTAATGCGACGGCAAGATATATGTTTTTTTTAAAGAAAAAAGTTAAATACTAAATATTTTTTTAAAAATACGGCAAAACCGTAAATAAAATTCAACAAAAAGACGATAACTATTAAAAAAATGGGAAAAACATAAAATACATTATAGAGGTAGTTTTTTACCAAAATAAAACCTTTCCACTATTATAAAATACGGATAACATTATTCTATATAAGTATTTACACTAGTAGTAAGTTTACATGAGCTATGAAGCATTTTCTTGAATTTTAATGCTAAATGTTCATCATTGAATTTCATCGCCTCACTTATACTATTAGACAAAACCAATTCTCCAATTAGATACTCTACAAAATAAGTTTGATCATCGGTAAGCAATACATATTCGGTCATAAACTATTTATTTCTTAATAATAATTACCCTGCCAATAATTAACGAGTAATATATCATAATTCTAATTGTTCAAATTTACTTTTTAACAAGCCTACTTTTCACTACTGTTTTATGATGTTATCAAATTCTTATTCACAATCATATATATTTCAATTATAAAGGAAGTTTTAAGTTTAAAAATTCATGTTTTTTTCGTAACTTATTGATGGTCAAACATTAAATCATTCCATCATGAAACTCTTCCTTTTAATTACCTGTAGCTTATTCTCAATTAACACCTTCGATAATCATAATTTTAGTAGCACTATGGACTTATATAACCTTGAAGGTGTGTGGGACTTAAAACATCAGTTTTTATATGATCATAATGAAATTTCGGACACTATCTATAATATCAATGGTTATCGCCAAGTAAAAATGTATAGCAAGGGAAAAGTGATGTGGACACGTTTCGATCCGTCAGATAACAATGAATGGTTCGGTTATGGCACATATACCATAAAAGGAACCATTTTAGAAGAGCGATTAGAATATGCTTCTGGTCCAATGATGAAAATTGTAGACACTACCCAAGTATTTAAATTTGAACTAGTCATGAATAAAAATTCTTATCAGCAAATTGCAATCGATGAAAACGGACAGTATTCAAGATCAGAAAATTATATAAAAGTGGAATAAACTTCATATTTTGTTAGATTTTAAAATTATCAAAGGGATTTTAACCCGTAAATATGGGTTCTAATCCCCTTTTTTTATGAACCGTTTCGTTATACTTTTGTTTCAAGTTAAAAGTAATAACACACTATAATTTATCCCAGTTACAATCTTACTCTTTTTCAGGTCTGAGAAATGGTAATAAGCTTCCCCATTAGAATCCCTATTTAGATAAAAATTAACTAATCAAACTAAATACATTTCTATGAAAGCACTTAGATTTTCAACATTACTAGCCATTTTTATTTTTACCTTTTATTCCTGCAAGAAAAAGGAGATTTCCGAAGAAACACAAGAATTTATTCAAGAACCAACAAAAGAGCAGCTCGATAAATTATTTAATATGGGTATCAATATAGATAATGTCTCTATTGAAGAAATCACTACTCCAGATAAAAAAACAAATACATATTTTATCTCAGGTGATATTATGGTACCTGTATCCGATTTAGATTCTTATGCAGCGTTAGAACCTTTAGAAAATGGAAATAAGCAATATCGTGATATCAATATTGTATCTCCAGCTAATAGAAACATCAATATTCTTGGGTTTACAGGAGGAAGTGCCGGTCTTACATCAAGAATGCAAACAGCTTTACGATGGGCAGTTAACAATTATAATGCATTACCAAATAGTCTTAATTTCAATCTTACGTTTGGCGCAAATATTGGAGCAGCCGACATCGTAGTATTCCAAGTTAATAACCCAAATGGAGGCGGAAGTGCTGGATTTCCTGATTTATTAGGTAAACCTTATCCTTGGGTTAGAATTAACTCTGGAACCCAGGCTTTTAGTACTAATGTTAATGAACATGTAATCACCCATGAAATTGGACATTGTCTCGGTTTAAGACATCAGGATTGGATTAACCGACAAAGCTGTGGAAACACTGGAGGCATACAAGTAGAACCACCAGCGATTTGGATACCTGGAACACCAACTTCTCCAGATGCAGATTCGATTATGTTGGCTTGCTTTGGTAGTGATGAAGATGGAGAATTTACGGATACAGATAGAACAGCATTGAATATACTTTATTAACCATATCACATATCTTAAAACCTTTTAAAGCCATATAATTTTTTATATGGCTTTTGTATTCATTAAACCTTTTTCTTTTGAACTAGTCTTATTAGCGAACATAAAATTTAATACTATGAAAACTATAAGAACTCTAAAAATAGCATTACCATTATTAGTCGTAATCTTTTTAATAGGAAGTAGTTTTACCATTGCACCTTTAAAATGGGAACATTTGGGAACCAGAACGGTGAATTACAAATTAGATAGAGATGTTATTAAAGTAACAGCAAAAGATGGAAGATTTAAAAAACTAAAACTAAAGGTAACTAATGGTTCTCTAAATATGCACAGAGTGGTTGTTCAATACGGAAATGGTGAAAAACAAGTAATCGCTATCAAAAAGAATTTTGCTAAAGGCGGAACAACTAGACTTATCGATTTAAAAGGAAATAAAAGAATTATAAGAGATATTACATTCTTTTATGATACAAAAAATTTATCTAGGAAACGTGCTAAAGTACATGTTTTTGGCAAGCACTAGTGGTAAATATTTGATATAAAAATGTTGAAGTATTTTATAGTTTATAGAATACTTCAACTTAATTTAATAAATAATACCCGCATTTTAAATATGCTCCTTCTTTAAAAGCAATTGGATGATCAACATCATGAAATGTTTTTTCCAATACCGTAAAACTTCTACCAGCATTGATAATATGTTCTTCACATATGCTAAAAAAAACATCTGATTGTACTCTAGAAGAGCAAGATGCTAACACTAAAATCCCTTTATTCACTACTAAACGTGCACCAAGTCTTGCTAACCTCGCGTAGCTATTTTTTGCTCCATCTATTTCACTTTCTCTTTTAGCAAATGAAGGAGGATCGATTACCACAATATCGAATCGTTGCTTATCATCGATTAATTGTTGTAAACCTTCAAAAGCATCTGCAACCATAATATTATGAGTTCCTGAATGCGTATTAAGCTGAGCATTCTCTTTTGCCATTTCCAAAGCATGCTTACTGATATCGAGGCTTGTAACCTCTTTTGCGCTTCCTGCTAATGCGTGAATAGAAAAACCTCCTGCATACGAAAAAACATCTAGTACAGTTTTATTATTTGCTAATTCCCCTACTCTTTTTCTATTATGTCTATGATCTAAGAAATACCCAGTCTTATGACCTTTGATAACATTCGCAGAAAACAATACACCATGCTCTCTAAAAATTACAACTTCATCTTTTAATGCTCCATAAATAACATCACCATCAGATACACCAAAGGTATTTCCAGTAGTTTGCAAAGATCTACTTAATCGTAAAACTACCGTATTACAATTAGAGACTTCTATTAAATGAGGAACGATCCAATTTAAATATGGAAACCAAATATGAGAATATAATTTTATTACTAATACTTCGTCATATACATCGGCGATAAAACCTGGCATTCTATCATTCTCTCCAAAAAGTAATCGATAACTATTGGTGTCCGTTTCTAATAAAGGTTTTCTTAGTTGATAAGCTTCCTGAATCCTCGTGGCAAACCAATCATTGTTTATCTGAGCTGCTTTTTTAAATTGAATTAATTTTATCCGAATTGGAGAATAAGGATCGTATAATCCTATAGCCAGTATCTTATTCTTTTTATTATCATAAATAATTGCTAAGTCCCCTGCATTGCCTTTGTTACTCTGTTTCGCAATACTGTTTTCAAAAATCCATGGATGCTCCTTTCTAACCATTTTTTCGGCAGAAGGTTTTAGTTTTATCGCTAGTCGTTGAATTGTGATATCTGGAATAAGATTCATATTCTGCAAGAATAATAATATTTTTTAGTTTATGAGAATTATTACAAATAAAAACGGGATTGTATGTGCAAGACAACCCCGTTTTAACCAAAACTTTTTAAAGTGTAACCTATATCGGAAAAGTCAGATTAGACATATGATAGGTGTGACATCTTACATTGAGATTTAAGAGTATTTCGCGTGTAATATATTTGTTGGTTAATTATAACACGAATGTTAATAAAAGTCTGGTTTCTTATTATAAAAGTAAAACAATTATATCATTTTCTATTGCGTCTTAACCTCAAAAAAAGTGGAAGAAAATAGTTGGAATTTTAACAAAAAAAGAAAGCGCCCATCCCAAGAAGTATCAGGATAAACGCCCAAAAAAAGTATTGTTCGAACTTGTAAATATCAAGTAAAGTAAATCTCGCTTTTTGATTGTTAATCGAATCGATTCTTATCTTTAAAAAGCATACATCCCAAGAAGTATCAGGATCTACCCTCTTTTAGTATTCAATTCAACTTTTGTTTATCTAGTAATAGATCTTTTTGATTTCTCTACTGTTTACATCTATATGACGCACATGATGTAATATTGTTACACTTTATTTTATTTTTTTTTGAATAAAAACAACAAAACCTATCAAATCCCAGTAAAATCAACAGGTTTCAGGTCAAAAAAAAAAATCATTTTTCTTAGATAGAAAAATGATTTTTATAAATTTAAATGCTTTTTATTGTTCTGAATTATAGCTTTTTAGCATTCTTTACTTTAGTTTTTGTCAAAGCTAATTCCAAAACTTCACTCATTTCTTTTACATAATGAAATTTTAATCCTTTTAGATATTCTTGCTTTATTTCATCAATATCTCTCTTATTATCTTCGCAAAGCAGAATTTCTTTTATATGAGCTCTTTTTGCTGCAAGTATCTTTTCTTTAATACCTCCTACTGGTAACACTTTTCCTCTTAATGTTATTTCTCCAGTCATTGCAATACTCTTCTTTACTTTTCTTTGAGTAAATAAAGAGACTAATGAAGTAAGCATTGTAATTCCAGCACTAGGTCCATCTTTTGGTGTTGCTCCTTCTGGAACATGAATATGCACATTATAGTTACTAAATATTTCCTGATTAATTCCAAGAACATCTGCATTGGCCTTAATATATTCCATGGCTATGGTAGCAGATTCCTTCATCACTTTACCAAGATTACCTGTAATGGTAAGACTTCCTTTTCCTTTTGATAAGATGGATTCGATAAATAAAATATCGCCACCAACACTGGTCCAAGCCAATCCAGTAACTACTCCTGCTACCTCATTGCTTTCATATTTATCGCGTTCTAATCGAGGAATTCCAAGAACTTCTACCACATCATCATTACTCACCTTTACATTATAGGATTCTTCCATAGCAATATTCTTGGCAGCATAACGAACCATTTTTGCTATCTGTTTTTCTAATCCTCTAACTCCTGATTCTCTAGTATATCCTTCGACAATTTTCTCTAATTGAGCCTTTCCTATTTTAAGATGAGATTTATCCAACCCATGCTCTACCAATTGCTTTGGAAGTAAGTGTTGTTTTGCAATTTCTACTTTTTCCTCTATTGTATAACCTGTAACATTTATAATTTCCATACGATCACGCAAGGCAGGCTGAATTGTATTTAAACTATTAGAGGTAGCAATGAACATAACTTTAGAAAGATCGAATCCCATTTCTAAAAAGTTATCATGAAACTCCGAATTTTGCTCAGGATCTAATACTTCTAACAAAGCTGATGAAGGGTCCCCTTGATTTCCAACTGAAAGTTTATCTATTTCATCCAAAACAAACACTGGATTACTAGTCCCCGCTTTTTTAAGACTTTGGATAATTCTACCAGGCATTGCCCCAATATAGGTTTTTCTATGTCCTCTTATCTCTGCTTCATCTCGTAATCCACCAAGTGAAATACGCACATATTCTCTACCCAGTGCTTCAGCAACAGACTTCCCTAAAGAAGTTTTACCTACTCCAGGAGGACCATAAAGACATAATATAGGAGATTTCATATCATTACGAAGTTTTAGCACCGCTAAATATTCGATAATACGTTTCTTTACATCATCTAATCCATAATGATCTCTATCTAAAATCTTTTTTGCTCTTTTTAAATCGAACTGATCCTTACTAAATTCATTCCAAGGAAGATCCAAGAATAAATCCAAGTAATTACGTTGGATAGAATACTCGGCAACCTGAGGATTCATACGACGCATTTTGGATAATTCTTTATCAAAATGCTTCTGCACTTTCTCATCCCATTTCTTGTCCTTACTACGTGCTTGCATTTCCTCTATTTCATCCTCATGAGAAACCCCACCCAGTTCTTCCTGAATGGTTTTCATCTGCTGATGAAGAAAGTACTCTCTTTGTTGTTGGCTCATATCATGCTGAACCTTATTTTGAATATCGTTCCTAAGTTCTAACTTTTGGAACTCTAAATTCATGTATTTTAATGTAGCAAGGGCTCTATCCTTAATACTATCAATTTCCAGTATCTTTTGTTTTTCTTCTACTGGCAAGTTAAGATTCGAAGAAACAAAATTGATCAGAAAAGAATTACTCTCTATGTTTTTGATAGCAAAAGAAGCCTCAGAAGGAATATTAGGGCTTTCCTTAATAATCTCCAATGCTAAATCTTTAATTGAATCAATAATCGTATTAAACTCTTGATTTTCTTTAGCAGGTCTTATTTCTGGAACTTCGATTACCTTTGCCTTGATATAAGGATCTTCTTCAATAATCTGATCTATCTTAAATCTCTTTTTCCCCTGTAAAATAACTGTAGTATTCCCATCAGGCATTTTAAGCACTCTTAAGATTCTAGCTACTACTCCTATAGTATTAATATCTTTAGAACCTGGGTTTTCTACATCTTCTTCCTTTTGAGAAACGACCCCTATAGTTTTATTCCCGTTATTGGCTTCATTTAAAAGCTTAATAGATTTATCTCTACCAGCAGTAATCGGAATTACAACACCTGGAAACAAAACTGTATTTCTTAGAGGTAAAATAGAGAGTACCTCTGGTAAATCTTCTTTATCAATTTCCTCTTCATCCTCTGGTGTCATTAAAGGAATTAATTCAGCATCTTCATTGATCCCTTGAAATGACAAACTGTCAAGAGTTGTTAATTTGGATTTTGTCATAAGTATATATCAAAGTCATTTTGTCATTTGAACAAAATAACATTATTGTAAAAATTAATTTAATCTAACTTTAGAATCGGAAACACCTATAAAATAAGGATATTAACGATATTTCTACTTAACTAATTCAATTGTTATGCCATAAACTTGAAAAAAAATATTTCAAAACTGTAACAAAATACAACTAGCTGTATCTTTATACTAAAACAAATTATTTTTTTTGACACTAACCGAACTAAATACAGAGCAGCTCATAGAAAGATGCCGCAAGCAAGATCAAGGAGCGCAGATGGAAATTTATAATCGCTATTACAAAGCAATGTACAACACTGCTTTTAGAATTATAAAAGATTCTGCAGAAGCCGAAGATGTTATGCAAGAAGCCTTTCTAACAGCTTTTACAAAATTATCTATGTTAGAGGATAGTAAACTATTTGGTTCGTGGTTAAAAAAAATAGTAGTTAATTCCAGTCTTACAATATCTCGTAAGCGTACTACCTATGGTGAGGTCCCTTTAGAAGCCGTATCGTATGCCCTTACAGATGAAACAGAAGGGGTTGTAAGAGAAGATTTAACTAGTGTAAAAGCAAATGCAGTATTACAAACGCTAAAAGAATTAAAGGAAAGCTATAGTACAGCATTGTCATTACACTTAATTGAAGGGTATGATTACGAGGAAATTTGCGAAATATTGAATATATCTTATTCTAACTGTCGCACCCTAATTTCTCGAGCAAAAGAAAGTCTACGTAAAAAATTAGTAGTTGCATGAAAACCGAAGATGAAATAGACAAATTATTTGAACGCATGGAAAATCAACTTGATGTATTTGAACCATCAGCTGATCATAAACTTCGCTTCTTAGAAAAATTGCAAGCACAAAATCAAGTAATTGCTTTACAACCTAAGAAACGAAATTGGATAAAACCATTAGCGATTGCTGCATCAATAGCAGTATTAATAGGTATGATTTCGATCGCTCCTATTTTTCAGACCAATGAAAAAGCTGAATTAGCTAGTGTTTCTCCTCAGATGGAAGAAACTCAGAATTTCTTTACCGTTGCTATTCAAAATCAACTAGAAGAAATAAGCAAAAATTCATCTGAAGAGACTAATGCACTTGTAGATGATGCTATGAAACAATTAGAAAAATTAGAGACTAGCTACGAAATTTTAAAAAAGGATTTAGTAGAAAGTAGCAATGACAAAAGAGTTATTAGTGCCATGATAAAGAATTTTCAACAACGCGCTTCTCTTCTAGAAAATGTATTAGAAAAAATTAACGATATCAACAAATTAAAATTATCTGAAAATGAAACCAACATACTATAAAATCTTATGCTTTTTGTTTCTTATTCCGACTTTGGTGTTAGCCAACAACGGAATGAAAGGAAAGTATACAAAAGAAAAATCTTTGAAAAAGGAATTTTCTGTAAACAGTAATGCTTTACTAAAAATTAGTAATGATTATGGAAATCTAGATATTACATCTTGGGACCAAAACAAAGTAGTAATGGAAATCACCATTAAAGTTAATGGGAATGATGAAGAAAAAGTGATCAAAAAATTGGAAAGTATTGATGTTGATTTTGAATCTAGTGCTTCATTAGTAGATGCTAAAACTACCTTTAATAAAGAAGGAAAATCCTGGTGGTCCAAGTTTTCTGATGGATGGAACGGAAGTAACATTAAAATGGAGATTAATTATAATGTAAAAGTACCCATAACTAACAATGTTCAATTAAGCAACGATTATGGTAGTATTACACTAGACAAAATTACTGGTAATGCAAAATTAAGCTGTGATTATGGACAAATTATTGTTGGCGAATTATTGGGTAATGAAAATTATATAAGCTTTGATTATACTCATAATAGCACAATAAAATATATGAAAGCTGGAAAAATTAGTGCTGATTACTCCGATTTTACCTTAGAAAATGGAGAAAACATCCTTCTTAATGCAGATTATACCAAATCCAGAATAAAAGCTATTAAAGAATTAAATTATAACTGTGATTATGGTAGTTTAAAAGTTGAAAACGTTGGTGTTTTCAAAGGAAACGGAGACTACTTAGATACAAATATTGGTAATGTTAGCACAAGCGTAAACATTAATTCTGATTATGGATCGATAGCCATTGATAATCTGGAAGCTACCACAAAAAATGTGACTATTCGAACAGATTATACAGGTGTTGGTATTGGGTATAATTCCAATCTAAACTTCGATTTTAGTATTAGAACTTCTTATGGCGGAATTAGCCTTGACGATGATATCAATATCATGAAAAAAAACAGAGAAAACACTGATAAAGATTATAGCGGTTATAATGGAGAGAAAAATAGTGGTAATACTATTGATATTTCTACCAGCTATGGCAGTGTTAAATTAAGAAAAAATTAATCATTCAAATATTCAATCAATTATGAGAACAGTAACAATCATTTTAAGTTTAGCCATTTGTAGTATCACAACAGTAAATGCACAATGGTGGGGAAATAGCAAGAAAATTGAAGGAGATGGTAATGTAATTACCAAGACGAGAAATCTATCTGAATATGATCAGGTAAAAGTAAAAGGTAGCCTCGATGTATCTTTAGTATCTGGTACTGAAGGAAGCATTAAAATTGAGGGTGAAAGCAATCTCATTCCTTACGTAGTAACCGAAATTGATGGTGATGCTTTAAAAATTTATGTAAAAAAAGGATATTATTTAAAGGTAAGCAGAAACAAAGAACTTATCATAACGGTACCCTTTAAAGATTTGAGCAAAGTAAGTCTTACTGGATCAGGCGATGTATATAGCGATGATGTTATTAAGGCATCTGACTTTAAAACCAGCGTTTCTGGTTCTGGAGATGTTCGATTAGCAGTAGAAGCAAATAATATCCAAAGTTCGGTTTCTGGAAGTGGAGACCTAGTACTAAAAGGTACAGCCGATAATCTAGAATGTACGGTAACAGGTTCTGGAGATCTAAAAGCATACGACTTAAAAGCTAAAGATGTAGTAGCATCAGTGACAGGATCTGGAGATATTAAAGTAACTTCTACATCTTATATAAAAGCAAGAGTTACAGGTTCAGGTGATATCGATTACCAAGGAAATCCTGAAAGAGAAGACAAAAAAGTATCTGGTTCTGGAGATATTACCAGACACTAAAAGAAGCATATTTCAATAATCCGAAAACTGCTTAAAGAAGTTTTACTTCTTAGGCAGTTTTTTTTACGTCTAATAATTTCTACTTTTGTAATTATCTTGATGTAAGTTAATAAGGGAACTAACATCAAATTAAAGTATACTACTTTAATAACCCCAAAACAAGAACGAACACGTTGCATTTTTTATCGAAAAAAGAAATTCCTCTTCATGATATCCTCCCAAAAGGGTATGTGGATATTCATTCCCATTTATTACCTGGTATAGATGATGGAGTACAAACAGTTTACCAATCTGCATACATCATTGAGCAATTCAAAAACCTAGGACTCACAAAAATTATTACTACTCCTCACATTATGAATGAAGTATGGCCAAATACTTCTAAAATTATACAGGAGAAACATAATGAAATGCAAAAAGCACTAGTTACTTTGGAGATCGACGTCAATTTAAAAGCAAGTGCCGAATATATGCTAGATGATTTATTTTTAAAGAGAATTCAAAATGAAGATATTCTTCCTTTGCATAAAAACTATATACTGGTCGAGATGTCCACTTTTAACCCTCCAATAAATCTAAATGAATTACTTTTTGAAATCAAATTAAAAGGGTACTCTCCTATTCTTGCTCATCCAGAAAGATATTCTTATTATCAGGATAGTCTTAATAAATATAGAGAATTGAAAGAGTCCGGTTTTTTATTTCAGCTAAATTTACTTTCGATTTCTGGATATTATGGCGAATTGGTCAAAAAAACGGCTTATAAAATGTTAAACGAAGATCTTTTTGACTTTGTTGGATCCGATGTACACAATTATCAGCAGTTTGAAACACTTGAAAAGGGCTTTTTACCAAAGTATATTGATAAAATTTCAAAACTTATGGAAAATAATATGATAGTTTTTAGTTAACCTTTAACTCCATATCCGTAGCCATAGCCATATCCAACCTTATCACCTGCGGCATTCAATAACACAGCCATATTTGGTAAACGTTTTTCTCTGTAGAAATTCTCAGGAACCTGAAGTATTCTTTTATCGGAATAATTTTCTCTTACTATATAAATACTTAAATCAGCAAAATGACCAATTAGCAAAGTATCGGTTACTAAACTTACTGGTGCCGTATCTACAACAATATAGTCATAATTGTTACCTAGATATTCAAACATTTCTTTCACCCTATCATTCATCAACAACTCTGCTGGGTTTGGTGGAATTACACCAGAAGGCACTACAAATAATGGGTCTTGCTCTCCTTGTTCGTAAATGACATCCTCAGGTTTTAATTCCAAATTCATAATGAAATTGGTAAATCCAGGCGTATCTTTCCCCTTAGGTAATTCAAAGAAATTATGAAACTTAGGATCTCTAAAATCCGTTCCTAAATACGCAATTTTCTTTCCAGATATTGCTAATGTTTTTGCAAGGTTAGATGAAACTAAAGTCTTTCCTTCTCCTGATATAGTAGAGGTAACAAAAATAACTTTTCCAGTTTCTTTATGATTACCTGCCATTAAGAAACCTAAATTCGTTCTTAGAATTCTAAATGCTTCGGCTACTGAAGATCTACTGTTTCTAGAAACAACAATTTTACTTTTCTTACTTTTTGTTTTAGGGATAGCTCCTAAAATTGGCATAGAAAGAGATCTTTCTAGGTCTTCTCGAGAATTTACTTTCGTATTAAATAAATCTAATAAATAGATCGTTAAAAATGGAAGCGCCAATCCAAGGAAAATGGCTCCAAAATAAATCATTTTCTTATTTGGAGATACTGGATAAGAACCAAGAGTTGAGGCTTTATCGATAACACGAGCATTCGATAATGTGATATGACTCGTAATTTCAGCTTCTTCTCTTTTTTGTAATAAGTACAGGTACAACTGTTCTTTAATTCCTTGCTCTCTTCCAATTGCAGTAAGTTCTTTCTGTCGAAGTGGAGCGTTATATAATTGTCCACTAAAATATTTATCCTGCGTTCTAAGACTATTTAAACTTATATTAATAGAGTTTTTAGCACCGTTTAAACTCGCTATTAATCCTTGTCTTAACGAATTAATTTGTTCTACAATATTAACAACCACAGGATTCTGTTCGCTAGAAGATTTTAGTAATCTTTTCCTCTGGCTTATTAATTGGTTATATCGCGCTACCGTAGAAGTAATGGAAGGATCCTCGAAACCTAATGTAGATGGTAGGATATCATATTTACCATCTTGGCTTAACACAAATCTTCTAGTAGACTCTATTTTTCTAAGCTGAGTTTCTAACCTATTTATCTCTTGAAGGTTTCTGGAATCTATATCTGCCACTCTTTGCGTTTGAGCAGATACATCGTTTGTTAATCCAAATTTAGACTTGTATCCAGCTGCTTCGTCATCTACCGCGGATAAATCACCAGAAATGAGCTCTAATCTTTCGTTAATAAAACCAGCAGTTCTAGCTGAGGTAATCTTCTTGTTCTCAATGGTAGATTTATTATATTCTTCTACCAAATTATTAATGATATCCTTAGCTTTTTCCTTAACTGGATCATTAAGAGACAGTTTAACAATAGATGACCCTTTACCAATAGTAATTATAGCTAATTTATTTCTATATTTTTGGGCTACAATATTTACTGGAGTGACCTTAATATGGATAATCTTTCCTTTATTAGTTTGAATATCCTCGATACTAGGTGTTATAACAATGTCGCCAATACTTGTGTTGATAGTTTTTCCAAAAGAATGATCACTTAATTTCTGCCCTTCTTTATCAACAAAAGAAAAGTCAGTTTCAGAATTAATAAGAACTCTGAAATCCATAGCCTTGGTATGCACTATGGAATCAGCAGAAAGAAAATTAATCTCTACTACTGATTTAGGATAGTTTTCTGTTTCTAATACTCTTCCTTTGGTAAAGTATTGCACATTAAGTTTCAGATTATTCACTACGTTAGTTAGTAGCGTTCTTGATTTCATAATCTGAATCTCATTTTCTATTTTATTTTGAGAATCATCTAATAGTCCCAAATCTTTAAAAGCTGCTAATTCTGATTCGCTAACACTTTCCTCTTGAGATATTAGTATAGTTCCCGAGACATTGTATTCAGGAATTGTATAGCGTACATGAAGATAAGCTAGTGTTCCAAAAATGATTACACTAAGTAAAAACCAATACCATTTTTTTACATATTTTAGGATTTCATCTCTAAAATTGAAACTAGACTTTGGTGCAGTGTTATTAACAAACGTATCGTTGTTTTCCGTATTATTATTTGTAATCATACCAACTATCTTAAGATAAGTGCTAAAGCCGCTAGACCAACACTTATAACACTTAACACAACTCCAATGGTTTTATCATTACCTTTAGAGTTTTTCACTCTTGCCTCATTTGGCTCTACATATAATACATCATTTTGGGCTAAGTAATATACTGGAGAATCAAAAATGGACTTAGAAGTAAGATCCACTCGATGATAGGTATTAACTCCATCATTCTCACGGATAACCATTACATTCCCTCTTTTTCCCATTATTGTTAAATCTCCAGCTAATCCAATAGCTTCAATAATAGTTATTCTTTCATTCGGAATGGTGAATGATCCAGGTTGCCCAACTTCACCAATTACTGTAATCTTAAAGTTTTTCAGTCTCACATTAACTATAGGATCTTTAATATAAACTTTAAGTTTTTCCTTCAACATATCCTTTATCTGAATACGTGTAAGACCAGATATTTTTAATTTTCCTAATACAGGAAAATCAATATTTCCTTCTTCATCAATTAAATAAGTTGGTTCGCTTGCCCCATTGGCAGAAGCACCGCCACTCTCTGCACCAGTCGCAGGTAAACTAGCTCCTTGCATTAAATTAAAAGGCCTTGCAGCATCCATATCCGTAGCAGAAACTGTAATACTCACTACATCATCCACTTTAAAAACTGGAGTGAACGAATTGGCTGATTTAATTTTTTCCAAATCTTTAGACTCTTGGAAATACACAACATCCGTTGGTGTTTTACAGGAAAATGTAAATACAGCTAATAATAATATAATAATAAGGTTATATGAACGCATATGTATAAGTTCTTTTCTTTAGGGCTTTTCAATATCAAACAAAAATAGAATAATATTCTTGTTTATAATAACAATTTTAAAAGAAGACTAAACTAAAACTTTAGGGTTTTTATTGTTAGTCTCTTGATTTTTTACATCAATACTTTCAAAGGCAGAATTCTTAGAAATAAACTCTGGAACTATTTCCTTAAGTTTTCCTACAATTTTATGGTCTTGATTAAATAAATTCATGATGCATAGGTCATCTATTTTATCCATAATAAGTGGACAATCTTCATCATCATGCTTACTTATCATAATTTTCTTATGATACGTAGGTAATGTGTTCTCCGTATCAGCCAATAGCTCTTCATATAGCTTTTCTCCAGGTCTTAATCCTGTGATTTCAATATCTATATCATTAGGATAATTTAAACCGGATAGTCTGATCATCTTTTTAGCTAAATCAAATATTTTCACGGACTCTCCCATATCAAATATAAAAATCTCACCTCCATTACCCATAGTTCCGGCTTCAATTACCAATTGAGAAGCCTCAGGTATCGTCATAAAGAATCTCGTTACATCTTTATGAGTAACTGTAAGTGGTCCTCCTTTATCTATTTGTTTTTTAAATAAAGGTATAACAGAACCATTAGATCCAAGAACATTTCCGAATCTAGTAGTGATGAACTTAGTCTTGCTTGTTTTATGAAGACACTTGATATACATCTCGGCTACTCTTTTTGTAGCTCCCATCACATTGGTAGGATTAACCGCTTTATCAGTAGATACGAAAACGAATTTATCTACTCCAAATTCCGAAGATAAATCAGCCAACTTTCTTGTTCCTAAAACATTAATTTTAATAGCCTCGCATGGGTTATTTTCCATTAGAGGAACATGTTTATACGCCGCAGCATGAAAAACCATATTAGGCTTAAATCTCTCGAATATAGTTTGTATACGCTGATGATCTCTTATATCAGCAACTATTGGTGTAAAATTAACAACACCTTTACTAAGTAATTCTTGTTGCAGATCATATAAAGGAGATTCTGCTTGATCCACTAAAACCAAATGCTTATAACTATAAAATGAAGCTTGTCTTACGATTTCACTACCGATAGATCCAGCGGCACCAGTAATCATAATTACCTTCTCGTGTAATTCTTTCTTGATGTTCTGATTTTCTAAAGCAATTGGAGCTCTATCTAATAAGTCTTCAATCTGAATCTGTTTAATTTGAGAAACATTTAATTTCCCGTCTATCCAATCATTAATAGCAGGAATTATCTTAACCTTTACAGATAACTTCAATAAATTATCTGAAATTTGAGAAAGACGTTGTTTATCGATATGCGGAATCGAAACAATAATCTCGGTGATGTTATTTTTTGTAATATATGTTTGATCAATTGACTGAGATCTATAAACCTTAATACCGTTTATTGTTTTTCCTATTTTTTGTGGATTATCATCAATGAATCCAACAACGGTTACTGATTTATGAGAATCATTTGTAATAGCTGCTAAAGTTATTAAACCAGAATCTCCTGCACCATAAATCATAACTCTAGAAGAGTCTCCCAGTTTAGATTTTATATATAAATAACAGTATTTAAAGATCAAACGACTAGTAGTGAGTGTAATGATATTCAATAAATAATGTACACATATTATTGAAACTGGAATATTTAGTAATTCAGGAATTAATGACAATCTACTCGATACCATTAATGCTCCACTTAGGGCTATCAGAACAGTTACTGCTAAAAACAAATTATAAGCATCTCTCATTCCTGTATGCCTAACTACTCCTTTATACGAACCTATTAATAAGAAGCTAATGGCCGCTAACGCGGTCATAACCGGTATCTGATATACAAAATTGGTAAGGTCGAAATCAAAAGTAATACCGAATCTAACTACATATGCTAAAAAGAAATTAAAAATAGTAATAGCAATATCAATAGACAACACAAGCCATTTAGAAGCATGCTTATGTGAATTATTAATTATGTAATCCTTTATCATCTCAACTCGTTTTTAATTACCGATACAATTCTAAATAAATCTTCTTCTTCAAGATTGGACCCGCTAGGTAAGCAAAGTCCACGATCAAATAGGTCATTAGAAATTCCATTGAGGTACGCATCACAATCCTTAAATACAGGTTGAAGATGCATGGGTTTCCATAGTGGTCTTGATTCTATGTTTTCTTTAGCTAATGCTAATCGTAATTTTTCTCTTAATTCAAAAGAGGTTGTTTCTATGCACGTTAACCATCTATTTGAATAAGAACCTTCAGGTTCTTGCAAAAACTTTATATCTGTAGAATCACTTAAATGTTTACAATAATATTCAAAATTATTACGTCTATAACCAACGTGTTTATTCAATACTTCCATCTGTCCGCGACCTATACCCGCTATGATATTACTCATTCGGTAGTTGTACCCGATTTCGCTATGCTGGTAATGTGGTGCATTATCTCTAGCTTGTGTAGATAGAAAAATTGCTTTTCTTTTAAGCTCTTCATCTTTTGCTACTAAGGCTCCACCGCCAGAGGTAGTAATAATTTTGTTTCCATTAAAAGATAATATAGCAATATCCCCAAAAGTTCCGCACTTAACTCCATGATAAGAACTTCCAAGAGACTCTGCACTATCTTCTAAAACTGGAATTTGATATTCGGTAGCTATTCTATGGATTGCTTCAGCATTATACGGCATTCCATATAAATGCACAGCGATAATAGCTTTTGGCTTTTTACCTTTAGCGATTCTATCTTTAATCGCTAATTCTAATTGTTCAGGACAGATATTCCAAGTTTCTTTCTCACTATCAACAAATATAGGTTTAGCTCCAAGATACATTATAGGATTAGCAGAAGCTGCAAATGTCATACTTTGACACAACACTTCATCTCCTTGTGTTACTCCTAACAATATTAAACCTAAATGTAACGCTGCTGTACCAGAAGCCAGTGCCGCAACATGGCTATCGTTTTCTAGATAGTTTTCTATATCATTTTCAAAACCATCAACGTTTGGTCCTAACGGTGCAACCCAATTTGTATCAAAAGCTTGCTTAACAAAACTTTGCTCTGTTCCCCCCATATGTGGTGAAGAAAGCCATATCTTTTTGGATTCTACTGCATTCATAATTTTTCCCCATTAATTATTGAACAATAATTTATCCTCAACAATTGCTCCAAAAGTGGAACAAATGCTAGATTCTTTTTCATGACAATCTAATAAAATGTAAGGAAGAAGGGGGTAGTACTTCCAATATGTATTTTACTCTTACTTGCTTTAACCAACGCTAAAATAGTTCAGTTAGATTTAATATCACTGGAAAAATTAATTTTTTAGATAGAATACTTAAAAAAAGCGTTTAACAGCATAACTATTTCGAAATAGTTTGTAAAACAAGGGAATTACCGTAAGAAATTTACTATATATTCTTACACAAAAACCAAGTATTTACCTACATCGCTAGTAGTTTCTATTCATATATTAAGTCATAAAACCATATTTTAACGTTTTATAACCAAATTTAATTTAAAATTCACCCCTTACATTCTTACGTAATCATTCCCTTAAAGAATACTGCAATAATATTAGTTATTTTAACATCAGAATTAAGGAATTTAGCTGTTTTTTAGGAGGGGTTTTGCCCCTTGAATCAATTCGTAAAATGTACCAAATAGAGGATTAGAAAATAGTTTCTAAAAAAAATTAAATAATACTTGATTAATTAAATAAATTGCCTAAAATTTACTCGCTTCAAAAAAACAACTGATTTACATTTTTCTATTAACGATCCCCGAATTTTATATTAATGATTATTCATGTTATTTAATTCCTTAGATTTCTTCATCTTTCTACCAATAGTTTTTATTGTCTATTGGACCCTTTTTAAAAAGAATATAAAACTTCAGAATATTTTTATTCTGATTGCTAGTTATTTTTTTTACGCAATGTGGGACTGGCGCTTTTTGTTCTTAATCCTTGCTAGTACCATTGTAGATTTTATCATTGGACCACTGATACATAATAGCGATTCTAGCAAAATTCGGAAAAGATGGTTATGGGTAAGTGTTATTTTTAATATTGGTCTCCTTGGTTTTTTTAAATACTACAATTTCTTTGTTGACTCTTGGATCGACATGATGAATACAATAGGATACAAAGCAGATAATTCATGGACTTTACAAATTATATTACCCGTAGGAATATCATTTTATACATTTCAAACGATGTCCTATTCTCTTGATATTTATTACAAGAGACTAACTCCTAATAAAGATTTTATATCCTTTGCTACTTTTGTAAGTTTTTTTCCGCAGCTAGTTGCAGGACCTATCGAGAGAGCTTCCAATTTACTCTCACAAATAACAACTAAAAAAACCTTTAACTATATACAATGTAAAGAAGGTATTAAACTTATTCTTTGGGGTTTATTCAAAAAAGTAGTAATCGCGGATTCTATAGCTCCGATAGTAGATGATATCTTTGCTAATTACGAAACCTACTCTGCCTCTACTCTAGTTTTGGGAGTTTCGTTATTTAGTTTTCAGGTATATGGTGATTTTAGCGGATATTCTGATATTGCGATTGGGACTTCGAAGCTCTTCGGTATAGAATTAATGTCTAATTTTAAGTTTCCTAATTTTTCAAGAAATGTTGCAGAATATTGGCAAAGATGGCATGTTTCATTATCCACATGGTTTCGCCATTATGTATACATTCCACTTGGAGGTAGTAGAGTAAGCAAACTAAAATCCGTTAGAAACATTGTTATCATATTTCTAGTAAGTGGCTTTTGGCATGGTGCTAACTGGACCTTTGTAATTTGGGGAGCTATTCATGCACTTCTTTACATTCCTGTATTTCTAATGGGTCGCAATCGTATTTATATGAATAATGTAGTAGCAGAAAACAGATGGTTTCCATCTATTAAAGAGATATTTCAAATTTTGTTGACATTTTCTTTAGTAACTTTTTCAAGAGTGTTCTTTAGATCGGAATCTATTACGGATGCTTTTGGTTTTTTAAAACAATTATATTCTAATTTCAAATTTGAAACTTATGCGCATCCTTTGGGATACAGAATGATAGATTATTTTATTCTTTTAGCATTGTTTGTGCTTTATGAGTATTTAATTAGAAGAGATGAAAGATCTCCATTTAAATTCAAATCCAAAATTGTACGATTTACTTTATATACTCTGGTAATACTAGCGATGCTATTATTTTTTGACGATAATATAGATCGATCTTTTATCTATTTCCAATTTTAAAATGACTATCTAATCCACTATACAGTATGAAAAAACTTATTCTTAAAAGTGCTTTATATTTTTTTCTGATACTCATTTCTTTGGAAGTATTGGTTCGTGTTTTTCATTTGGGAAAAGATACTCCCACAAGAATATTAGATGAAAATAACGTTGAAAAATGGTTACCAAACCAACAGGGGTTTTCGGTTACAGGAAATAGAAGACAAAATTTTTCAGAATTTTATATTAACAATTCAGGATACAATTCGTACAGAGAATTTATACCTACAATGGATAAAGTTGAAGTTGCATTGGTAGGAGATTCATTTATTGAAGGTTTTCATCAAAATTATTACAATTCGATTGGTAAAAAAATCGAAAAATCTATTCCTGAAATTGAAGTTTATGAATATGGATATGCAGGATATGACTTTGCTGATCAACTACATTTAGTAAACGCTTACCAAGAGCAATTTAACGCGATTGATCATGTTATTTTGGGAATAAAATTTTCAAATGATTTAACCAGAGGAACCTACAAAGTAGTACAAGGAAGATTAGCTTTAGAGTCGCCAATGAATCGATTGCTCAAAAAAAGTAAACTACTAGTTTATTGTAAAAGCATTGGTATCCTAGACCCTCCTCAAATGTTACTTTATAGACTAAAAAGTCTTCTGAAACCACCTACTCCAACAAATGAAATTTCTGACAAAGAAAAACAAGAAGCATTACAGAAAAAAGAAGAACAGTATTTAACTAACTTCAAAAGCTTAGTTAATACCTATGGTTTTGACAAGACTCGCTATACACTATTGTTAGATTCTAAGATCACTAGTGACTATTTTATCGCATACCTTGATAGAGAAGGCTTTAATTACATCGATTTTGCAGATTATTTTGCAAAAAGCAAAAAGCCAACAACATTAATTTATGATAGACATTGGAACGATCATGGTAGAGAGTTAATAGCAAAATCAATTTCGGATTACCTGAAAAAGATACCTATCATTGAATAAACTATTGTTTTTGTACGATTTTTTGCATTTTGGAAGAACCTAAAATCAAAAATGATTTTTCTTGTTCTGATAAAACTACTACACGGACATCAGAAACCTTATCTATGCTGGTATACAAAAAGTCAAAAACCTTACTACGAATGGATCTATACTGGTCTGAATTATAATCTATCTCGGGAAGATTTTCATCGTAATTTAGATCTTCTATTTTAGAAACTTCATAAGTCTCCGAAGTTATTCCTAGCGATTGTTTACGTTTCGCTTTATAATTTTTATAACGTACATATGCAATTTTGAATACAAACTCTTTAAACAATACTTTTGTATACTCTATGTTTCCTTTTATAATACCTAATAAAGATCTTTTGGGATATATGACCTGATGTTCAAAATTATAAATATGATTGCACCACTCCCTTTTATAACTCAAATCTCCCATACCCATTTCGTAAGATTTATGGTCATTAGCTATCAACCAATCTACCTTTTTATAAATCTCAACACTGCCTAAACTAAACTTAGAATAATCAATATCATATGAAGAAATTGCACTAAATAATCGATCCTGAAAATGATGATTTAAGGAAACAATAATTGGCTGATCCCCATCAAAAGCGACAAACATAGAAGCTTTTTTCTCATTAATTAAGTTGAAATACAGTTTCTTATAATAATCCCATCTTAAGAGACTCTGACTAACATCGTTACGTTGCTCAAATCGTCTGATTAGCATTTTTTCAAGACTATCCATATAAGCATCGTAGGTGTCCTTTTCTATGCTACCATAATATGTTTTATAAGTAATATCAAAACAAGTCTCTAATCGCTTAATTCTCCTTCTTATACCTTTGGCATTACTTCTAAAACGATGCTTGATATATGCATCTGCATTAGAAAAACCATCTAAAAAAATAGCATATCCTTTAAAAAACTGATCCACCTTTTTGACAGTAAAGTTTGTATCATCTAGACTTGGTTCTAAATAGTCTGGAATAAAAAAAACAGAATATATTTCATTCGGTTCATTTACGAGTGTACTGTCATGATTTTTATTTTCAATAACTTCGGTGGAACTTTCGGATTTCACACCGGAAAATACTTTAGGAATTGAGGATTTTTCGAAAAGCTCGAAGAAATAATCTATACTGTTTTTTTTCACCCGATTGAATTTCTGGATAATTAATATTATCTGTTGTTTAGTCTATAATATGGAAAGAAGTAATTATTAAGATCCTCTTTATCTAGCTGTGCGTATGTATCGCAAGATGATAAACACAACTCATCATAGACTTTCTCATTAATTACCTTTCTACCTGTATAAAATGTAGCATCTTCATCTTTTGGGAAAAGCGATTTTTTATTCTTATACAATCCATCTCCATCCTTCATTCCTCCTCCTAAAACATAATATTTCTTTCCATTACTAATTGCCCACTCGATTACTTTAACGCGTAAAAAATCATTAGGACGATAGCTAAAGTACTCAGCATTCGTTCCTCCTAAAAAGGCAAATATGGTATCCTTATAATTAATAATTAACTCAACAGAAATTGGTATTTCTTGATAGTAAACAACAATGATGGAAAAATTATCAAGATTAGATAAAATTAGATCTTCGAAATAGGTGTTAGAAAAAAAATAAATTTTATCAGCATTATTTCTAGTCATTGTATCTTCATATATACTATGAAATATTTTAATGATGTCCTTTGTAATTTCTTGTTTATGAAATACCTTAAAATCCAAATCATAATTTATCGCCTTCCTGTAATTATTACGAACCTTTGGTAAAAAGGCATTCCATTGTTCTTGGAAATCATTAATCAACATTCCTTTTACATTAGAGAGTGTCTTAATCAACGAACCAGAATAATTCTGATGATTTGAATTTAAACTAAAACGAATAAACTCTGTTATTACATTATTTTCCTTATACCAAACATCAACTAAACGCCAAAACTCGGATAAATCTGCTGCTGTTATATCTTCATTAAACAAGGGTCCACTATACCCATATGGACTAATAGCATCGTAATAAGGAACATCATCATTATTTATCTTGATTTTTCTTAAAACAAAAGGCATTAAAACTATAGGAACATCATCTTTCTCTAACAAAAAACATCTTAGATGATCTCCTTCTTTCTCAAAATAACGCATATGTTCTATAGAATAATACACATTATTTCCCCATCTTTTTGTAAGCAGATCTCTGTAATTCTGTATATCTACAGAATCATTGAGCTCTTTAATTTGTATTTTATAGTTGTTCAATGCAAAAATGTTTGGTATGGATATTTCGGTTTAATAGTACTCTTAATCTAGGGGGATAGATTTTTTTTTATTTCTTTAAATTATTTCATTTTTTGGGTTCTAAAAGTTTATAATATTGATGTATACTCTTAGATAACACTCCTGAAAGCCAGATAATTCTTCCACAATGTTCTACATGCCAGACCGCTTTACCATCAAAAATGTTTCCGGCCAAAAGTGGCCCCATAACATGTAAATTCTTAGATGACTCTAAGGATTCGTTAACATCAAAACCAATATTAGATTCATTAGGAACACATAGTTCTTTTTGAATCAAATTCTTTAACAATTCAGGAACGTCTGATGCTTTTAAATTTGTACCTCCGATACAATTAAAAACAACATCAACAGTATCTTTACTTATCTTATTCGTTTTAGATGCAGTATCTAAATATTCGAAAAAATATGCCTGATCAGATTCTTTTTTAATATCAACAAATCTTCCCGCAATATGTTCAAAACGATTTTCCTCTTTTAAAGCATCGATAGTTTTAGAATAATGGTATCCTGCACAACGTTGTCTACGTCCAATATCATTACCATACAAGCATGCAAACTTTCTTAATTCTTCCCGATTTAATTTTTTAAGTAATGCTCCGAAAGCACCAGATATTATATCGACTGTAGAAGCTGCTCCTAATTTAACATCATCAGCTACATCTAAATCTTTATACGTTGCTTCGGCAATTTGGCTAGCAGTCAAGTCTTCCTTGTCCTTAAGAGCTAATAAATTTTTAGGAGTATATTTCTTCTTTCCTTCTTCATCTATAATAGAATCTGGAGAAAGTCCTTGTGTAGATAACATTGTAAACTTATCAATCTTGGATCCAATAGCATCCAAATCATTCAGTTTATACAACATCTCTAATCCACTCGCATTTGCTCCAACAATTAAAGCATTTACTTCTTTAGCGTTCTTGCCTTTTAAAAACAACTCTAATTGTCCTAAAACTTCACCCAAATTTGGTTTATAAGGGTTATTGATAAACATTAGATTATCCTGCTCAATTAAATCCTCATTCTTCCATAATTTTAGTGTAGGAAGTGAACCTACCGAAAGAATAACTTTTTCTGATGATATTTTTTTATGATCACATAATGATAAGGTATAAGAGTCATTGTTCTTATCAATATCTGTTACTTCGGAGTTGATGTAATCTACCGTTACCCTTTTCTCATTTATGGCTTTTTCAAGAGTACTTTTTACTTTTTGATCAATATAAGAGCCAAAAAAGCGACGTGGAATAAACAGATCTTCCCATTCATTATTTTTAAGCCTTTCTTTGTGCGTGGCTAACCATTCTAGAGATAATTGTCCACCCTCTGTTCTAAATTCATCTAATAGCCATTCTTTATTTAGATTAAGCCATTTAATGAATTTACTCAATTCTGGTTCTGGCAAAAAATTCTTCAACGAAGTAATTAATAAAACCGAGTAACCAGATCTAACACCGTATGGAATACCAGTATAAAACTCTGGATATCGATCAATAATTGTAAGTGAAATTTTCTTGTCAATTGGTTCTTTTTCTAAAAGATCAAGAAAATGTAATATAGAGAATGAGGATGAAATTCCTGATCCAATAAAAGTGATATCTGTGTGGTTAATTTCAAAATCCATAAACTATGGTTGTTTTGTTTTGATTACACGCGCTGGATTTCCAACTACGGTAGTATATTCGGGAACATCTTTAATAATAACTGTACCGGCTCCTATCAATGTTTCTTTTCCTATTTCTTTTACTCCAGTCATAGCAGTAACTCCCATACCTATATAAGCATTCTTTCTAACATTAATGAGCGCTCCAATATTTACCCCAGAAGACATAAAAACTCCATCTTCCAATGTTACATGATGCGCTATGGTACTATCCATATTGATCATAATATAATTTCCTATGTTAGTATGCGGCATTACAATGTTACCTGCTAGCATATACACTGCTTCTCCAATGGTAACATCCGGAGCGATTGAGACAGTATGATGTAAAAAACCGGGAATACCATATCCTTCTTTTTTTAAAGTTGATAAATACTCAACTCTAACAGCATTAACACCAATTGGGCAATACACATCTTGTATTTTATTTTTAAATTCATCCAAAAACAAGTCTTTATACATACCAATAACAGGTATCCCTATAACGTCCTTACCTATTAGCTCTGGATTATCATCTATAAAACCGATGATATTAATTCCAGCCTCTTTTAGGTAAGAAGCATATACTTGACCTTGCGTTCCAGCGCCAATGATTACAGCATTTTTCACTTCTTTATAATATAGTTTTTAGTTGTTTTAATTTAGTATGGTTAATTATTACCTGTAAAGGTAGGCATATTTACATTTTCGCCACTATTGATATCTTCTTTAAAGAGAACTTTCTTTATGGTTTTAATTATAATTTTTATGTCGAGTTTAAAACTAATATTTTCTGTATACCAAACATCTAATTTAAACTTCTCATCCCAAGAAATTGCATTTCTACCATTGACTTGTGCCCACCCAGTAATTCCAGGTTTAACATCGTGTCGTTTTTTCTGAACATCATTGTACAAAGGCAAATATTTAACTAATAGTGGTCTTGGACCAATCAAACTCATATCCCCTTTTACAACATTAAATAACTGTGGGATTTCATCTAATGAGTATTTTCTTATAAACTTACCTGTTTTAGTAATTCTTTGATCAAAAGGAAGCAATTCTCCATTTTCATCTTTCTTGTCATTCATACTCTTAAACTTAATTATTTTAAAAATCCTTTCATTTTTACCAGGTCTAGACTGAAAAAAGAAAGGTTTTCCGCCATTTGCTATTGCTAATAGTACAATTAATATTAAGATAATTGGCGACAAAAAGAGAATGCCAATAAAGCTTAAAGTAAAATCGATAATACGTTTTATAAACGACTGGTACATATAATTTATGCTTGTAATTCTGATTCTATACAATTAAGTAAATCTCCAACATTATTCATGTTCATGAGATCCATTAATTTAAACTTGATATTAAATGTTTTTTCAACTTCTGTAATAATCATCATATGGGTAATAGACTCCCATCCATCAACATCATTTGCAGTTGTTTCATCAGAAAGTTCAAAATTTTCATGCTCTAACACAGCGATGAACGCTGTTCTTACTTTAGATAAAATATCTTCTCTACTCATCGATTGTTTTTATTTTTTAGGTATTTATGTTAAGTCAAAATGTTTTTTTAGTTCTCGTCTATCAATTTTACCATTGATACTATGAGGAAATTCTTTTACAAATCTCACATGCATTGGAATCATATATGATGGCATCACTGATTTCATATGGTCAAAAATAATTTCTGTATCAAATTCCTCAGATTCAATAGCTAATCCAAGCTCAGCGTTTCCTAGATCATTTGTAATATCTAACGCTACCATATTCACTTTTTTTTCAGATTTAGATTTAGCATGAAACTCTATTTCAGCTAATTCCACACGATATCCTCTAATCTTTACTTGAAAATCTGCTCTACCTACGTATAAAAAATCTCCATCTTCATCTTTTAAACAAAGATCTCCTGTTTTATAATAACGAATGCTTTTCCCATTTTCTTCTCTTTCGAAAAAGCTTTTAGCATTTCGTTCTTCATTTTTCCAATAACCTGGAGTAATTTGTGGCCCTCCTAAACACAATTCTCCTGTCTCTCCTATTGGAACTTCTTCATTATTATCATTAACCACTAAATATAAAGTATCTTTTTGTGGTGTTCCGATAGCAATTATCCCATTGTGGGCTTTTGTTGCCGTTTCTTTATGATACGGATAAAAACCACTATATACCGTAAATTCAGTTGGGCCGTAGTAGTTAAATATTTTACAATTTGGTAAACAATCACTCCATTCCTTCGCTATATCACTATGAAGGGCTCCTCCTCCAAAACTACAATATCGTACATCTGGTGCATTTATTTCTCCAAAATAAGGTCTTAGATAATTGATGATGGACGGAACCATAGTTAGCACAGTTAACTTTTCCTCATTTATTAACTTGAAAATATAAAAATACTTAATTGCTCCTTTCGGAATCGTATACATGCAGGAACCTGCTAATAAAGGAAATAAATAAGCAACTACAGAAAAATCAAAGGTAAGTTCGAACATCTGTAAGCATCTATCTTCCGGAACCAGATTAAAAGTTGGTTCAGCATCTATAGCTCCAACTAAAGCTTGCACATTATCAAATGTAATCGGAACTCCTTTTGGTAATCCTGTAGTTCCTGAAGTAAATAGAATATAAGCTAAATCGTCTCCTTTAATTTTTCTTGGTACCAAATTAATGTTAGTATCCGACAACTCTTTTGACGCAATTACTTCATAATCATCATAAATTGAATTTTCTGAAGAGTCTATTACATACTTCGTTTCAGTTTGTTCAAAAACTTTACTATTTCTTTCAAAAGGAACTTCTGGATTGACTGGTACATACGCCTTACCTTCTAACCAAAGTGCTAAAATACTAGCATAGGTTTGTAAATCATCATTAGTAACCAAACCTATTAGCTTTTCCGAATCGTCAATTTTATTTATAACAGCAGCCCTTATATTTGATATTTGCTGTGCAAAATCTTTATACGTATAACATGTTCCATTTATGCATAATACGTTTAGTTTAGCATGCTGTTCTATTGATTTTTGAAGTCTATTTACAAATTCCATTTTGGTCTGGTTGATTATGCAATTAGTTAATAAAAATGTCCATCTCGATTTAACATTTCGCAATGCTCCGTATCCACGTTGGTTTCATTATGAGCTAAACCTTTCTTAGTTACTTTATGCGTAAATATTGTTTTAAACCTTTTGGTTATGTTATCTGACAACTTAGTATCATCAGTAAACATAAAAGTTGTCTTTTGTCTTATAAAATTTTCTAACAAGGCATCAACACAAATATCATAGTTTTCTTCTTTGTCAACTATAAAATATTTTACATTCAATTCATTATAGTTAATAACATAAGATATAAAACCTACTATTTCTTCACCTTTTGAAATTTTAAGATTGTGCAAATAAATATTGTTACTAATTCCTGTTTGCAAAGACTTATGCGGATGTCTTTCTGGCACAGGAGTCTGTAGGTACTGACTTGCATCTAATTGCCAATTGACATATTCTTTTGTTTTATAAATTAAATCGTTTTTACAGGAAGGTTTTATAAATTCCCAAGTATCATCATCTAATTGATTTACATATTCATACGAAAGTGACTTTACTCTATTTTTTAATTTTGAAGTATTTAGATATCTTATGATACCGCCAACAAAACCATCCACTCGATCTAATATAAATTTAAAGGATTTTAAAAATTTAAACCTCCCTATTATCATAGAGGCATCTAAACTAAAAAATATGGTGTGTCTTAATCTCGATGCTATCACAGTAAAAGGCTGCTTTTCATAAAAAGCAGTTACATTTTCAGCATATGACTTTATCAGTACTTGTTTTCCTGTTAGATTAATTGCTTCATTATATATATAAGTCCCTAAAACAGTATCCTTATAGGACTTATGAACCCACCAAGATATCATCCAATATACCTTTTGGGGCTCTACATTACCAGCGTTTAACAAATCAGGAAACATAAAAATAAAAGAAATCATTTTGTCTCCTTCATATCCTAAAACACCACAATAATCATTCTCTTCAATTCTGTTATTATTTACCAACCATATAGCTTTACTTTTAGGCAAAGGAGCAAGATCATTCTTCCAATACGTATTTTTATCAATAGCTTCTCTTAACATCTTTTTGGTTAAGCCTATAACTTGTAAATCTTTACTCATTCTATATTTGCTATAAATCTAATATTAGTTAGTACCATTAAACCATTCTGAAGTTAACTCATTGGATAAATTAACATCTTCTTTTTTTAATACCTTTTTTAAGGTAAGACCAATTATTTTGACATCTAGTAAAAAACTACAATTTTCTACATACCATACATCGTACTCAAATTTTTTTGTCCAGGAAATTGAATTTCGACCATTAACTTGAGCCCAACCGGTAATTCCAGGTCTTACATTATGTCTTTTTTTCTGTGTTTCGTTATAAACAGGTAGATATTCTATGATTAGTGGTCTTGGTCCAATCAATGACATATCACCTTTCAAAACATTTACAAGCTGCGGAATTTCATCTAAAGACGTTTTTCTAACAAATGTTCCTACAGAAGTCATTCTATCCTTATCAGGCAGTAAATTTCCATCAGAATCCTTTAAATCATTCATCGTTTTAAACTTAATGATACTAAAGATCTTCTCATTCTTTCCTGGTCGCCTTTGAACAAAGAAAGGTTTACCATTATTTGCAATAGCTAAAAAAACAATTAGTATAAAAAACAAAGGAGAAATACATAACAACACCACAAATGCAATGCTAAAATCTAATACTCTTTTAAAAATTTGTTTATACACTCTACTCCTTATTTTAAAAATAAATAACAATCTAAAGCACAAGAAAACATCTGGCTTATACCTTTACTATAAAAATACGGGGGAAACGAGATAGATAAATGACAAATATCTGACAAGGGGAACGCAGTGATCATCATATCTATAATTCTGTATTTAGAATCGGTGGCAAATATACAATCTATATTTTACTTTCTTAACTAAAATTAACTTCTTTTTAAACAAAAATAACACTTGTCGTACCTACCTATTTTAAAGTTATTTAAGCAACGAATTCATTCACGATTGCTCTTTGTTTTCCAGAATTTAATAATGGAATCTCAGACACATATTCTATTCTAATATTTGCATCCTCACCTAAATATCCTCTAAACTCTTCAATAAACTCTGTTTCTTGCTCAAAAATATTTTGTTCTATTTTTAATTTAAAGAGATATTCTTTTTCTGCTTTTTGGATAATCTGTCGTTGTTTTACTTGTTTGTATTTGTTAATGATCAAAAGAATACTAGTAGATAATATCTCTCCTGAGGTATTACGAATCATATCCATTTTTCTACCTTCTACTTTAGTAAGCACAAGTTCAGAAGCGTTGTGATCCTTTTCATAATTCATAATACCAATATCTCCTGTGTCGTATCGAATCATCGGAGTATCGTAATTAAATAGATCTGTAATCACAATTCTTCCGATAGTTCCAGGAGCTACCCTTTCGTCATTATTGAAATTGAGAATTTCTATATAATAACTAGCCCAATTAATTTTAAAGAACTCTTTTTTTATTGGTTGTTGAGCTAACATACCATTCTCGGCATTAGAATATCTGGATACCATATCAACATTAAAGTATTTTTTCATCTGTTGTTTGGTATTCGGATCTAAGCGCTCTGACATTCCAATTACTGATCGCAATTTACAATCAATGGGTTTTGAATTAATTGATTCTAAATATTTACATATTTTATCAAAAGATGAGGCATAACCCAACATTCCTTTATTCGAAGAATCTCGTTTTAGAATAGTAATCAACTTTTTAACAGCTTCTTCTGATAGTTCAAAAACATTTATTGGAATGATATTTTGAAAAAAAGAAGCTAGTCCATTTTTCTTTTTAAACATATTCCAAAAACGTAAATAGTATAACCTATATCCTATTGTAAACCCACATAACTCTGAAAAATAAATGATATCAGCTGTATTTCTATTTTTTTTATTGAGATTCTGGTAAACAGTAAAAGAAGCTCCTGTAGACCCACTTGTAGATACTCCTACTTTTTGTTTATTAATATGTATTTGTGATTGTATATCCTTATAAGAAAGTTTGATTATTTCTTTATTAACAACAGGAAAATTTTGAAGACTGTTTGGATTTATATTTTTATAATAATTAGAAGTTTGAGTAGCATGTTCTAGTATATCTTTTAAATACTGCTCTTTTTTACCTAACGATAGTGGATGATTCGGTTTTTCTATAATGTGCTTAACATCTCGATAATGTTTTCTAACCTTACCTCCTCTTAAAAAATCAATAATCCAAAAAGAAAGATTTCTTATCCTTTCGTTAACTCTCATATACCGTCCACTTAACTTTTATCTTAATTCAAAGCATAGCAAACATCAAAGTCACATAATGAGCTTATACGAAAAACTTCGTGCATATTTACGGGATAAAATATGCAACTACTATTATGACGATGTTATTTACTTTTTTTGTTTTTGGTAAAATAAGAAATTGTAAGAAAATATCTAAATAAAAAGTTAAAATTATAACTTTTTATATTCTTCTAAAATTGACTTCCAAACAAACTTCCTTTCGTATCGTTCACAAATCATATCCCTAGCCTTTAACGATAACTGATTGGTATACGAAGGATCAGAAATAAATTTCTTCATCGATTGGTACAAAATTTCAGAACTTTTAGGAGGAATGATTGTACCATTAATACCTTCTGAAACGATCTCATTACAACCATTAATATCGGTAACAATACTTGGTAATCCCATAGAACCAGCTTGCATTACCACATTCGGAAATCCTTCTCGATAACTAGGAAATGCTAAAGCGTTTGATATTGCAAAAAATGGTCTTACGTCATTTTGCCAACCTACAGGAATGATATTAGGGTTTTCATTAATTTCTTTTTCTGTTTCTGGCAATAATGGATCTAGATCTCTTTCATAAGTTCCTACTAGTAACAACTTTGATTTCTTAAATTCACTATTCAATTGTTTAAATGAAGTAATAAGCTCGTTGATACCTTTATCTTTCACGAATCTGCCTACAAAAACAAAAACGAAATCATCTGGTGCTATATCAAGTTCTTGTTTTAATTTGTCATTATCTTCTATTGTATAGCCCGAAGGATCAAAATGAGAAGTATCAATTCCATTAGAACTTCCATTTGCTATTACTTTTAATTTTTTAGCAGAAGTGTATTTGTTCTCTAAAATAATATCATTTAACCCAAAAGAATTTGGATAGATCATACTAGCACAAGCATACGTAATTTTTTCTACAGTATCCAACAATAATCTTTTCGCTCCCGTTGCCTCTAATAATGGTAATCCAGCTATTGTATGTAATCTATGCGGAACACCAGCTAATTTTGCAGCTAACATAGATAATGTTCCTGCTTTAGGCGTATGACTATGCACAATATCTGGCTTTTCTTTCTTAAAAAGTTTATATAATTGATATACTGCCTTTAAATCCTGAACTGGCGTGATCTTACGTGTCATTTGGATCGGAACTACAGCGATTCCTTCCTGTTTCGCTACCCTATCTAAGATATTTTCATCTTTACTCGAAACTCCAATTACCTCATAATACTGAGACATAAACTTTAACTGCCCCTGAAGCAATCCCCCAAGAGACCTTGGAACAGTTGTAACACGAATAATTTTCCCCTTTTTTTCCACTTAATAGAAATAATAAATATTGTGGTTGCAAATATATAGATATAAGGAATGATTAAAATTTTATTTCCAATATTTTTAAAAATCATAAACGATCTATGAAAAAAATAGTTTGTAAATTGAAAGGTATGATTCATTTTACGTACAAACGAATACTGAATTTTTACAATACATCAGTGATATAATACAATAGTTTATGATCTTAATACAATAGGGATTAAGAAATTGTAATTATTTATTTTATTTGAAGAAACAAATGCAATAATAACATCAACTTATGTATATTTAGACATTGGAAAAATTTAAGACGTAACAAAAAAGAAAGAAAAAACTTACAATTTCACACAAAAAACACTCCATTTTTTGGGGAATAAATCCATCAAATTTATGACTCACTCACCTTACCCTAGTATTTACAGTAGATTTTATCAAAGTAGTTTTCATTTTGGTTTTAATTTCGACTCGCATTACGGTAAAGCCGTAAGGGTTTAATTGTTTAATTATCAAATGATTATAATTCGTAAACTTTAACATTTTTTTTCGACATAATACACAATAGTATCGATGAAACTCCGTTAAAAATGAAATTAAAAACCTAAAACACCCCCCAACCGAAATGAAAAAGTTACCCTATTTTCTATTATTAGTGTTTGCTATAAGCATTTTTGCTTGTAGTACAGAGAACATCGAAGAAGCAATTTCTGAAGAAGAAGAGGAAGTTATTGAAGATGAAGACGATACTCCTCCAGAGGAAGAAGACGATGGAATTGTTTCTGATACTCCATGCGATTTTGACCTTTCTGGTCTGGCTGCTAACTCTACAGTAACAATAAATTGTCTGTTAGATTTAGAAGGCGCGACCATTACTTTACCTCCTAACACCACTTTTGATTTTGATGGTGGAGATATTTTTAATGGAACTTTAATATTTTCCGGAGGTATAATTGATGGAAGGCTTTTAAACTCTAGTTTAAAAACTGAAGGTAATGTTAGTTTAAAAGATCCTGTATTTAAGTTTAATGCGACTAGATGGGAAAATATTGTTCAAGGGCAAACTAATTCTGATATTGCTTTGAAGAATACTGCTGAATTTGAAGATTTAATGTTTCAGATAAAAGAAATGGGTGGAACTACTTTCGAGACGAATGTTTTTGATGCCTTTTTCGAAACTACGAAAGTAACGAGCACCACAGCTGATCAAAATTTTTATGCTTCTGTAGAAGGAATCAATGTTCCATCTAATTTCCATTTAAAAATGTCTGACAATACCAAGTTAAGACAGTTTCCTGCTGGATCACGAATCGAAAATGGTACAGTTATCGCAGTTAGAGATGCTGACAACGTAACGATTTCTGGTGGAAACATAATTGGAGACAGAAATGATCGTGAATACGCTCCTGACGATGTAGGCCTCTACGGTACTCACCTTATGCATATTCATTCTGGTAGAAATGTTACCGTCGATGGTGTAAATTTTGTAGAAGGATCTAAAGGAGCTTTAACTATTTATTCTATAGGATTTAGATTTGATCCAGATTATATTCCAACATACGGAGTAAAGGTAATCAACTGTTCTTTTACCAATATTAGAAGAATGGGAATTGCTCTTACCGATGGTAACGATATTTTAATTGAAGGTAATACCTTTACCAATGTAGGTCAACCAATGGCTGGATCCGATGGTGGTGAAGTTGGATATGCTATAAATATTGAAGCTTTTAGAAGCAGAGATGCTAATGGGAATCTATTAGAACATGAAAGAGCTTTTGATATTTTAATTACCAGAAATACTGAAATTAATAGTAGAGTTGGTTTTACTGCAGCAACTATTGGACAAGATATTACTGTAGAAAACAATGATATAGAAACTAGATGTATTCTCTCATTAGCTTCTGGAACAAAAATTATAAATAATAGATTCAATGCTTCTGCAGAAGCTGCCGAAAGATTTGCAATTTTTGCAGCAGGTAGTCATAGTGAAACAGTATTTGATAATGAAATATCTGGTAACGATATTACTGGATACAGTATTGGTATAGCAACAGATACCAATGATATCGATGTACATGATAATAATATTACAAATGGTGATATTGGAATTCAATTAAAAGATACGTCTGATTCTAGATTTTACAATAACATGATTAATGTAAATGAAACAGGAATTAGTGCGACCAATACTTTTGTAAATAATACTAGTATCAACGATAATGAGATTACAGCAGGAAGATTTCATTTATTCCTAACAGGGTTTAATAATACTCCTGATACTAACGGATATACCATCTCTGTAGAAAGAAATAAATTCCTTACTTCGAAAAAAGTAACCATAAATAATGCGAATGGTATTGATTTTATGAATAACGAAGTAACTGGTGGTATTGAATTAGGTACCTCTTCTAATATCAATATTTCTTCTAATACTAAAATTGATCCTAACGACAGTGATGGAATCAGATTGTATGGTTCTCATTCGGATGTGTCTATTACTAATAATAACATTTTGGAACCATCTGGAGCAGATAGATTCGACTGTATTAACAATGATTCAGATACGCCAAATGCCATTGTTTTAAGTGGTAATACTTGTGCTAATCGATAAGACACCTTATAATTGTACCTATATTTTATAAGGAAAAGAGACCATCTATATTGATGGTCTCTTTCTATTTATGATATCCTGTATATAGTACTAATTGCACAGTGTACTCATGCCTCATAAACTAGTTAATATTAGAGAGCTAAAATCTCTTTAGCAAGAAGCTTAGTAAAATACTTAGCTCCTTTATCATTTAGATGAGACGGATCATGAAAAAAATCATGATTATTACTAAATCTCGGATCGTTAAAAAAATCTAGTAAAGGAATATTATGTTCTGTAGCTATCTCATTAATTAAGGAAAAAGATCTGTTTTTTCTATAATTACCCTTTATAAACTTCGGTGATGTAACAAAAATGAGTTTAATATTGTTCGACTTTGCATTTAGAATAAACTCTTTTAAGGCATTTACAAGATTACTATCTATTACATTACTTTTTTGTTGTATATCATTTTCATAATTATCAATTTCCTTTTCACTTACGGTCCCATTAAGTGGTCTATACCCTTTATAATCTATTTGTGGAGATACGTAATAACGTGTCATATGTACGATAGTAGAATTAAAAAGATATGATTTAAAAAACATTTTAATATCTACAAACCTATTGTTTACAGCAAAAATAGGTCTTAGCACTTCTTTATGATCTCCATAATAGGGATATAGATCATGAAGTCTATCATAAGCAAAGGTCGAATTAAACAAAAAGTCTTCATCAATATTTAAAATAATAGTTTTAGGGACTACTCGTTTTAAGATCATTTTCTGAAGACCTAAATGATATAATAATTGTTGCCCTTCTGCCCCAACATTATAAGCGGATGTTTGTAGTTCTTTTTCTAAAACTTCTGGAACATAGTGTCTATGCGCATGTGAGCTGCCAAAAACTAATGTCTCTGCATTTGTTTGATCAATGGCATATGTACTGCGAGCATATTTACCCGTCTTTTGTGTATAGAAAAGTTTTTCCGCTGCAATACCTAAAACCGTATCAACTATCACTATGATAATTAATAGTTTAATAAGCTTAAAAATTATTACCCTATGTTTGTTCATACGATCTTACTCAAAATTGAAAATATATAAACTGGCTATCCCCAAAAACTCCTAAATATAAAATCAAGAAAATTAATAGACTATATCCTAACATTCTGGAAATCTCGGTTTTTTCGGTAATCTGCTTTACAGAACCTATATACTCTCTCCAAATTTCAAAACCAATCAGCACTATAATTGCCAACACAGCATAAAAAGGTGCGGCGATATCATCTCCCATTCCAATATAAAGTTTACCAGGTTGAAGAACTATTTTCTTTATAATATAAAAAGCTTCAGAAACAGTATTAGCTCTAAAAAATATCCAGGAAAAACAGATAAGAATAAATGTGCTTATGATATTTAGAATACCTTTTCTGTTTTTAGCACTAAGCAATACTTCTATAATAAGATAAGCTCCATTAATTGCTCCCCACAATACGAATGTCCAATTTGCTCCGTGCCATAATCCACTTATTAAAAAGGTAATAAAAAGATTAAAGAACCATCTAAATTTACCAACACGATTTCCGCCTAACGGGATATACAGATAATCTCTAAACCAGGTCGACAATGAAATATGCCATCGATTCCAAAATTCATGAATAGATGCAGCAAAATAAGGTCTTCTAAAGTTTGTCATTAAATCAAATCCAAAAAACTTTGCCGTACCAATTGCGATTAAAGAATATCCCGCAAAATCTCCATAAATCTGAAAGGCAAATAAAACTGTCGCAAAAATAAAACTTAGACCATCATGTAATTCAACATTATTATAAACAGCATTTACATAAATAGCGGCTCGATCTGCAATTACAAGTTTTAGAAAAAATCCAATGATAATTAATTTACAACCAAGTGAAATTGAACCTTGAGAAACACTCCTTTTATTCAGGAACTGTGGTAACAGATGAGTAGCTCTTTCTATAGGACCTGCTACCAATTGAGGAAAGAAGGAAACAAATGCTGCAAAAGCAACCAAGTCTTTTGTCGGTTTTAGCTTCTCTCTATATACATCTATAGTATAAGACATCGTCTGAAAGGTATAGAAAGAAATACCCACAGGTAATATGATACGCATTACAGTAAATTCTTGGTTTTGTATACCAATAGCGCTACATAGTTCTATCCATGAATCAATGAAAAAATTGCAATATTTAAAGAACGCTAGTAACCCTAAATTAAAGAAAATGCTACAAAGCAGCCATCTTTTTTTATGCTTCTTAGAATTTGACTCGTATATTTTTAGACCTACAACATAATCTACAACAGTACTTAAGACTATTAATGACAAAAATCTCCAATCCCACCAGCCATAAAATATATAACTAGCAGCTAACAGTAATAAATTCTGCAAGACGATTTTCCTCTTATCCAAAAACCAATACAATAAAAAGGTAACTGGAAGAAAAATTAAAAAATCAAATGAATTAAAGTACATTACCTACCAAAAACGAATTAAAGCGAGATTGTAAAATTTCTTTTTACCGCGTCAAACTTTCCATTAGGTCCCAAAGGAATATCATCTACTATATTGATTGTATAGTTTACATTCTGTCCTAATCGGTCTTTTAAATTGTGTACTAATTTTTCTTTCATTCCATCGTCAAAGTTTTGATCAGCTATCAAATTAACTGTGATTTCATCATGACTTTCCTGTACAATTTGGCTTTTTACAATACCCTCTAATCCTTTGTAAGCCGTATCCATCCTACCGACATATCCTTTTTCTTTGGTCCAAAGAATATCATCTTCTCTACCGGTTAATTTTTCGATCATAGGCATCACACAACCACAATCACAAACTTTTCCTTCATTACAAAGTAAAACAGTATCTTCTATATTATATCTGATAAGAGGAGTTTTTAAATTGGTAAAACTAGTAACCACCAATTGTGCAACTTCTCCTGGTTTTGCCTTTTCCCCTTTTGCATTAATAAATTCAAAAATCCCAGAATCCGTATTTAAATGCAAATTACCATTTACACATTCTGTTATAAAAGGGCTTCCTTCACTAGACGCATATTGATTAAACACATGACATCCAAACGCTCTTTCTATTTCTGTTCTTTGATAATCATACAAGGTCTCTGCAGTAACAGCAATAGCTTTGGGAGTGAACTTAACATCAATATTATTTTGATTTATAAATCTACTGATAATATAAATCGCTGAAGGATAACCGTCTAATAATAGCGGTTTGAATTTATTTAATTTCTTAATATAACTAGGTAAATTTTCATCCGTTAGATGATAAGTCGACATCAACAACTGATTCTCAAAATAATTATATACCCAGAAAGGAGCCTTTTTTGCATCTGGTTTTATGATTAATCTCCCAGAAAATCGCACCTGTTTTACTCTTCGTGTTTCTAAACCAATAGCTTTATGAAATCGACGCCATAACGCAAAAGATCTATTGATAGATTCTTTATCTAAATAATTTACCGTCGGAGCACCAGAAGTTCCACTAGTATACCCCACTCCATCGGTAGGTCGCTTTTTATTAACCAAAGCTTCTGGATTTGTCTTTCTTTCTGACTTTGTTAATATTGGCATTTTTTGAAGAACTTCATAGGGCTTCTCTTCAATATCATGTAAGGTAATGCCTAAATCCTTCATTTTGGACGCATACCAATCAGAATGCTCAAATACTTCGGATAACAAAACCTTTAGTCTACTTTCCTGATACCTCTTTACTACATCAATATCCGAATCCCATAAATCGATATACTCATTTAAGTACGTTTCAAATTCTTTGGTATAACGTTGTTTAGAATTTTGATAAGCTTTTACGTTTAGTAAAATAAACTTAAAAGGATAAGGTAAACTATTATAAATTTTTTCTTGCAACTTCCCCATAATTGCTATCTTATTTGTTCTTTATAGAATTCTTGAATTTCTAATGTATTAGAAACAATATCATAATTACCTTCCACAATTTTCTGTACATTATCGTTCTTTACAGAAGCATCTATTGCCAAAATCTTATCTGCCCAGCTTTCTGGCGATTGATCTATGGATAAAAATTCGATATCTTCTGTCAAACTAACTTCTGTAGTTATACTATCAGAAGCAAAAACTTTTATTCCCGCAGCTTGTGCCTCAATTAATGTAACTGGTAATCCCTCATAAAAAGATGGGAATACAAATACATCAAACATCTGAAACAGTTGTGGTACATCTGCTCTTACTCCTAAAAAACGAACATTCTTTTCTATTGATAACTGTGCCGCTTCCTTTTCCATTACTGAACGTAAAGGTCCATCTCCTACCATCATTAATACAGCCTCAGGTTTCTTTTGTAAAACTTCTTTGAAAATCTTAAGCAAAAAGGTATGATTTTTCTGACTTGCAAATCTTCCTACGTGCCCAATCACTAGATTTTTTTCTACATCAAACTCTTTCTTGTATTGCTGAGCAATAGATTGATTATATGCAAATTTTTCTGTGTCAATTGCATTATTCATAGTAGTAAAAGAAATATCCTTACCGAACAACCAATTCCCCGCTTTATCACCACATGAAAATAGATCTGTAGCATCTTTTTTTACTTTCTTTTTTAATTGAAGTTTTATCAATTTCTTGAAAGTTTCTTTTATGCTTTCTTTGTTTGAAAAAAGAGAACCTAAACTAACATCATCAATGGCAATATGAGCATGCGCAATTCTACAAGGAATATTAAATTCTTTCGCAATTTTTAATGGAAAACAACTAAAAGTGTTTAAATGAGAATGTATTATTGAGTATTCAGAATGCTCTTTAAAGAAGTCTCTTAATTTATTATAATAATCTCCCGGAAAAAGAGGATTTATTGGATCAAATCTATATATTCTTCCTCCTAAATTTTCTATTTCTTCATCGAAAGCAGCTTTTTCTTTGCGATGTACCAGAAAATCAAACTGTATTTGACTCCTGTCTATTTTTCTATAGTAATTCATGATCATCGACTCGGCTCCACCTCTGTTCATGATAGTAAATACCTGTAAAACTCTTATAACACCCATTAAAACTCTCCTTTAGTTTTGTATCGTATATAAAGATTTAAAAGTACTCCAAAAGGAATGGCTAAAATTGTAGTCAACTTCTTTGGAGATTCACTAATAAAAGACCCATTTTTGGTAAAAATGGCACTAGATACATAATGAATTGCATTTTTAAACTTGTCTTTGAAATTTTCTGCAAGCTGCATTCTACTTTTTCTAGAAAATGCAAAGCCTTTTGGATGTCTTCTATATTGTTTTAAAATATTCATGCTTGAACCATCTTGCATATATTCTACTTCACAAAGAACATCATTGATAGGAAGTAACTTATAATCTTGGTCAATCAATTGATATAGATACCCTAGTGGAACAAAACGCTCTCCTTCAAAAATCGGATAAGAAGGGTATTTTTTTACAACTTCTGTTCGATATACTAATTTTTTATCACCTAAAACTTTGTGTACATTATACAAATCATATAAGGTAGTTTCTTTAATATGCTCTGGAATTTTAGTTCCGATAATTTTTCCATCTGGATCAGCATCTAATCCTACAAGACCTGCATATTCTGGTTTATCTTTTATTTTCTCCCAAGCAACTAATATTTTCTCTATAGCTTCTTCTCCCATGCAATCATCACTGTCTATACATACATTTAACAAGGTTTCTGTTAAACGATAAGCCGCATTATGACCACCATGCATTCCTTGATTTTCCTGATAATGATATCGTATATCTATTTTCCCTTCTTTTATCCAAGAAGCTACTAATGATTCTGTATCATCCGTAGAACCATCGTCTATAATTAACCAAACAAAATCTTGATTTGATTGCTTAATTAAACTTTCATAACATTTATGCAAACAATACGCCCGATTGTAAGTTGGTGTAAATACTGTTATCGTTTTCATTAGTTGATTAATTGATTTGTTGTTAGTGTTTATCCCCAATATAAATAGTACATCATATATGTAAATGAAAAATAGGCCAACATTACTTTCCCAATCATAAAATGATGGTCCTTAAAAAATTCTTTCTTTAGAAATGGATATATGATCACGATTGCCATCATAAACCATGATAGATATGCAAATCGATTCGAGTAATTAGCTTTTATAACTAAAATCCAAAATCCATTGCAAATCAGATAGGTATTTAGCAATTGATAATAAAATTTATCTTCAAACTTCTTTTTATAAATAAAATACCATCCCGCAAAAACTGCAAAAGCACTATGGAACAGGAAGTCCCATCTAAATCCTGTACTTGCAAATGTATTGGCATCTACCTCAGAAGTTAAATATCCAGTAAGTCGATCATCGCCAAAACCTAAACTAGCAAATAGTGTTATCCATAAACTTCCCATTACCAAAGACAATGGAATACAAAATAGCCAACCTTTGAAGAATACTTTGGGATCATTATAAAAGTTGGTAATTATATATGCGAAAATTGGTAAAAACAGGGTTTTATGGAAAAATGTGGCAGCTAGAAAAAACAACGCCATTACTACCTTTTTCTCATGATAACATAATCCCCATAAAAACAAGGAAGTTGCAGCACCATTACGCATTCCGTTTACTCCATAAGTCCAAAAGGAAAAGGAAACGATAAACATTACAAATGAATAGTACCAGTATTGTCCAAATAACTTTTTAGAAATCTTGTATAATGGGAAAATGTAAATAAATGCACAAATTGTAAAAAAAGTGTGAGCTGATACGATTTGTGCCAATGTTTTCATAAAAACATGCCAACCATAATCATTTACCTCTGGAATTTCTCCTCCGAGTCGATATCGATCAAATGTAACTATATAATTGACCGTATCCCCAAAAATACCACTTATAGGGCGCTGACCAATGTAAAGTATTAGAAAAATTAACAAGAAGTATCCAGAAAAATTTATGAAAACAATATTCTTGTGCTCACTAATCTGTAAAAGTCTAGTGTGTAATAAAGTAAATACCACCAAAAAGAAGCATAAATTAATATACAACGGATAGTAAAACTCTAAAGGCACAAAAGTGTTCATTTTACTAGCTTATTTTAACAGTTATCTTATTACACATCATATTTTCTAGATCTTTTTCCCGTCTTGCTTAATAATACGTGCTGGATTTCCAACTACTACACAATTATCCGGAACATCTTTAACTACAACAGAACCAGCTCCTATAGAACAGTTATTTCCGATCTTAATATCTCCAATAATTATAGCTCCTGTATAAATAGAAACATTATTTCCTATCGTAGGCCTTTTTCCATCTACTTCGCCTACTGTTACCAAATGATTTACATATAGGTTCTCACCTATTTCTTCTGCATTTAGAATGGTGCTGTATGGGTGTCCTGTTAATACACCACCTCCTAATTTAGTACTGATATCAATTCTAAAATATTTCTCTTTTTTGCAATACAAGTTTAGTAGACTAGAGACCATACCTCTATTTCTAAAGTAAAACAAAGTTCTAAAGTCTGGAGAGTTCGCCAGAAAATTTAGAAGCAAAGAAACCTTACCTCCAGTCATCCCTTTGGCCGAGGCCCATCTTTCTATATCCTTATCAATTAGATCTTTATTCTTACTTCCTTTATAAATGATCACATGAGGAAATAAAAAGATCTTATATATATTTAAAATTAGTGATCTCATATTACTTTATTACTTCTGTAAACAAACCCTTCCAAAGATTCATAATTTGTGCTAACTCATACTTTTTCGAATTCTCTCTTGCTTTTGCTCCCATATTCTTAATGGTATCCCTATCATTCATCAGCTCAGTTAACTGTTTTGCGAATTCGGAATTGTCATACATTGGTACTAAAACTCCTGTTTCTTTATTTACAATATTTCTAGGTCCATATGGACAGTCAAAAGAAACTATCGGTAAACCAGATGCTTGAGCTTCTAATAATACCAATGGAAAACATTCATTATGCGAAGTCATTACAAAAATAGAAGAACTTAACATTTCTTCTTGCATCCTATCTGTTGGTCCCATCAACTTCAATGTATCTTGAACACCTACTTCATTAATTCTACGTTGAAGTTTCTCGACATAATTCGATTCCCCACTCCCAAAGATATGAAGATTCCAGTCTTTTTTAGTTTTTGAAACTTCCGCCCAAATATCTATCAATATATCATATCCCTTTACTGCAGCAATTCTACCTGCAGTAATGATTCGATTGTTATTTAGATTTGACACATTATCTGGGAAGAAGGTCAATGGATTTGGTATAACAACTGTATTATTGCTTTTATAATAATTTGTTTCATCCTTATTTAGGATTACCAACTTATCATATTTTGTTTCCACATAATCCGCAAACTTGAAAAAGTACTTTTTAAACAAACTAGGATTTGCTCTTTTGTCTTTTTCTATAAACCTAGAATAATGAAACTCCTTAATTTTAGGAATACTTTTTACTATAAAAGGAACAAAATAAGTATCCACACTATGACTGCACACCACCACAACATCTGGCTTAATTTCTTTTAAAGCAGCCTTTGTTTTGGCAATATGATTCGGAAGTTTTTTTAGGTTTTTAGGATGAAAATAGGACTTTCTTCTATTGTAATTAATCCCTAAATCTTTAAAAGCAATATTTTGATCAAAGGAATAACAAGGTGTGTTCCCTTTTTGTTCTGTAGTGATAATATGTACTTCGTAATTTTCTAGAGAAGCAAAATAATTTGCTTTTATAGAAAGTACTCTTTCGATTCCTCCGTGGAGATATACCTGATCTATAACAAATACGATTCTCATTTGGATGAGGTATTAGTTAAACCGATAAAAAGTTGATTCCATTCTTGAGCAATAGTTTCTGGCAGATACTTTTTTACTGCTTCTTTGGCATTCTTTCCCATAGCTCTCCGTTTATCTTCATCTTCAATTAAGATAAGAATAGCTTTTGCAAAAGTATCGATATCTCCATTTTCTACTAAAAGACCATCAACTTTATCACTAATTATATCAGATGGACCGTAAGGACAATCATAAGAAATACAAGGTACTCCATATGCCATCGCTTCTGTTAATACCATTCCGAATCCTTCATATCTCGACGACATCGTATAAATCGATGCCTGTTGGTACTTTTCTGCTATATTTTTTACTGGTGGATAGAAATTGACTGAATTAGATACCCCTAGATCTTCTGCAAGTTTACTCAAGCCCTCTTTTTCATTAATAGTCCCATAAATATCTAAGCTCCAATCTTGATGTATATCATTTACTTTTTGCCAACTTTTTAAGAGTCTGTCGTATCCTTTTTGAAAACTATGTTTCCCTACAGCTAATACTTTTTTATTTTCTAAAGAGCTTTTTTCTTCTGGATAAAAAGATAATGGATTAGGAATAACTTTAAGATTTTTAAATGTCCATTCATTTAAATTCCCATTGGTAAGTACTACGAAATGATCATAATACTTTCCGCCAAAATTCATTAAAGAAAATTTGGTAGCAGTGGTAATTCTCTTCTTTAAAGATCTCTTCCCCTTTTTTATTTCTACATTTCTAGAAACATGTCTTTCATAGATCATAGGACAAAGTTTACCCAAAATTAGGGGTACGAAAAAACCTTTTAACCCATCATCGCAAACTGCAATTACATCTGGTTGTAATTTTTTTATCGTATTTCTCAGTCCTTTAGCATACTTATACATCCTAGATATAGGATTTCCTTTCGCCTCTACATTATGATATGATAACTTAGGACTAAAATCGTAAAAGAGTTCACTTGTATTCTGATTTAATGTAACTACATGGATATCATAATCATAATCATCTGCAAGCTTACTAGCCTTTATCGAAAGTACCCTTTCCAATCCTCCAGGACCGTCGATACGATTTACTATATATACCAGTTTCATCAAATTACGTTTAAGAATAGTAGTATTTGGGGGAGATACTTTTGTTACTTTTTTATTACAATATCTAAATACGGATAGCAAAAACCGCTATTTAGATTTTTATTCATTGATTTTAGAAATTTTATATAGCGTAATCCCTTAAAACCAACCTTTAGAAAAGTAGACTTTTCGAACTTCATTAAACTGCTTACTATATTAATTTCTTTTAAAGGTGCTATTGCTACTTCAAATTCATGATAGCTAGCTCCTCTTCCCCATCTTTTAAATTTCATCATATTTTCATCATCAATCTCACGATAAGAATCTTTAAAATTCTTCCTACTGGAAAATTTAGAATAGTAATACGCTAAATCATCTGGTAACCAATCATAAAAAGGCAGTGCAGCCGTATGCGAATCATAATACCATAATCTATTAGGAGTTTCTATAATTGCTAGATAGCCTCCGCTTGATAACATTCTCCATGCTTGTTGTAATGATTCTAATCGTTCACTAACCGTCATATGCTCTAAAACCGCATAATAGATGATGAAATCAAACTTTCTATCCTTAAAATTCTCTTCAATTTCTTCTCCATTTACATGATGCAACTCTGCTTCATATCCAGCTATTCTCATCCTATCCTTAGCTACTTCCAAAGCTCCAGCATCCACATCAACACCTACTACTTTGGCACCTTGCTCGCTTAAGGCTAGTGTAGAAATACCAGTTCCACATCCAATTTCCAAAATATTAGCTCCATTTAGATCCTTTACATGATGTAACCAAGGCGCTATCCTATTTCTATTATAGTACAAACGATCAAAAAGCTGTCCACTTACTGCCTGATTATATTCTGCAGTTGATAATCTACTTTTGGTATTTCCTCTGTCTAAGTAGTTTTCTTTAAGTGATTTTGTTAACTCTTCTAATTGCTCTTTAGAAAATGTAGTGTGTTTTTGTTGCATTTTCTTTGGAGCTGTAAAGAAGTTATCCTTTAACAGTTTTTTGAGTACCCTTTTCATCGTTTGTGCGGTTGTTTAGATTTTATTAGTAACTTTTTCTTTTAGTGCATTGGCTAAGTCGTGGTGTTTTTCGAGGTTTTTTACTGTGGTTTCGTTGGTTATTTTGCCTTCTAATCCAAAATTAGAAGTATATGCTCCTGTTTTACTATCAATATCAATTCGATTAAATAGCTCTAGAATCCCATCAAATCGACAAGAATCTACAAAACTATCAAAACCGTTTACAAAGATTACAGGAGTACCCATCGCCAAACATGGTAATGCGCAGTGTATTCTAGAGGTTATGACTAGCTTTGCTTTTGCATATTTATTTAGCAAATCAACAGCCATATCAAATTTTTCTTCGTCTGTATAAGTATTCGAAGGCGGTTCTTGGTTGATAAACGTAGCTGTGTCCAATACTTCTTTACTGATAAACTTTTTTATGTGTTTATCTTTTTTTCCTAATTTGAAAGCAGATCCATTTAATATGTTTTTAATAGTGATTTTTGTATTGTAAAATACCTTTTCTGCTCTTGGATAGCTATATAAAGGATCAACAATATAAATATCATCTCCTCTCTCTGAATCATCAACTTTATAAGAATCTAAAGTTAATGTTAGGCATCCAGTGAAATAGGCATCAATTCCTTTAGCCTTAAGAGTATCTGCCGTAAATTGATCTCTACATCCAATAGGTTGGTGCTTTTTTAGATATGCAATTCCTTTTTCACTTAACATAGCTGGAGCAGCCGTATTATTCATGTGAAAAGAAACAAAAATAGGATCAATATTATCTGACGGCACCCAATTATGAATATTATGAGTAAACCATCCATTCATAATTAACTTTATAGGATCACCCGTGTACTCTCCTAATCTTTCTCTATTTAATAACGTATCTACCTTTGGCAAAAATTGTTTAGCCGCTAAACTTTGAATATTGTCTCCAACATTAAAAAAGTTCTTATTCTCATCGTATGTAAGTAATCCGTATTTCATTAGTTCTACAATTTACCTAGTTTGTATCTACTTTAATTTTCTATATATCTTTTGTAACCAAGGAAATTTATTTCTAATAATAAACTTCAATCGATTGGTTCCTTTATTTGCATTATTAATTTTTTCTTCTAAAAGTCTATCTACCTTGCCATTTCTAAACTCGTTCATATGGGCAGTTTCAACTTCTTTGTTATCAAAAACAAAAAATGTATCCACACTCTTAGCCTTTTCCATTAATTCCCACCAAAAGTATTTTACTCCTTTACTTCCAGAGCCTATATGTAAAATCTGATAAATTTTGTCATAAACCGATCCATCTACATTAAAACCATATTCATTTGGATTTTGGTTATTGAGAATAAGTCCCATTATAGTTCTAAAACATTTCTCGCAATAGCTACAATTAAACTCTATTCTTTTTTCAGAATAACAAACTCTAAGTCTAAATCTCTTATTTTTATCCTCGGCAAATTTTGCTATTAAATCTACTTTATCCTGTCTTTTAAGTTCATACCCATCATGATAAACTCTAAAACCTGAACCCCAAGTAATTTTTTCATCAATTTCTGGTGTAGATCCCCAATCAATATCAATATGATCAGTATATGAAGACGCAATATAAACCGAACTATAGTTATGAATATAAGCTAAAGGAGCAATAGACCCTACTAACGCTAAACCATGCTGTACTTTACCCCACCAACCTATATCTTTTAGCAGTAATTCTACTTGATACGTATAAAAATCTCTCAGATTGGTTTCTATATATTCTTTATTATTATCTACTAACAACTCTTCATTTTCAATGAAATCTGTAAACTCTTTCCATTGACCTTTATCAGCAATAGTGATATCTGCTCCATGCAGCGTTATCAAATCAGGTTTTTGATCATAAATTCTAATATAAGTAGCATAAGCATCTACCCCACCACTAAAAAGCATTGCCGATTTAGTATGCTTTACAGAGTTTTTTACTAGTTTCTTTGCTACTAACTTTCCTGTAAAAGAACTCGGTACATCTCTTTTAGCAAACTCCTGTTTTATTTTTTCTTGAGCATTATAGAAATCTTCATCAACTTCATCAACTTCTATATCAAACCCAGCAAACCAAGCCATTGGTAAGACATTACTCAAAAACGGAATCACAGCGATACTTTCTGGAGTAGAACTTACATCTATTTGATATTTGGAATAAAAAGGTTCTTTCTCCACAAAGAATTTTTGGATATCAGCACCTACCACATAGTCATAATTGATCTTACGACCGTTATCAGAGTATGTGATTGCTTGTAGTTTTAAGGTATCCATTTTTATATTATTTTCGTTTCAGTAATGAAACAATAGGTTTTCTAAATAATTCTCTTTCGTATTCTAACATTCCTAAGGTATACATCATTACAGCAAAAACTAATGTGTATGATACTCCTTTGGCTATAAAACTAAACCATCCATCACCCGGAATATAATTTATAAAGTAACCAACTGCAACCACCAATAATACCACTAATACTACTTTATGAAGTAATTCTTTGAAAAAACGGATAATATTTAATCCTATGGTATGATGATAATAAAAGTTCATCACGTTTTGAACAATCATCCATCCTCCGACAAGACCAATTATCATTCCCGTAGCACTATATTTCATAGCTAGAAACCCTCCAACAACAACACCAACAATCATAAAACTTAAATACAAAATCGCTTTAAAAGAGAGTTTGTTTTTAGCTTCTAAAATGGAGTTCCCAAAAGCTTGTAGTAATGGTAATGTATACCCAATCATTATGATCAAAGCAATCATGTAAATTTCTCTACATTCTTCTGCGGTATACCTCCCATTTGCTGCCGATTCTCCACCACCTACCCAAAGGTTTATAAATTGTTCTCCATACAATAAAAAGGCACCAAAAATATACATCAAAATAATGAAAGATAATCTTCCTAATTTAATCATCATATTAGTTAACTCTTCTCCACTCGCATTATTAACAGACATCTGTGTTGCTCTTGGAAGAAAAACGCTAGAAATTGCTGTAGAAAAAGCTCCATAGTATGTACCAAGAGCTATTCCAATACCATATATCCCTAATACTTTAGGAATACTTATTGCGCCTAATACCCAACTTCCAGATTTCCATTGTAACATATTTACAATAGCAAAAAGGAAAATCCAGCTCGAATATTGAAAAATCTGAAGAATAAAGCTTTTTGAGAGTTTATGTAACTTAAATCGTACTTTCAATTTCACCAATACATAGTAAGCAGATACTGAAATCGTAAGCATATTAAATATAGTGTCAACAATAACCAAGGCTATTGCTCTTCCACCGAAATATAAAACACATACAATAGTTAACGATCGTAATATATATCGAATAATACCTACAGACTCAGGAAAAACAAACTTTTCGTATCCCTTGCAGATTCCAGTAAATATCATTCCAGGTAATTGAATTGCCAAATTAAAGACTAAAATCACAAACATGATTTTTGCAATTCTTAATTCCTCTGCATTAAATTTTGTAAAATAACTATCAATAAAGAAATAAAAAATACTACCCGATATTACAACTAGTGTAGAAACCGCAGCATATAGTATTCTAACTGTTCCTAAAAAATTTTCTTCTCCTTCTCGATCTTTTTCCGCACGATATTTTGCAATAAAGCGAACTACTGTATTGGTGAGGCCAAAATCCAATAAAGCTATGGTTCCAATTAAAGCACCAATTGCATTGAATATTCCGTACTCATCTTTTCCTAAATAACTAACGATTAAAGGGGTTATTACAATCCCAACAACATTAATCAAAAAGATTTTTAAATACGTTAATAAAGCTCCTTTTTTTAGTTGGCTCAATTTGGTTGGTTTAAAAGTTGTTTTTACTTAAAAAAAACAGGAAGCATATTTATAATCTTCCGTGCACTTCCTCTTTTAATATTCCTTTTACGTCATATAAAACACCATCTGGTTTCAATAGTGATTTTAAATCAATATCTAAGTACTCCTTATGTGCTACTGTTAATACGACTGCATCATACTTAGTATTAGGTAATTCATTCATAGTTGATAACCCATATTCATGTGCTACTTCAGATGGGTTAGCCCAAGGATCATAAATATTTACATTGGTTCCAAAATCCTTTAAATTTTGAATTACGTCAACCGCTCTGGTATTTCGAACATCAGGACAATTTTCTTTAAATGTTATTCCCAGTACCAAAATATCAGCTCCTTTGATTTTGATATCATGATTGACCATCAATTTAATAACTTCGGACGCTACATATTGTCCCATACTATCATTCAATCTTCTTCCTGCTAGAATTATTTCCGGATGATATCCAAATTCTTGCGCTCTTTGAGCCAAGTAGTATGGATCGACTCCTATACAATGACCACCTACTAAACCTGGCTTAAATGGTAAAAAGTTCCATTTTGTTCCAGCTGCTTTTAGCACGTCATTTGTATCTATGTCCATTAGATTAAAGATCTTTGCTAATTCATTTACAAATGCAATATTAATATCACGTTGGGAGTTTTCTATTACTTTGGCAGCTTCCGCAACTTTAATTGTAGGTGCTAAATGAGTTCCTGCAGTAATTACCGAAGCATATAAATCATCTACTTTTTTTCCTATCTCTGGAGTAGAACCTGCAGTTACTTTTAATATTTTTTCTACAGTATGTAATTTATCTCCAGGATTAATACGTTCAGGAGAATACCCAGCGAAAAAGTCAACATTGAACTTCAATCCACTTACTTTTTCCAAAACTGGTATACATTCTTCTTCAGTAACACCAGGATACACTGTAGATTCATATATCACTATATCTCCTTTTTTTAATACCTTCCCTACCGTCTCACTTGATTTATATAATGGTGTAAGATCAGGTCTATTGTTCTTATCTACTGGAGTGGGTACCGTAACTACATAATAGTTACAATCTTTTATGTCTTCAATATTGGAACTACAAAAAAGTCCCTGATCCATTTTGCTGCTTTCAGTTAAAACTGATTGAAGAATTTCATCCTCAACTTCTAATGTAGTATCCTTACCTGATCGTAACTCCTCTATTCTATTTTGATTGATATCAAAACCAATAACGGGAAACTTGGTTGCAAAAAGTCTAGCTAAAGGAAGTCCCACATATCCCAGACCTATGATTGCTATTTTAATATCTTGCATGGCTATTGTTGTTATTTATATTTATTAGAATGGTCTATTTAAGATTATTCCAATACCATTTTACGGCTTCTTTTAATCCTGATTTCATATCAAATTCAGGATCATATCCTAATAATGTTTTTGCTTTATCCACTGATGCTAAAGAATGAGGCACATCACCCTTACGTTCTGGTCCATTCTTTACTTCTACATCATTTATTTTAGGATCAAACTCTGAAAGATAGTCTTTTAATAAAGTTACTAATTCATTTAAGGTAGTTCTTTCCCCGAATGCTGTATTATATACATTATTTAGAGCTTCTTTATTATCAGAGACAATAGCTCTAAGATTCATTTGAATTACATTATCTATATATGTAAAATCTCTTGAAAAAGAACCATCGCCATTAATTACAGGAGATTCATATTTCATGAATTGCATTACAAACTTCGGAATAACGGCAGCATATGCTCCATTTGGATCCTGTTTTCTTCCAAAAACATTAAAATATCGCAAACCTACTGTATCTAAATCATAAGTTCTCTTAAAATTATCTGCATATAATTCATTTACATACTTCGTAATTGCATACGGTGATAAAGGTTTTCCGATTTTTTCTTCTACTTTAGGTAATGCTTTAGAATCTCCATATGTGGATGAACTCGCTGCATAAATAAACCTTTTAACACCCGCATCTCTTGCAGCTACAAGCATGTTTAGAAACCCCCCTACATTTACATCATTACTAGTTATAGGATCATTTATGGATCTTGGTACTGATCCTAATGCAGCTTGATGTAATATATAATCAACACCATTACAAGCTTTGTTGCAATCCTCGAGGTTTCTAATATCTCCTTCTATAAAAGTAAAATTTGGATTTTCAATTAATGTAGTCAGGTTTCTCTTATGACCTGTTGCAAAATTATCTAAACCTATTACTTTACTGCCTTTATCCAGTAATGCCTCACATAAGTTAGATCCTATAAAACCTGCCGCTCCAGTTACCAGAACAGTAGAAGAACTTAACAGCTCCAATTGGTTAGTGTTCATGTATTTTTGTATTACCCCTTGATTTTTAATCCCCTGCGCTATGTTTTTGACATAGACAGCGCGAAATTAACATTTAACAACAGAACACACAACTTATATCTCAGGGGATTTTGACCCATAATAAATACTTAATGTTCCGTTATCCTAAAAAAAAATCAATTCATCGATTTTAAAAAACATAAATAACTAAAAATCAATTATTTAAATATTAATTCGATTTTATTAACAAAAACGTTTTCGGAACGAAAAACAGGTGTTAATACCTATACAATTCTAACAGCTCTTCTTCGAATCTCTTTTTTGGTAAATATTGCTGTTCTAAATTGGGCTCAAAAGGAATAGGTGTATCCAAACTTGAAACTCTTTTTACTGGCGCATCTAGAAACTCAAAACAATGTTCCATTAGCAAAGCAGAAATGTCTGAAGCTATACCTCCAAACATAGAATCTTCTTGCAGTATAATAGCCTTTCCTGTTTTCTTTACCGATTTTATAACAGTATCTATGTCAATCGGTTTCAACGTTCTTAAATCGATAACATCTGCATTAATCTCAGAATGAACTTCTAAAACATCCAAAGCCCAATGCACACCTGCTCCATATGTGATTACAGAAATATCCTCTCCTTCTTCTAATAAAACTGCTTTTCCAATAGGTGTTGTATAATATTCTTTCGGCACCTCTTGTCTAACACTACGATATAACGCCTTGTGTTCAAAAAATAATATTGGATTTGGATCTTCTATCGCTGCTAACAATAGTCCTTTGGCATCCTTAGGAAAAGCAGGGTAAACCACCTTTAAACCAGGAGTCTTAGTAAACCAAGCTTCATTGGTTTGACTATGAAATGGTCCCGCTCCTACACCACCACCACAAGGCATTCTAATAACTACATCAGACGCTTGACTCCAACGATAATTAGATTTTGCCAGTAAATTGACAATAGGATTAAATCCTGAAGAAACAAAATCAGCAAATTGCATCTCTACGATTGCTTTCATACCATTAACAGATAACCCATATGCAGTAGAAACTATTCCTGATTCACAAATAGGAGTATTTCTAACTCTGTCTTTTCCAAATTCTTCAACAAAATTTTCTGTTATCTTGAAAACACCACCATAATCGGCAATATCTTGTCCCATAATGACTAGGTGATCATTTCTGCGCATTCCCATCTTTAAAGCTTCAGAAATTGCATCTATAAATCGTAATTCTTCAGATGTGTTATCTAGAGGTTTGCTTTCTACAAAATGAAATTCTTTATAAACATCATTTAGTTCTTTGCTTATATCAACCAAAACACCTTCTTCTTCATTTGTGCGCTTCCAATCCTTATCAATTTCTTCCTTAATTTCAAATTTTATGCGAAAATCTTCTTCATCTGATAAGATGGCATTGTTAATCAAGAATTCTTTATAATTTTCAATTGGATCTTTTTTAGCCCAAAATTGCATGAGTTCCTCCGGTACATATTTGGTGCCACTAGCCTCTTCATGACCACGCATTCTAAAAGTTTTAAACTCAATCAATACAGGTCTTGGATTTGTTCTAATATCAGCTGCTATTGTCCGTATAGTATCATAAACTTCTACTACATTATTACCATCAACTACATATGAATCCATTCCGTATCCTAATCCACGATCAGCAAGATGTTTACAATTATATTGTTCTGAAATAGGTGTAGATAGACCATACCCGTTATTTTCGATACAAAAAATAACAGGCAAACTCCAAACTGAAGCTATATTCAATGCTTCATGAAAATCTCCCTCACTTGTTCCACCTTCTCCTGTAAAAACTGCTGTAACCTTGTTATTCTTTTTCAACAAGTTACCTAAAGCAATACCACAAGCGACACCTAATTGAGGCCCTAAATGAGATATCATTCCGACTAAATTATATTCCTGCGAACCAAAATGAAAAGAACGATCTCGACCATTTGTAAAACCATTGGCTTTCCCTTGCCATTGACTAAAAAGTCGATATAAAGGCACTTTTCTTGTTGTAAATACTCCAAGGTTTCGATGCATTGGTAATATATATTCCTCAGGATTCAAGGCTGCAGTTACCCCAACTGAAATTGCTTCTTGACCAATACCACTAAACCATTTAGATATTTTGCCTTGTCGTAACAATATGAGCATTTTCTCCTCAATCAATCTTGGTTTTAACATTTTGGCATACAATGAAACCAATAATTCCTTACCATAATCCTTTATATCAAAATCAGATAATAACTTTTCTTCTGCCATATTATTAAATCAATTCGTGAAACAATTTCAACTTTCAAAAATGGAAAGATAGCCTAGTAAATGTAGTTATTTTTATTTCAGAAATAGCCTCGACCCGAGAATACTATTAAGTACTTGTTAATTTAACCTAATTAATACTATGATTTAATTAAATTTACTACGTTTTCATTCGATTTTATTAAAATATAATTAATTTGACATTCTTTTGAAATGTTAAAAAAAAGATGAACAGCATGATGTATATTTAAGCAAATACATCTATTTTAGTTATAGTAAATAATACAACCATGAATAATATACCGAGTGTAGATCTTGCCGACTTTTTATCAGAAGATCCATCACGTAAACAAAAGTTTGTTGATGAAATTGGTAAAGCCTATGAAGAAATAGGTTTTGTAGCATTAAAGAATCATTTTTTAAGTGATGATTTAGTCGATGAACTATACAAAGAAGTAAAAGCTTTTTTTGCTTTGCCTTTGGAAGACAAACAGAAATATGAAATTGAAGGATTAGGAGGTCAAAGAGGCTATATCTCCTTTGGAAAAGAACATGCCAAAGGAAAAAAAGAAGGTGATTTAAAAGAATTTTGGCATTTTGGTCAAGAACCTTCGGAAGATGCTAACCTAAAAGAGGAATATCCTCCAAATGTAATTGTCGAAGAATTACAAGACTTTAATCCTACGGGTATGGAAGCCTACAGAATGCTTGAGAAAACAGGTATTTATGTTTTAAGAGCTTTGGCTATTTATATAGGATTAGATGAGAATTATTTTGATCATTGGGCTAGTAATGGAAATAGTATTTTGAGACCTATCCATTATCCACCGATTACCGAAGAACCAAAAGGTGCAGTAAGAGCAGGTGCACATGGAGATATAAATCTCATAACCCTATTAATGGGTGCTTCTACTGGAGGGTTACAAGTACAACGTAAAGATGGAGAATGGATCGACGCAATACCAGAAGAGGATGAACTGGTAATTAATGTTGGAGATATGTTAGAACGTCATACTAATAATAAATTGCGTTCTACTATTCACCGAGTAATCAATCCACCAAAAGAACAATGGAGTAAACCAAGATATTCCATCCCATTTTTTATGCACCCAAGAAGTGATATGAAGCTCAATTGTTTGGAAGAATGTATCACTGATAATAATCCAAAACAATATGATGATATTACTGCAGGTGAGTTTCTTCATCAAAGATTAGTAGAAATAGGATTGATAAAGAAATAATATAATTATGGATTTAAAAGATCAATTAAAAAATTTATTTCCGGATCATCAATTTACAGAAGAAGAGAAAACAGAGGAAACAAATGAAGGTATTTGGATGCAAGATGATCCTATTATCTGCAAATATGAAAAGAGAAAAGGAAAGCCAATAACTATTTTAGAAGGGTATACGGGTGCGGATGAAGATTTTAAAAAGCTTGCTAAGGAAATTAAAACAACATTAAGTGTTGGTGGAAGCTTTAAAGATGACCGAATTATCATCCAAGGAGACTACAGAGATAGAATTATGGATATTCTAACCTCTAAAGGTTTTAAAGTAAAAAGAGTTGGAGGATGATTTTCTAATTAACCATTAAAAGAATACATTTTTGGGGGCTAAAACATTACATATAACCAATGGAGATAGCTTAACAGACTATCTGAAAGAGCTAAATCTTGTCGATGGAGAATTTATGATTTGGCGTGAAATGCTTTGTGAAGGCCCCACTTTAATTAAATTTGAAACCGAAAAAGGTATTGCCATAAGAAAAGAATTCTTAAAAAAGTATTACCGAATTTCACATGCGGATTATCAAAGTAAATTTGTGACACAACTTGATAAGTTGGATGCTATTCACAAATTCGATGAAATTATTCTTTGGTTCGAATATGATCTTTTCTGTCATATAAATATGATAGCTGCCATTAGCTTACTGCTTCGTAAAGGAGTTAAAGAAACTCCTATTTATTTAGTTTGCAGTGGACGCGTAGAAAATGCCAAAAAATGTTTAGGATTAGGTGAACTAACAGCTGCACAACTAAAACAGCACTACGAACAAAAAGTTCTACTAAATCTTAATGATCTAGAACTTGCTTCTCATATTTGGACATTGTATTGTGAGTCTAATCCTAAAAAAATAGCTGGACAGATTAAAAAACAATCCTCTTTCGAATACTTATCCATATGTCTAAGAGCACACTTACAAAGATTTCCTAATATGTTAACAGGACTTAATACTTTAGAGCATAATATTTTAGAGATGGTTGATAACTACCAGATTAAGAATATTAAACAGTTAATGGGATATGCTTTGGAATATCAAGGATTCTATGGATACGGTGATATGCAAATGAAGCGAGTGTTAGCAAGATTATTTCAATTCTTTGATCAAACCAAAGATCGTTTATTATTATCCGAAAGAGGAAGATTAGCATTAGAGGAAAAGAAAAACTTCTATAATACTCAAATGCTAGATTGGTACTACGGAGGTGTCAAAAAATATGATTACCTCTATAACAAAGAAACACACAATTTATTAAAATTATAAAATGGCGATAGCTGAATCCGAACTGATACTCAACGATGATGGCAGTATCTACCACTTAAACTTAAAGCCAGAACATATTGCATCCACCATTATCACAGTAGGCGATCCTGATAGAGTTTCTAAAATTACTCAGTATTTTGATAGTATTGAACACGCAACTCGAAAAAGAGAATTTCATACACAAACAGGAACTTACAAAGGAAAGAGGTTAACCGTAATTTCTACTGGAATTGGTACGGACAACATAGATATTGTATTTAACGAGTTAGATGCACTAGTGAATATTGATTTAAAAACAAAAAAGGTAAAAGATGAGCATGCGTCGCTTAATTTTATAAGAATTGGCACCTCTGGTGCTATACAACCTGAAATTCCTATTGATAGTTTTATAGTTTCTGAAATCGCCATTGGATTTGATAGTTTACTGCACTTTTATGATAGTGAAGATGTACAATTCCCACAGATATCAGAACCACTAATGAAACATTTGAATTGGAGTAATAAAAAATCATCGCCATATGTAGTTTCCTTTGACAAAAAACTTGGTAGACATATGCAAAGTGATGAAACTATTAAAGGATTTACTATTACCAATGTCGGGTTTTATGGTCCACAAGGAAGAGTTTTACGATTAGCAACATCTGATGCCTTATTAAACCAAAAAATAGGCTCTTTTAGCTACGCAGATAAAAAAATTACTAATTTAGAAATGGAAACTGCAGGAATTTATGGAATGGCCAAACTTTTAGGACATCGAGCAGTATCTATGAATGCTATCTTAGCAAATAGAGCTACAGGACTTTTTAGCCAAGACTCGGAAAAAACAATAGACAACCTCATTAAATACACCTTAGATAAAATTATTAGTTTCTAAAAATTAAATTTAACTTTTAGTTAAAAACTAAATGTATAGGATAATTTAATTTTAAATATGGATGAAAATAAATACACCTATAATGATAGGGATATAAATTGGTTAAGTTTTAACGAACGGGTTTTACAAGAAGCGGAGGATCCAACAAACCCATTATATGAGCGGTTGAAGTTTTTGGCGATATTTTCGTCTAATCTCGATGAATATTTCAGAGTAAGAGTTTCCAGACTTCGCCAAATCAAAAAGATTGATAAACAATTACGAAAAAAACTTGCTTTAAAACCTAATAAACAGGTAAAAGAAATACTAAAATTAGTAAAACTTCAACAAGAAAAATTTGGAAAAATATTTTTTAGCACCCTCATTCCAGAACTTGCCAAAAACGATATACACTTAGTTAATTATCAATTTTATAATACTGACCAACAACAATTTACTACTCAATATTTTATTTCTAAAGTTCTTCCTCTAATTGACTCAAAATTAGTTGTTAATTCTGATGAAGAAGAAGTTTTTCTAGAAAATAATAAACTGTATTATCTAGTTACTTTTGAAGAGAGCGAATCTTTTGGGGTTGTAAACATTCCCTCGGATCAGTTAGAAAGATTTGTTTGTCTCCCTACAGAAAATGAGAGTCATTATATCACCTTTATAGACGATATTATAAAATTAAACCTAAATCAAATTTTTGAAAATCAAAAGATTTTAGATAGTTATCAAATCAAACTTTCTAGAGATGCAGAATTATATATAGATGATGAGTTTGAAGGTATTTTAGCTGAAAAAATTAAAGAATCCCTTTCACAAAGGAATTTTGGACAACCCACACGATTACTTTTTGACTCGTCTATGCCCAAAACACTTAAGAATGAGGTTAGAAAATTATTTAATTTAGGGAAAATCGATATGATGCCTGGTGGCAAGTATCATAACTTCAGTGATTTTTTTAGCTTTCCGGATCCAACAAATAACAGTTTTTTATATTACCCAGCAGTTTCTGAAGTAAGACATAGTGAATTTGAAAAAAGTGACAACTATTTTGATATCATTAAAAGAAAAGATCAATTAGTGCACTTTCCTTATATGTCTTTTGATTATGTGCAAAATTTTATAAATCAAGCTTCTACAGACCAATATGTAACTGAAATAAAAATATCACTATATCGAGTTGCAAAAGAATCTGAACTAACCAATTCTTTATTAAAAGCAATTGAAAATGGTAAAAAAGTAACCGTATTCATTGAAGCAAAAGCACGTTTTGATGAAAAAAATAATTTAAAATGGGGTAAAACATTTGAAGAAAAAGGAGCTTCCGTTTTTTACAGTTACCCTAAAATCAAAGTGCACTCCAAAATACTTTTAGTAAAGAGAAAAGAAAAAGATATTATCCAATCTTATGCATATATTGGTACAGGAAATTTCAACGCAAAAACTTCAAAAATATACTGTGATCATGGATTATTTACTTCCAACTCGAAGATCACGAAAGATTTAAGTGAAGTATTTGAGGTTCTGTCAGGTAAAATGATACTTCCTAAACCAAAACAATTATTAGTAGCTCCCTTTACGGTAAGAAATACCTTCGAAGATCTGATTGATATAGAAATTGAAAATGCTAAAAACGGCAAGCCTGCAATTATAAAAGCAAAATTAAACAGTCTAGAAGATAAAAAGATTATAAATAAGTTATATAGAGCAAGTAGTATTGGTGTAAAAATAACATTACTGGTTAGAGGTTTTACTTGTCTAATTCCTGGATTAAAAGGTATGAGCGAAAATATCCGAATTACTAGTATTGTAGATCGGTATTTAGAACATGGAAGAATTTACTATTTCGAAAATGGAGGAGAATCTAAGATTTTTATTGGAAGTGCAGACTGGATGACACGAAACTTGGATAAACGAATTGAAGTGTTAACTCCGATATTAGATACAGATTGTAAAAAAGAATTAGAAACTATTCTGGATATGCAACTAAGTGACAATAAAAAATCTAGGATTCAAGATGCTAAATCTAGTAACAGCTATCAAAAGAAAATGGACGATGAACCGCCCATACAATCACAAAAAACAATCAGAACATATCTAAATCAGATACATACCGATGATAACATATTATCCAAACAATATCTTAAGACTGATGAAAAAATTAGTCAATAAAAGTAGCGCAATGAAAATAACGATACCATTTTCTAAAGTGTTACTTTTTAGCTTTGCCACTTTCACTTCAGCACCTTTGTTTTTTAAAAAATTCTTTTTCATAACGATTATTGTTTTTATTTTGGGTTATATGTTGCTAATATAGTCGAATATATCAGACTTATATTTCAAAAGTAATCATATTTTTTCTATTTAAACGATAAAATGTACTTTTTTATCGTTTAAATACAATTTTTAACATATTTACATTATAACTATATGCAAACGATCAAAATTGGAGGCGTTCCAGAGCATTTTAATTTACCATGGCATTTAACAATAGAAGAAAAAGCCTATCAACAAAAAGGTATTAATTTAGAATGGACGGATTTTCCTGGTGGCACTGGAGCTATGTGCGAAGCATTGCGCAATGAGACTATTGATATTGCCATTATACTTACCGAAGGTATCGTAAAAGATATGATCGCTGGTAATCCTTCGAAAATTGTACAAACCTATATACAATCACCTTTAATTTGGGGTATTCATGTAGGACATCATTCTACATATAAAACTATAGAAGATATTCGACATACTTCTGCAGCAATAAGTAGATATGGATCTGGGTCTCATTTAATGGCCTATGTAAATGCACAAAATCAAGGATGGGACACATCTCTTTTAAAATTTGAAGTTATACGAAATTTAGATGGAGCAGTTGAGGCACTAACTAATGATACAGCTGATTATTTTATGTGGGAGCATTTTACAACAAAACCATTAGTAGATAATGGAACATTTAGGCGTATAGCGGACTGCCCTACTCCATGGCCTTGCTTTGTAATTGCAGTTCGAGAAAATATTTTACAATCACATCAAGAGCAAATACAAGATATTTTAGAAATTATTAATTCTACAACTAGTGATTTCAAAAAAATTCCAAGTATAGATAAGACATTAGCTTATGGATATGATCAACGCTTGGATGACATAAAAGAGTGGTTACAACTTACCGAATGGAGCCAATCTATGATAGCACTAGAAACATTAGATCAAGTCCAAAATCAACTAAAGCAATTAAACATTATCGAAAAAACAGTTGATTCAAAAAAATTAATTTTTGAAGTATAAGCAACCTTTTTACATTTCAAACATCTTGCTTACAAAGGAAAACAATTTAATTATTATGAAATCAATTCTTATCGTAAGCATTATTTTATGCTCATTTCAATGTACCGTAGCACAAGATCAATCAGATCTGCCAAAACGAGATATTAACAAAAATGAACTTAGTCTAAACCCATTAAATATTGTAGCTTTTGGTGCTCTTGATATTGGATATGAAAGAGTTTTAAATAATAATAGTACTCTTGGATTTGATTTTTTCTATCTATTAACAGATAGAGATGATGATGATATATTTGATGGTGATGATATATTTGAAAAAGACATTGCTTTTACAACAAAGTTCAAGTACTTTTTTGGAGAAAGAATAGCTCGAGGGTTTTATGTAGAAGGTTTCGGTATGTTATCTTCTGGATCAGATGAAATCTTAATAGATGTATTTGATTCTCAAGGTAATTTCATAAGAGTTGATGAGATTGAGGAAGATTTCACGGACTTCGCTTTAGGATTTGGTGTTGGTGGAAAATTTGTAGCCAGGAATGGTTTTTTAATTGATATCGGATTTGGTATTGGACGAAATTTATTTAACAACGATGCTCCAGAAATCGTTATAAGGCCAAACTTGTACTTAGGTTATCGTTTTTAGAGAATTTTCATTTAATTCTCTTTTAAATAAATACCACATGCTTTTTATCTTCATTTTTTGGTAGGGTATTTTATCTATTATATGTTTTAGGTACAGTTCACATCAATTTTGATGATATTAATTAAAACAAAAAAAATGAGACTTTTATTAATTACAATTATTACCTTCTTTACTTCATTTATATCATATAGTCAGGATTCACCAGACATTATACCAAGAGATATTAATAAGAACGAGATTGGCCTTAATCCTCTAAACATAATTGCGTTCGGAGCATTAGATGTTTCTTATGAAAGAATTTTAAGCAGCGATCATAGTATAGGTGTTGATATATTCTATAGGTTCAGTGATGATATTGATAACGATAATGATATCGTAGATAGAGATGGTATTTTCGATAAAAAATTAGCGTTAACAGGACATTATAAATACTTCTTTGGTCGTCGAGTAGCAAGAGGATTTTATGTAGAAGGTTTTGGTATGTTATCAACTGGTGATCATGATAATACGGTAAGAGTAGTAAATGATCAAGGAGACTTAATTGGTTTTAGAGATGTTCCAGAAAATTATACTGACTTTGCTCTTGGATTTGGAGTTGGGGGAAAATTCGTAACCAGAAACGGCTTTTTTATAGATATTGGTTTTGGAATAGGAAGAAATTTATTTAACAATAAAAGCCCTGAAATTATAGTTAGACCGGATTTATATATAGGATATCGATTTTAGAGGTAGGGATATCCATTATATAAACGTTATATATATAAAGGTAAAGATGGCATATGTTCAAATATTTAATAAATTTTTATTAGATCATAAATTTTACCCTATACATCTTTAACATATTTTTAATTCTTAGAGATTACGGGCTTTCCGCAGCTAAAGATTTAAATATTTTTGTACATTTGCCATGCCTACCCCGAAAACCAATTATCAGTATGCACGCAACCATTATATAGTTCTTGCATCTAATAATTAACTAACAAATCAATTATGGTGACATTTTTACTAATTCTTGGAGGGCTTATAGCATTTAATTTTATTCTTCTAAAATTCAGTGTTCAATCGGTTGATACAAATAGAAAAAAGTCTAAAAACTTAAAATCAACTACAGACGCTAACATTGGCAAAGCGAAAACTGCTAGCATAGCAAAAGCTGCTTAAAAAGTATTTTACCAAATTATCGGTGATTGATTTACTTTTTTTAGGTAATCATTTGTTTTACTAAAATGTTTATTTCCGAACCAATATCCTCTATTCGCGCTTAGCGGAGATGGATGTCCACTGTTCAGCACCAAATGTTCTACAGTATTTATTTTAGCTCCCTTTTTCTTTGCGTAACCACCCCATAACATAAAAACTACGTCTTTTTTGTTTTCTGATATAGTGTTGATTACAGCATCAGTAAATTTTTCCCAACCTTTACCCTGGTGTGATCCTGCTTGATGAGCACGAACCGTTAATGTTGCGTTTAGTAATAGTACACCTTGTTTAGCCCAACGTTCTAAATTACCATTCGACGGGAATGATACATTTAAATCAGTTTCTAATTCTTTAAAAATATTAATTAGAGATGGAGGTATTGCTACGCCTTCATTTACAGAAAAGCATAATCCATGAGCTTGTCCAATACCATGATAAGGATCTTGGCCAATAATAACAACTTTAACATTGTCAAAACTGCAATGATCGAATGCAGCAAAAATCTCAGAACCCTTTGGATAACAAGTGTGATCTTTATATTCAGCTTTTACAAAATCAGTAAGAGTCTTAAAATACGGTTTTTCGAACTCATTTTTAAGTTGTTCTTTCCAACTGGGATCAATATTTACGTTCATCTTAGTATCAAAAAAATATGCAATTGTTTACATTTGCTTCAAGCAAAATTATGACAAATACTTTTTAAAAATCGAGCGATACCACAAGTTTTATAACAAAGAAATTAACAAAAAAAGAATATTTCCTAAATCAATTAGGTCCAAAAAATGATTAGAATTTCAGACAAAACACTTAAAGATTTAGAATTCAATACGGTATTAAATCATATTGAAGAGCTATGTAATACAGAACACGGGAAAGCAAAAGCTGTACAAATTGTTCCTTTTTCTACAAAAGAGAATTTACATTTGGCACTACAACAAGTATTTGAATATAAATCTTCATATTTAAACGATTCGAGAATACCTAATCACGGATTTGATAGTATCAATACAGAGTTAAAATTATTAGGAATTGAAAATACGTTCTTAGAAAGCTTTAATCTAAAGAAGATAATATCTATTAACTTAACTGTTAATGAGTTACTTAGTTTTTTTAGAAAAAATAAAGAACTTTACCCAACACTGTATCAAACTTCAAACACCATTACCTTTACCAAAGAAATTATAAATCTCATTGATACGGTAATTGACAAATTTGGTGAAGTAAAAGATAACGCCTCTCCTACTCTAAATGTGTTAAGAAAAAATATACACGAAGTTCAAGGTAAATTGAATGGAAGTTTCGGAAGGGATTTGAGCAGATACAATAGTTTAGGATATTTGGATGATATTAAGGAGAGTATTGTTGATAATCGAAGAGTGCTAGCCGTAAAAGCAATGTACCGAAGAAAGGTAAAAGGTTCTATTCTTGGTAATTCTAAAACTGGAAGTATTGTATATATAGAGCCCGAAGCAACAATTCAATTTAGTCGTGCTTTAAATAATCTTCAATATGAAGAAAGAGAAGAAATTGTAAAAATACTGAAAGAATTAACTAATAAAATTAGACCTTTTTCCGAACTTTTAGGTGAATATCAGGAATACTTAAGCGATGTAGACATCATCGCTGCAAAAACAAAATACGCTCAAAAGTTTAATGGAGTACTACCAAAAATAACAGAAGATCGAGAATTAACCGTAAAGGATGCGTATCATCCTTTGCTGTATCTAAATAATCAAGAAAAAGGCGAAAAGACGTATCCGCAAACCATTTCATTAGATAAGGATAATCGTATCATTGTTATCTCTGGCCCTAATGCGGGAGGAAAGAGTATCACTCTAAAAACGATAGGTTTATTACAAATCATGCTTCAGAGCGGTATGCTAATTCCTGTACATGAATATAGCAGAATGTGTTTGTTTAATACCGTTCTTACTGATATTGGAGATAATCAATCGATAGAAAACCATTTAAGTACGTATAGTTATCGATTGAAGAATATGAATTACTTTCTAAAAAAGTGCAATGATAAAACCTTATTCCTTATTGATGAATTCGGAACAGGAAGTGATCCAGAATTGGGGGGAGCATTAGCAGAAGCCTTTTTAGAAGTTTTTTACGAACGTGAATCGTTTGGTATCATAACTACGCATTATGCTAATTTAAAAATGTTGGCTAACGAATTACCGAATATGACCAATGCCAATATGCTTTTTGATTCACGCACTTTAGAACCACTTTTTAAACTTTATCTTGGTGAAGCAGGTAGTTCATTTACATTTGAGGTTGCTCAAAAAAATGGAATCCCCTATAGCTTAATAAATAAAGCTAAAAAGAAAGTAGAACGAGGTAAAATTAGATTTGATAAAAGTATTGCGAATCTGCAACGCGAACGTTCTAAACTACAAAAAACTACATCTTCTCTAAAAACAAAAGAGCAGAAAACAGAAGAAGAAAAAGAACGTTTAGACAAAATCAATAAAAGACTACAACATAAGCTGGAGAGCTATCAAGAACTTTATGATAGTAATCAGCGAATGATATATCTCGGGCAAAAACTAAATGAAATAAGTGAAAAATACTTCCATAATAAAAAGAAGAGAGAACTTATCGACGAGTTTATGAAAATTGTGCAGGTTGAGAACTCTAAAAGAACAAAACAAACTACCAAACAAAGAAAAGCCAAGAAAGCAAGACAACAAAAGGTAGTCAAAGAGGTGGAAAAAAAAGTTGAAGTAATTAGAGAAAAGAAAAAAGAACAAAAAAAGATAGAAGAAAAATTAGAAAAAGAAAAACCCAAAGTGATTCTTAAAATCGGAGATAGAGTTCGTATGATAGATGGTAAATCAATAGGAACCATTGATACTTTAGAGAAAGGGAAAGCTGTAGTAAATTATGGGATTTTCACAACAAATGTAGCCATCGATCAACTTGAATTTGTAGAAAGAAAAAAAAAATAATTTTAATCTTCATTCATAAGCAAGGGCCATTAGTATATTATAACTAATGGCCTTTTGCGTAGGTTAAGATCTGCAGATAATTACTTCCCTCCTGCTAAAAGAACAAATGAATTTCTAGAAACAGGGGAAACATTATAACTTTTTACTTTTTTTAAAGTCTTTATATACTTTTCAGCTTCTATGAATGCAAATTCCATTGCACTAACAGAAGCATTCTTATCTACCTCTATTGTTTTAGAAATAGTATCTCCATTTAAATATTCTATAGTCATCTTCCACTTCTTAATAGAATGAAAGTTTCTGGATGCTAAAGCACTTTCGTCCTTCTCTACCCTCTTTTCTTTTTTATCCTTCTCATTTAATAAATCTGAATGTACACTGGCTGCATTCACAAAAGAGACGCAAAAAACAGCAATTATAAGTATGAGTTTCATTTTTAAAGCGGTTTTGATTTGTATGTTTCGAATATACAATTATTATTTTAATATACAAATATTTTTTTAATAAAAATTTATTTGTATATTTATTTGATAGAATTGTATTTATAATGGTTAACAAGAATTTGAAAAAGCTTTTAAAAAAAAGCAAGGGCAATAAAACTGTATATGGAATTTCCAAAGTATTAGGTATTAGTCCACAGGCAGGAGACTATATTGTGAAGAAAAAAAACCTGGCTAAAGATTACGTGCGATTAAAAAAGATTGCAGATTATATGGGTGTAGATATTATTGATATCGTAGATTATAAGAAAAAATAATCCAAGGTATCTAAAGTCAAAAAAATTCCTGACTTAGAATAATGTTATAAATACTTTCAAAACAATTGCATTTGGTTATTTTTGAATTTCATCAATCTGGTATTCATGCAAATTTATCTTTACCTCGCTTCTTACGTTTTATTAATTATTGGGATATCCATCTATTTAGCTAAATCTTCTACAGCAGAAGATTTCCTAATTGGGGGAAGAAATAGAAGTGGTTGGACTATATTATTCTCAAAATTTGCCGGAGCCATTGGTGTAAGCACATTAATAACCTACACTGGATATGCGTATAAATTTGGCTGGGGACTTTTTGCTATGTCTATTGGTTCAGTGATTGGTTATTTACTTTTTGCATTTTGGGCCGCTCCTAAAATCAAAAATCTATCTATACAAGGTACGTTTTACACACAAGGTGATCTTCCTGCCTTTGTAACTGGTAACAAACATACTTCTTTAGTTACCAATATAATTACAGTAATTGTACAGTTCTTCTGGATTCTATTATCACTAGCTGGTGGAGCAAAAGTCATTGAATTTTTTGGGCTTTTCTCTTACGATACCTCTCTTATTATTACAGCTACAGTAGTATTAATTTATGTAATGTTTTCAGGTTTTAAAGCGGTAATGATTACGGATATTATTCAGGCTCTTATCATTATTTGTTTTTTAGGCCTATTAATTTTCAACATGCTGGAATTAAAAGAACTTCAAACAGTTCTAACAACTAAAACAAATGAAAATGTAGAGTTAGGAAGCATCATTGGTCTTGTTTTATATGGTGGATTATCAGTATTTGGATTAGCGGACAGATATCAGTTATGTTACGCTGCAAAAGATATACGGTCTCTAAAAAAGGGGCTTAGTTTAGCTATCATACCTGTTTTATTAGTTGCATTTCTTTTATTGATAGTAGGACTTTATGTATACCAACAAAATAGTGGTTTGGATCCAGATACAGTTTTCATTTTTGCCATGCAAAACTTAGTTGCTTCTACATGGATACCTCTATTAGTTGTTTTGTTTTTTGCTGGTTTAATGAGTACTGCGGATACTTCTGTTTTTGCGGTCTCATCGCATCTTATTCCTCCATCTTCGGAAAAGGAAAAAGTAAAATCAATCCGTTATGCTACTATAATTACCGTAATTGTAGCTTTCATTTCTGCCCATTTCTGGAAAAGCATTGTAGATATTACAATTGTTGGTGCAGCCCTTAGAATGACACTTTCTATAGCTATGATATATGTAATCAGAAGTAAGAAAAATAGCGGACGTTTTATTGCCAGTGCTCTTGGTGGAGTTGTAGGTTTACTTATTGGCTTAATTGCTTTTGGTCCCAAACCAACAATCGCTATCACTGTGCTTTTAGGATCCTTATTAGGACTAATTTACAGATCTAAATAGTGCTGTTAAAGTATCCTTAAACCTAAAAACTGAGAATTTTATCTTTATATATTTGACGAAATACTCAAAATAAGTATCAATTCAATTATTATGCGAAATTTACTTTTTGTAATAGCATTCAGTGTTATTTTTATTCATATTACTGAAGCACAACAACCCCAAAAACCAAATTCTGTAGAAATCCATGAAGCTATTAAAAAGTTAAACTTTTTAGGATCTGTTTTATATGTCGCTGCACATCCCGATGATGAAAATACAAGATTAATTTCTTACATGGCTAATGAAGTTAAGGCAAGAACAGCCTATTTATCTTTAACACGAGGTGATGGTGGTCAAAATCTAATTGGTCCTGAAATTCGAGAATTATTAGGTGTCATACGAACACAAGAACTTTTAGCTGCAAGAAATACTGATGGTGGAGAACAGATCTTTACACGCGCTAACGATTTCGGTTTTTCGAAACACCCAGATGAAACATTAGCCATTTGGGATAAAAAAGAAGTATTAGATGATGTTGTTTGGGCTATTCGAAAATTTCAACCTGATGTAATAATCAATAGATTCAATCATAGAACACCTGGAACTACTCATGGTCACCATACAACATCTGCTATGTTAAGCGTCGAAGCATTTGATTTGGTTGCGGATCCGAAAATATATCCAGAACAATTAGCATATGTACAACCATGGCAACCAAAAAGATTATTCTTTAATACGTCTTGGTGGTTTTATGGAAGTAGAAAAAACTTTGAAAAAGCAGATAAATCTAAATTTCTAGAGTTTGATACAGGAGTATATTATCAAAAATTAGGACTTTCTAATACAGAAATAGCTTCTCTAAGTAGAAGTCAGCATAAATCTCAAGGATTTGGAAGTACGGGAACCCGAGGAAAGCAAACTGAATATGTTGAATTAATAAAAGGAGATTTACCAAAAGATAAGACTAATATTTTTGATGGGATAGATACTTCTTGGAATCGTGTTAAAGGTGGGCAAGCAATCGGTGATATCTTATATGAAGTAGAAAAAAACTTTGATTTCCAAAACCCTTCAGCATCTATTAAACAATTAGTAAAGGCATATCAACTAATTCAGCAATTAGAAAACGAACATTGGAAAGCTATTAAATCCAAAGAAATCAAAGAAATCATCGCTGCGTCTGCAGGTTTGTATATTGAAGCGACTGCTACAGATGCATATACCACAGAGAATAGTGAAGTTACCGTAAAAATTGAAGCAATCAACAGAAGTACTATTCCTATGAAATTACAATCAGTTGATATCAGTGCCATAGGTGCTTCAGAAAATTCAAACACTTCTTTAGATACTAATAACAGAATTAACTTAGAATTAAAAGGTAAAATCAGTTCAGGAGCTAACAATACGAGTCCATATTGGCTCACTTCCAAAGGTACATTAGGGATGTACAAGGTGGACAAGCAGGAGCTTATAGGAAATCCTGAAACAAACCGTCAAATAAAAGCTGTCTTTAAACTTAATATAGATGGAACAATAATTTCATATTCAAAAGATGTAGTATATAAAACCAATGATCCGGTAAAAGGAGAAGTATACAAACCTTTTGAAATCGTACCTGCCATTTCAGCAACTATAGCTAACAAGGTTATGATTTATGCTAATGATATTGCAAAAGAAGTACCGGTAACAATTAAAGCTGGAGAACATAATCTTACTGGAACTATTTCCTTACAACATCCTAAGGGATGGAAAGTAAGCCCAGAAAGTATTGATTTTACACTTACACAAAAAGGAGAAGAAAGAAAAGTTACCTTTACACTAACCCCTCCAACCAACCAAAACGAAGGGTATATAACTCCAAGAATAAAATTAAATAATGGGAAAGTATACGCGGATGAAGTTATTACTATAGATTATGATCATATCCCATTCCAGACGGTTATTCTGCCTTCAGAAACCAAGGTTGTAAGACTAGATATTAAGAAAAAAGGACAGAATATCGGATATATCGAAGGTGCGGGAGATGTAGTTCCTGAAAGTTTACAACAAATTGGCTATGATGTAACCACAATAGCTCCTAAATCCATTTCTACCAAAACATTAGCTCCTTTTGATGCTATTGTAATAGGAATAAGAGCTTATAACACCGTAGAGGAACTTAAGTTTGGACAGAAGTATTTATTAGAATACGTAAAAAATGGAGGGAATCTAATTATACAATATAATACAAATAGAAGGTTAAAAGTTACAGACAATCTGGGACCTTATCCATTAAAATTATCAAGAGATAGAGTTACTGACGAAAATGCAGCAATAAAATTATTAGCAGAAGATCATGCTGTTCTTAACACACCTAATAAGATTACCAATAAAGATTTTGAAGGTTGGGTACAAGAAAGAGGATTATATTTTCCAAATGAGTGGTCTAAAGAATACACTCCAATTATTGCCGCTAACGACAAAGGAGAATCTTCAAAAAAAGGAGCTTTATTAGTAACCAAATATGGAAAAGGGTATTATGTGTATACAGGTTTAAGCTTTTTTAGAGAATTCCCAGCAGGAGTATCAGGAGCATACAGGTTATTTGCAAATATGTTATCTTTAGGAAAATAAATTACCTAATTAGATCACATGAGTTTGGATGTAAAATCGATTAGAACCTTTATAGGTGCTAAAAATTATAAGGTTTCTAGAGAATTTTACTTGGATTGGGGTTTTAAAGAAATAAAAATACCCCAGAATATGTCTTATTTCTTTATGGATAATTTCGGGTTTTATTTACAAGACTATTACGTTAAAAGTTGGGTAAATAATTCCATGATATTTTTAGAAGTTAAAGAATTAGAATCATCACTTGATCATATCAAAAAACTTGATTTACAAAACAAATACAAAGGTGTTAAAATCACAGATATAACCTATAATGATTGGGGAAATGTATTTTTTCTTCATGATCCCTCTGGAGTTTTATGGCAAATTGGTGAATTTAATACAGAAATTTCGTAAACTAATATTATTATGAGTGATTCACCCAAAATAGTTTGGAAAAAACTTTATACCGTTGTATTAATTGCTAACATCATTTATTTAGCATTCTTTTATTGGATTACTACAACTTTTTCTTAATAATTCAGGAGATAAAATTTTCTAAAATTAACAGTCATTATTGACAAGATACAACTAACTAACATATGCAACTTATAGACTGGATCGTACTCATTGGAACCTTATTATTCATTGTTTTATACGGTGTTTGGAAAACAAGAGGTAGCAAAAATGTACAAGATTATATTCGTGGTGGTAATGAAGCTAAATGGTGGACCATTGGTTTATCGGTAATGGCTACCCAAGCATCAGCAATTACCTTTCTATCAACACCTGGACAAGCATTTCATAGTGGAATGGGCTTTGTTCAATTTTATTTTGGTTTGCCAATCGCGATGATTATAATCTGTATTGTGTTTATTCCGTTGTACCATAAGCTAAAAGTCTATACAGCCTATGAATATCTAGAAAATCGTTTTGATCTTAAAACCAGAACAATCACTGCATTTTTCTTTTTAGTACAAAGAGGATTAGGAGCGGGAATTACCATATTTGCACCAGCTATTATCTTATCAGCAGTCTTAGGATGGGACTTAACAACACTCAACATTATTATAGGTATTTTGGTTATTGTCTATACTGTTTCAGGAGGTACAAAAGCTGTTAGCGTAACTCAAAAGCAGCAAATGGCAATTATATTCACAGGAATGTTTATTGCTTTTTTCCTAATTATTAGCTACTTACCGGAAGACATCACGTTTTCAAATGCATTAGACATTGCCGGAATTAGTGGTAAAATGGAGGTTTTAGACTTCTCATTTGACCTAAGCAATAGATATACAGTTTGGACAGGGATTATAGGTGGAACATTTTTAATGTTATCTTATTTCGGAACCGATCAAAGTCAAGTACAACGATATTTGTCAGGACGCTCGGTTCGTGAAAGCCAGCTAGGTTTATTATTTAATGGTATCCTAAAAATACCTATGCAGTTTTTTATCTTACTTGTTGGTGTCATGGTATTTGTATTCTATCAATTTAATGCTGCTCCATTAAATTTTAATCCAGCAGCTAGTCTTGCCGTTCAGAATACGCCATATGCAGAGGAATACAATGAATTGGAGCAAAAATTATCCGAAATTCAGGAATATAAAAAATCATCTGTTCAGAATTATTTACAGTCAAAAAATGAAAAAGAGTCTTTGGATGCTAGGAATTTAATGATCGCATTAGAGGATTCTGATAAAAAAACGAGACAGCGAGCCAAGGAATTGATAAAAGAAGCAGATGCTACTGTAGAAACAAATGATAAAGATTATGTTTTTATCCATTTCATTCTTAATAATTTACCGCGAGGTTTGATTGGGCTTTTATTGGCGGTAATTTTATCAGCTGCAATGTCTTCTACAGCTTCAGAATTGAACGCTTTAGCCTCCACCACAGCTATTGATCTTTACAAACGAAATATTAAAGAAGAAAAAAGTGAACAACACTATGTTTCTGCTTCTAAAGTTTTCACCCTTATGTGGGGAATAATGGCGATTTTAGTCGCCTGTTTTGCAAATTTATTTGATAATCTAATTCAATTAGTAAATATTATTGGTTCTATATTTTATGGAAATGTATTAGGAATCTTTTTATTGGCCTTCTTTATAAAATTTGTAAAAAGTAATGCTGTTTTTATGGCTGCCATTATTACTCAAATTATTATTATTTATGTATGGTGGCAAGATTGGCTACCTTTTCTTTGGTTAAATGCTCTTGGATGTGGAATAGTCATGTTCATGGCAATTGTTCTGGAACCTTTTATTCCCACTAGCGAAATTGAAGTAGAGTAAATTAATATCTCATCATAAAAAAATCCACGAAGTTAATTCGTGGATTTTTCATATTAGATCTTTTAAGATTCTTAAAAAATTAGATCAAATTACATTTTAAGATCAGTATTATCCTTTTCATAGTTAAACAAATAGTCTATATCCATTTCTTTAACTTCTCCTAGCTTTTTCAAAGCACTCATATCCACATCTTTCTTATTTCCAATCACAAGAACATTATAATTTTCTCCTTTGATATTTTCATTAAAAAATGATTTCAGATCTTCTAAGGTCATGTCCTTAATTGTATTGTAAATTTCTTCTCTATTGTCATTATCAATACCTCGCTTCTTAAGTCCTTCATAAGTCCAAAAAATATTAGACTTGGTAATGCGTTGTGCAGCTATTTTCTTTAATGTTGCTTCTTTAGCTTGATTAAATTGTTCTTCAGCTTCTGGCATATCTGTCATTAGTTCCATCATTGCGTCTACAGCTTGAGGCAATTTATTAGCCTGAGTTCCTACATAAGCCATTACATAATCGGAAGTCCCTACTTCTCTACCCTGACTATAACTAGAAAAGGCAGAATATGCTAACGACTTAGACTCTCTTATTTCCTGGAATACAATAGAAGACAAACCACTCCCGAAATAAGTGTTAAATAATCTTGATGCTGCCATTTTCTTAGGGTCAAATTCAGCACCTTTCGCTAGTAATAACATTTCACTTTGTACCATATCATAATCAACAAAGTACACATTCCCTCCTGTTTCTTTTTCTAAATAAATAGTTTTTTCTGGATAATCTAATAAATCAGATTTTACAATATGATGTTTATCTAAAGAAGCTACAGCTGCGTCTAAATCTTTACCATAGTAGAAAATACGTTGTTTGTAATTACGTAATTCTTTCACTTTATTTACTAATTCTTCAGGTTTCATATTTTGTAACTCTGAAGCTGTATAAATATTACGTAAACGAGATTCTTCTCCATATTTACCATAACTCATAAGTCCATTCCAAAATATATTTCCTTTTTGAGTTTTATTATCCTGACGACTCTTTAAAACTTTCTCAACATACTTATTGTAGGTTTCTTGATTAGGAACCGCATTATTCCATAAATCTTCTAACAAAGATAAACCAGCATCAAGATTTTCTTTAAGCCCTGAAATTCCAACATAAGTTTTATCATCTGCTGTAAATACATTATAATTAACACCAATCTTATAAAATTCTTGTTTAAGTTGTTCTGGAGTATATTTATCAGTCCCTAAATAATCTAAATATCCAGCAGCCAAAGACATTTTTGGATCATGGTCTTTCCCCATATCGAATATGATATTTAAACTAAAAATATCATTATTTGGATTTTCTATATGAGAAATAGATAATCCGTTTTTCGTTTTACTATCCTTTATTGCCGTCTTATAATCTACAAACTGCGGAGTTAATGCTGGTGTTTTTATCTTATTAAACTCCTTTAAGAAATCAGATTCTTTACCTCGATTCAATTCTACAGGAGTAATACCAGGATTTTCGACCTTTACAATATTTTTATCCTCACCTTTGATTTTATGAACTTCTACATAGTTATTACCATATAATTCGTTAGCAAATGCCACCACTTCTTCTTTCGTAATTTTTTTCATGCTATCTAACATTTCCAGACGATTTTTCCAATCCTGAAAACCGATAAAAGCATCTAGATAAGCATATGCCGTAGAAGAAGCATTTTCATATTCTCTAATTTTAGACAAACGTAAATCATTAACTACTGCGTCTATTAGCCAATCTTCAAATTCTCCTTTTTTAATCTTATCAATTTGTTGTAATAAAAGATCTCTTACTTCATCCAATGTTTGATCTTGTTTTGGTGTACCATACAAAAGATGGAATCCATAATCATTGTCAAAATTCGTAAATGAGGAAGCATTCTGTACCAATTGTTTTTGATTAAGGTTTAGGTCAATTAATCCTGCACTAGAATTTGCAAGCATATAGTCTATTAAAGTAACAATCACTTCTTGCTCTGTTCCTTTTCCTTTTGTTCTAAAAGCAACATATATAGATTCTGCAGTTGGACCATACACCTCTTTTTTCACAGGCGCAGTGAGTGGTGCTAATTCTTCAAACGTTGGATGAGTTACCTCTTTCTTTTTATAAGATCCGAAAGATTCATTCACTTTTTTAATTGTGGAATCAAAGTCAATATCACCAACTAATATTACTGCCATATTATTAGGCACATAATATTTATCAAAATAAGCATGAATTGCTTCCATTGAAGGGTTTTTAAGATGTTCGGATATTCCTATAGTAGATTGAGTTCCGTACGGGTGTGTAGGGTACAATCCTTCCAAAACAGCAAAATATTGTTTTCTTCCATCGCTATCCTGTCCTCTATTGAATTCTTCATAAACCGCTTCTAACTCTGTATGAAATAAACGTAATACTAGTTTACTAAAACGTTCACTTTCTACTGTTAACCATTTATCAAGTTCATTTGATGGTATTTTATTAACGTATACCGTTTGTTCATTAGAAGTAAAAGCATTTGTCCCTTCTGCTCCCAATGAACTAACCATCTTGTCATATTCATTTGCTATCGATACTTTAGATGCTTCTAGAGAAACTTCATCTATTTTTTTATAGATTTCTTTCTTCTTTGTTGGATCTTTTTCTGCTTTATGTGCTTCATACAAATCAGAAATTTGTTTCAAAAACACACTTTCTTTTTCAAAATCCTGAGTACCAATCTTATCTGTACCTTTAAATACCATATGCTCTAGATAATGAGCCAATCCCGTATTGTCAGCTGGATCATAAGTAGATCCCGCACGAACTGCGATAAGAGTTTGAATTTTTGGTTCTTCCGGATTTTTGCCTAAATAAACTTTTAGACCATTATCCAACGTGTAAAGTCTAAGACCAGTTGGGTCATTGGAAACTGTTTCATAAGAAAAGCCCGAAGCATCTGTATGTTTTTCTACTTTGAGCTCTTTTTCAGATTTTGTTTTTTGATCAGATGAGTCCTTACAATTACTTAGTACTAACACCAAACATAAGAGTAAGAGTGATTTTAATGATTTCATTTAGATAATTTAAGTTAATTATATCTTTAATATTCTATTGAACGCAAAATGTTAATATATGTTACAGTTTTTAAGATTACTTTAACAAAACAACGTATAAAAAAAGCATTAGATTTTACCTAATGCTTTTCTGTAATAAACCTTAATAAAATAAACTAAGGATGATATCTATATGATTAGCCTAAAACTTCAGCTACTTTCTTTCCTATCTCAGCAGGAGAATCTACAACATGTATTCCACATTCTCTCATAATTGCTTTTTTAGCTGCAGCAGTATCTTCACTTCCACCAACTATAGCACCAGCATGTCCCATTGTACGACCAGCTGGCGCAGTCTCACCAGCAATAAATCCAACAACAGGCTTCGTAGTACCGCTTTCTTTTATCCATCTTGCAGCATCAGCTTCTAATTGTCCTCCGATTTCTCCAATCATTACAACACAACTTGTTTCAGGATCATTGATCAATAATTCTACAGCTTCTTTTGTTGTTGTTCCTATAATTGGATCTCCACCAATTCCGATAGCTGTTGTAATTCCTAATCCTTCCTTCACCACCTGATCAGCAGCTTCATAAGTTAAAGTTCCTGATTTAGAAACGATCCCAACATTTCCTTTCTTAAAAACAAATCCTGGCATGATACCAACTTTTGCTTCTCCTGGAGTGATTACTCCTGGACAGTTAGGTCCAATAAGCCTGCATCCTTTGTCTTTGATATAATTAGAAGCAGTAATCATGTCTGCTACTGGAATTCCTTCCGTTATAGTGATAATAACTTTTATTCCTGCATCAGCAGCTTCCATTATTGCATCAGCTGCAAATGCTGGCGGAACAAAAATAATAGTAGTATCTGCTCCAACTTCTTTAACTGCTTCTTCTACAGTATTAAAAACTGGTTTATCTAGATGAGTTTGTCCCCCTTTTCCTGGAGTAACACCACCAACTACATTTGTACCATATTCAATCATTTGACCTGCATGAAAAGTACCTTCACTACCTGTAAAACCTTGAACTATTATTTTAGAATCCTTATTTACTAGAACACTCATTGCGTTATTATTTTTTTATTTTTTAGCAGTTTCAAAAGTACGGTTTTGGATACGATAGTTAAAATGAAAAGTCAAAAAAATATTTTTTTTACACTTTTTAATTTTATCTAAATATTCATTGTACTTTTTTTCAAAAACGAACTATCATTTCTTAGAAATGAATAAAACTAACTTGTTAAAAACGATTTTAAATTTTCTTGAGAAGTATCTCCTTGTTGACTTATCTGATAACCTCGATATAATTTATCATCTTTTAGCTCCCAAATAGCAATAAAATGAGCAATGACTTCTTCTGTATCCGGTTGTTCGATGGTTTTAGCCAAATAAGTATATCTAATTGTAACCATTCCATTTTCTTCCAAAAGATGACTTATTTCACATTTGAAAGTTTCAAAGGAACTCGACATTTCTTTAAACATTGTTTTAATGTCTTCGTACCCTTTTTTATTGTAACCAAAACTACTATTCCAATTTAACTCTACTTCCGGATGTAAATATTCAGAAAAGGCTTCTATATTATGTATTAAATCCGTTTGGTAAAAGGATTTAACCACCTCTTTTGCTGTTTTACTCATTACTCTTCAATTTTTCTATTAATTCAGGAATTTGCCTGATCGCAGCAATCTCTTTATATTTTTTTCTAAAGTTATCTGCAGGTGTTCCAAAATAACTTTTATTACCTTCTAAGGATTTACTAATTCCAGATTGGGCAGAAACAATTGCTTTTGTTCCTATAGTAATTCCACTAGTAACACCAACCTGTCCCCATAAGGTAACTTCATCTTCAATAACCACACATCCTGCAATACCTACCTGTGAAGCGATTAAGCATTTTTTACCAATGACTGTATCATGCCCAATATGTACCTGATTATCAATCTTAGTTCCTTTTTTTATAGTAGTATCTCCTGTAACTCCTCTATCAATAGTACATAAGGAACCAAGATCCACATCATCTTCTATGACTACTCGACCTCCAGAAACTAACTTATCAAATCCTTCTGGTCGGTTTTTATAATAAAAAGCATCAGCTCCTAATACAGTACCTGAATGGATAGTTACATTATTACCGATAATTGTTCCATCATACACGCTTACATTAGCATGAATTAAACAATTATCACCAATTTCTACATTATTTCCAATAAAAGCTCCTGGCTGTATAACTGAATTCTTTCCTATTGTAGATGTAGAAGAAATCAAAGCTGTTGCCTTTTCAAAAGGTTTAAAGTAATTTGTTAATATATTAAAGTCTCTGAAAGGATCATCCGATATCAACAAAGCTTTTCCTTTAGGGCAGTCTACCTTTTTATTTATCAATACCACAGTCGCTGCACTTTCTAAGGCTTTATCATAATACTTAGGGTGATCAACGAAAACAATATCTCCCGGAGTTACTACATGAATTTCATTCATGCCTTCAACGGGAAAATCTGGACTACCCACAAACTCTGAAGAGATAATAGTAGCTATTTGTTGTAGTGTATGCGTTTGAGGAAACTTCATTTTAAAACAAAATTCAAAAAACGTAAGAATTACTCCTTAATACGTTCTTTATAAGTACCTTTTTCTGTCTCAATTTTGATTTTATCTCCTTCGTTTATAAAAAGAGGCACCATAACTTCTGCTCCTGTTTCTACAGTAGCAGGTTTTGTAGCATTAGTTGCTGTATTTCCTTTTACACCAGGTTCTGTAGCGGTAACTTCAAGAATAACGCTTGCTGGCATCTCTACAGAAAGAGGCATTTGATCCTCAGAATTAATGATTACCGTAACAATCTCTCCTTCTTTTAATAATTCTGGAGCATCTAACGTAGATTTTTCTAAAGTTATCTGATTATAATCTTCTGTATTCATGAAGTGAAAGGTATCACCCTCTGCATATAAATACTGAAATTTATGCGTTTCTACACGTACATCATCTATTTTATGACCCGCGGAAAATGTATTATCAATTACCTTTCCTGTTGTCACACTTTTCAGTTTTGTACGCACAAAAGCAGGTCCTTTTCCTGGTTTTACGTGTAAAAATTCTATAATTTTATAGATATCATGATTATATCGTATACACAATCCATTTCTAATATCACTAGTACTTGCCATCGCTTTTCTTTGTTACTTGTTATCTTATTTTTATTCTAATTAGAGAAATATCCTTTCATGATACCTCTTTGAGAGTTTTTAATAAACTCTAAAACTTCATCTCTCTCTGGTGTAGCTTCCATTTCTGCTTCAATTATCGCTACTGCCTGAGTGTTATTATAATTACTTTGGTACAAGATTCTATAGATAGACTGTATTTCTCTTATTTTTTCTGTAGAAAAACCTCTTCTTCGAAGGCCAATTGAATTAATTCCCACATATGAAAGCGGTTCACGAGCGGCTTTTACATAAGGTGGTACATCTTTTCTTACCAAAGAACCACCTGTTACAAAGGCATGATTTCCTATACTACAGAACTGCTGAACAGCAGCCATTCCTGCTAAAACCACATGATCTCCAACGTTAATATGACCTGCTAATGTACTATTGTTAGAAAAAATACAATTGTCACCAACAATACAATCATGAGCTATATGACAATACGCCATAATCCAACAGTTTTTCCCAATCTTAGTTTTCATTCTATCTGTTGTACCTCTGTTGATAGTAACACACTCTCTAATCGTTGTGTTATCACCTATTTCAGTAGTCGTATCTTCATCATTAAACTTTTTATCTTGAGGCACGGCTGATATTACAGCTCCAGGAAATATATTACAATTTTTTCCTATTCGAGCACCTTCCATAATAGTAACATTAGAACCAATCCAGGTTCCTTCTCCTATAACTACATTATTATGAATCGTTGTAAAAGGTTCAATAACTACATTTTTTGCAATTTTTGCACCCGGATGAACGTAAGCTAAAGGCTGATTCATGAATTTCGTTTTATATGTTAGTATATAACTTTAAAATATACTAAATAATTATTTTGATTTAACTATTTGTGCCATAAGTTCTGCTTCTGTAACCAATTTTCCATTAGCGTAAGCAAAACCTTGCATATGACAAATACCTCTTCTTATAGGAGTAAGTAATTCTAATTTAAATATTAAGGTATCTCCTGGAAGTACTTGTTGCTTGAATTTAACTTTATCAATTTTCATGAAATAAGTTAAATAATTTTCAGGATCTGGAACGGTACTTAATGCTAAAATCCCTCCGGTTTGAGCCATTGCCTCAACTTGCATAACACCTGGCATTACTGGCGCACCAGGAAAATGCCCTACAAAAAAAGGCTCGTTCATAGTAACATTTTTCATTCCTACAACATGTCTATCAGACATCTCCAAAATCCTGTCAATTAATAAAAATGGCGGTCTATGAGGAAGCATAGACATAATTTTATTAATATCCATTAAAGGTTCCTTGTTGAGATCAAACTGAGGAACTTTATTTCTTTTTTCGATCTTAATAATCTTTGCTAATTTCTTAGCAAACTGTGTATTCACATAATGCCCTGGTTTGTTCGCTATGATTTTTCCTTTAATGCGAGTACCAATAAGTGCTAAATCTCCTATGACATCTAATAATTTATGTCTAGCCGCTTCATTGGGATAATGCAACGTAAGGTTATCCAAAATTCCGTTAGGCTTTATAGCTATGGATTCTTTACCAAAAGCAACTTTAAGCTTTTCCATAGTATCTGGACTTAATTCCTTGTCCACATATACGATGGCATTATTTAAATCTCCTCCTTTAATTAGACCATGCTCTAACAGCATTTCTAATTCGTGTAAAAAACTAAAGGTTCTAGCATCGGCAATTTCTTCTTTAAAATCTGAAATATGTTTTAAGGAAGCATTTTGAGTTCCTAAAACCTTTGTTCCGAAATCAACCATTGTGGTCACTTGGTATTCATCCGAAGGCATTACGATAATTTCGCTACCAGACTCTTCATCGGTATAAGAGATAACGTCTTTTACAACATATTCATCTCTTTCTACCTCCTGCTCTACAATACCAGCTTCTTCTAAAGCTTTTATAAAAAACTTACTAGACCCATCCATTATAGGAGGTTCCGAAGCATTTAATTCTATTAAAAGGTTGTCTATTTCTAACCCAACACAAGCAGCAAGCACATGCTCTGAAGTTTGAATACTTACACCGTTTTTCTCAAGATTTGTTCCTCTCTGAGTATTCACAACATAGTTTGCATCTGCTTCAATGATTGGACTACCTTCTAAATCAACCCGACAAAAAGCATATCCGTGGTTTTCAGGAGCCGGTTTAAAGGTTAGTGTTACTTCTTTTCCCGTGTGAAGCCCTACTCCTTTTAGCTCCACTTCTTTTTGAATAGTTCTTTGTTTATTTACAACGGAATCACTCATTGTCATCTATCTTTTTCTCAAGTTTGTATATTCTATCAACAATTTTGGGCAAATTTTTAAAGTGTACATAAGATTTATTATAATCTGAGTACCCTAAGGCTGGAGATCCTTGTATCGCTTCTCCATCTTTTATATTTCTTCCTATTCCAGATTGCGCTTGAATTCTTACCTTATTTCCTATAACTAGGTGTCCAGCAATACCCACTTGTCCACCAATTAAACAGTGTTTACCAATTTTGGTAGATCCTGCAATACCAGTTTGAGCAGCAATTGCTGTATGCTCTCCTATTTCTACATTATGAGCAATCTGGATTTGATTATCAAGCTTTACTCCTTTTCTAATTATAGTTGATCCTAAGGTTGCACGATCTATAGTAGTTCCTGCTCCTACATCTACGTTGGATTCTATAATTACATTACCAGTTTGCGGTACCTTACTATATTCTCCTTTCTCATTTGGTGTAAATCCAAAACCATCAGCTCCTACAATAGCACCGCTATGAATAACACATTCATCTCCAATAACAGATTCGGAGTATATTTTTGCTCCAGCAAAAACAATAACGTTATTACCAATAGTAACATTATCTCCTATATATACATTAGGATAAATTTTGGCATTCTCTCCAATGGTTACATTATCTCCTAAATAAGAGAATGCTCCTAAATACATATTTTCTCCGTACTTCGCGCTTTTAGAAATAAAACTAGGTTGTTCTATACCTGTCTTATTCATTTTTACCATATTATAGTAATCTAGTAACTGCGAAAACGCTTTATAAGCATCATCTACTCTTATTAAAGTAGTTTTTATATCTGATTCTGCTTCGAACGTTTTATCCACGATAGTAATGGATGCATCGGTAGAATATATATACGGAGTATATTTGGGATTAGATAAGAATGTTAACGAACCTTTAGTTCCTTCTTCTATCTTTGCTAGCTTCGATACTTCTACGGTTTCATCTCCTTCGATTTCACCATTTAGAATACCTGCAATTTGTGTGGCTGTAAAAATCATTAGCAACAAAAGTATAAAAAATGTCTTAATCTATGTACTTTGGATAACAGATAAAATATTTAGTTACCGGTTTTGACAAAGCCTTTAAATTAAATTGATCTGTAGCACTCACAATATCAACTATTTTGCTCGATTTATATAGGATATTAATATTCTGCTTATTTTGATGATACGCCTGATTTGCAATCATTCCGGTAAACACAAAATAACGTGCTTCTTCTTCAGAAATATTAGATTTAACTTTAAAATCCTGTATGCGCTTCTCTATTTTTTCTTCGTTAAATTTCTTCTTCTTAATCTTGATTCTTAGCAAATCTCTTTCGATAATCATTTTACATAAATTACGTAAAACAAAATCCTCAGATGTTGCCCATTCTTTCATAGCAGACACCACATCATAATCGTCTAGTTTGGAAAATGTTTCTAAGACTTCATCTGTAAAATTATCAGAATCAATTTTGTTCTCCAGAAAGAACAGTAATGGTTTGCTAGCATGCAGTTTTTCGCCACGCTCTACTAGCTCCTTTGCTCTTTTTAACACTCTAATTAATAAGCTTTCTGCTACCAAACTAGTTTTATGCAGATATACCTGCCAATACATTAATCTACGTGCTAATAAAAACTTCTCTACAGAATATATTCCTTTTTCTTCTACTACCAATTCGTCTTTTACCACATTGAGCATGGTAATCAAACGTTCGCTATTAATATTTCCTTCTGCGACACCTGTATAAAAACTATCTCTCTTTAGATAGTCCAGGCGATCCATATCTAATTGTCCAGAAATTAGCTGATGAAGAAAGTTGCGATGATATTCTCCTTTAAAAATTTGAATAGCAAGCGTTAAACTCCCGTTAAATTCAGCATTAATTTTTTCCATAAACATTAAAGAAATGGATTCATGGTTTACTTCATTTACTATACTATGTTCCATGGCATGAGAAAAAGGACCATGACCAATATCATGAAGTAAAATAGCAATGTACAAAGCATCTTCCTCTTCAGAGGATATCTGAACTCCCTTAAAACGAAGTACTCGTACTGCATTTTGCATTAAATGCATACATCCTAGTGCATGATGAAATCGTGTATGATGAGCACCTGGATATACTAAATAAGATAATCCCATTTGAGATATTCTTCGTAATCGCTGAAAGTAACGATGCTCAATAAGATCAAAAATTAGTTCATTAGGTATGGTAATAAAACCGTAAATTGGATCGTTTAATATTTTAAGCTTATTTCTTTTTTTCAAGTTTACTATACTTTTGTTAACAAATATATATTTCTACCATTAGAATTACGAATTATCAATTAACATATTATATTTAAAACGTGAAATTGTAATTCTTGAAAAAAGAAAGAGTCCATTATATATACGAAACATATCTAAATAATAGTGATCAATTAGGGTTAACTATTATTCATAAACATATAAAATTAACATCGCATGAGCAACATAAAGATACTTTGGGTAGATGATGAAATTGATCTATTAAAACCACACATATTATTCTTGGAAAAGAAAAACTATGAGGTTACCAAATGTCAAAGTGGTACAGAAGCCATAGAAACATTAGAAAACCAAAACTTTGACATCGTATTTTTGGACGAAAACATGCCTGGACTTTCTGGAATAGATACTTTAGCAGAGATTAAAGAAAAAAATGATAGTCTTCCTGTAGTAATGATTACCAAAAGTGAAGAGGAATATATCATGGAAGAAGCTATAGGAAGTAAAATTGCTGACTATCTTATTAAGCCTGTAAATCCTAACCAGATTTTATTGAGTTTAAAAAAGAACTTAGATCACTCTAGATTAGTATCCGAAAAGACTACTTCTAACTATCAGCAAGAATTTAGAAAGATTGCTATGGATATGGCTATGGTAAACTCTTATTCCGAATGGGTAGAATTGTATCAAAAATTGTTGTATTGGGAGATCCAATTAGAAGATATAGAAGATACTGGAATGTTTGAGATTTTGGAGTCTCAAAAAGTAGAAGCTAATTCCCAGTTCTGTAAATTTATAGACAAAAACTACCCTGATTGGTTTAATGGTAATGAAGAAGCGCCAATCATGTCGCATACTTTATTTAAAGAAAAAGTAGTTCCTGAACTTAGCAAAGAGCAACCTACATTATTTATTGTAATAGACAATTTAAGGTATGATCAATGGAAAGCTTTTGAACCTATTGTAAATAATTATTACAAGAAAGAAGAAGAATTATCGTATTGCAGTATTTTACCAACTGCCACACAATATGCAAGAAATGCTATCTTTTCTGGGTTAATGCCAGCGGATATGAAAAAGAGACATCCTGATCTATGGTTAGATGATGTAGATGAAGGTGGTAAGAACATGAATGAAAATGAATTCTTAACGGCGCAATTACAACGATTAGGATTAGATATTAAACACGAATATTATAAAATTACAAACGAGAGATCCGGTAAAACTCTAGCCGCTAATTTCAAAGGACTCAAGGATAATGACCTAACTGTGGTTGTATACAACTTTGTAGATATGCTATCACACAGTAAAACAGAAATGGAAGTTATTAAAGAATTAGCTTCTAATGACAAGTCATATCGCTCTCTTACACAAAGCTGGTTTAAAAACTCGCCTTTATTAGAGATGATACAACAAGCTCAGCAAATGGGCTTCAAACTATTGATCACTACTGATCATGGGACTATTAACGTTAAAAACCCTTCTAAAGTAATAGGAGACAAAAACACTAGTTTAAATTTAAGATATAAGACTGGTAAAAGTCTTACTTATGAGGATAAAGAAGTATTGGCCGCCACAAATCCAAAAACAATTCATTTACCTTCTATTAATATGAGTAGTTCTTTCATATTTGCCAAAGGTGATTATTTCTTTGCGTACCCAAATAATTACAATCATTATGTAAGCTATTACAGAAACACCTATCAACACGGAGGTGTATCCTTAGAAGAAATGATTATTCCTTTTGCGGTATTAAAACCAAGATAGCATATAGACTTTATCATATAACTTATACAGAGTATACGATATGAAAAATATCATATTGCATACTCTTATTTTATGTAGTATGTTGCACTAACAAAAAATAGTACTGTGAAGATTACCTATACCTTAGAAGAGCTCTCAAAGACAGCTGAAGAAATTATTAACAATGCTACCCACAAAATATTATTGTTTGATGCAGAAATGGGCGTTGGTAAAACAACACTTATTAAAGAAATATGCAACCAATTAGGTGTCGTTGATACGATCTCCAGCCCTACCTATTCTTTAGTGAACGAATATCAGGGTAAAAACGACACCATTTATCATTTCGATTTTTATAGAATCAAACAAGAAGAGGAAGCCTACGACATCGGTTTTGAAGAATATCTTGATTCTGATGCATGGCTATTTATAGAATGGCCAGAAAAAATTGCCAATTTATTGCCTAATGATAGTGTTAAAGTTAAAATTGAGCTCCAAGACGATGGTAAAAGAGTACTATTATTGGGGTAAAAAATGTTAAAAAACCCGTTTTAATAAAATTTAACAGACTAACGCTTTTTCTTACACTAATAAAAAACTATTTTTATTGTTGTTTTTTACAAGTATTTAATCGGCAAAAATATGTTTTTCGACAGTTTCTACGTAAGAAGTATACTTTTTCTCAGTACTAAAAACGCTTGCTTACGGCTTGCAAAACTACAATTTTTTTGATTCGATTGACTGTTGGATTTTCTTATATGTTTGGGGCCATAACTAATTAAATCCCTATTATAATGAAAATCACGACAACACTTTTTTTCAGTTTTTTCTTTAGCTTATCTATCTACATGTTCTCCGATGTAGAAAACCAAACCCAACCAACATCCGATACCTCAATCACACAAAATGTCAGAAACAAAAAAGGATACTCAATACCAATGTCAGTCCCAAAGAAAAAAATCAAGGTACCTAGTTCGAACTAATATTATTGTTATTTCCATAGCAACTATACCGTTTTTATTTTATATCAATGATATTTTCCCAGATGGTGCCATCTGGGAAAGTTCTTTTTTTACTTACCAAAGCAAATATTATGAAAGCGTTAATGTATTTGTGTGGGTAGTATTAGGAAAACTTATCCCCTTGTTACTATTTATCATTTGGTTTTTTACCTGCAAGCACTGGTGGTATTTAGTTATTTTAATCCCTATTTCCTTATATTCATTTCAATTAGCTTCTATTATTCTTGAAGATTCGGAATTTATAGATAATGATCACTTTTATTATTTGATACCAGTAGTAATAATAGTTTTAAGCATTGTTTATAGTATTAGAACTAAGGTTTTTGATAAAATTCATAACATCGATTTATCAGAATTGGATGCCCTAAAAAAGTCTAATAAAAAATCCTGGTGGAATAGATTACGCTAAAATTAGTATTCAATTATTTGCGAGTCTGTTAATTAATCCTAATAGAGATCAAGTATTATATAACTTACGAATGTTTTTATTACAAATACGGTAATACTAAATTTGGATGCTATTCATTTTTATTCGTAATTTGAGATACAGAATGACACACAAATGAGTAAACCAACCTCGCCTTTTACCAAAGAACAACTATTGCCGCAGGAAGAAATGATTGAAGTGGCAAAGAAAAAAGGAAAACTATTCATAGGCATCCCAAAAGAAACCAGTTATCAAGAAAAGCGTGTATGTCTTACACCTGATGCTGTAGCAGCGTTAACAGCCCATGGACATAGAGTATTATTAGAATCTAACGCCGGTATTGGTGCAAGTTTTACAGATAGAGAATATAGTGAAGCTGGTGCCGAAATTACCAAAGATACTACCAAGGTTTTTGGTTGTCCGATAATCCTAAAAGTAGAACCACCTTCGTTAGAAGAACTAGAGCACATTAATCCACAAACGGTTTTAATCTCTGCCTTACAGTTAAAAACCCAATCCAAAGTCTATTTTCAAGAATTAGCAAAGAAAAGAATCACAGCACTTGGTTTTGAGTTTATAAGAGATGCAGATGGTGCATATCCAGCAGTAAGAGCTCTCAGCGAAATAGCAGGAACCGCAGCGGTACTCATCGCCTCAGAATTAATGAGTAGTGCTACCCAAGGTTCTGGACTTATGATGGGTAATATTAGTGGTGTTCCACCTGTAGAGGTTGTGATTGTTGGTGCTGGTACAGTTGGTGAATTCGCAGCACGATCTGCTATTGGACTTGGCGCTAATGTAAAGATATTTGACAATTCTATTACCAAATTACGTTGCATACAAACCAATATGGGAAGACCTTTGTATACCTCAACCATACAACCCAAAAACCTATTAAAAGCATTACGTCGATGTGATGTTGTGATTGGAGCGGTAAGAGGCAAAAACAGATCCCCAATTATTGTTTCGGAAACCATGGTAGAACGCATGAAAAAAGGAGCTGTAGTGATCGATGTGAGTATTGATATGGGTGGTTGTTTCGAAACTAGCGAAGTTACCTCTCATGATCATCCTACTTTCGAGAAACATGGTGTGGTGCATTATTGTGTACCAAACATTCCATCTCGTTATGCTAAGACCTCTTCCCTATCCATTAGTAATATTTTCACACCGTATTTACTTCAAATTGGAGATGAAGGCGGTATTGAAAACGCAGTGCGTTTTGATAGAGGATTAAAAAGTGGATTGTATTTCTATCATGGCATTTTAACCAGTAAATCCATAGCAGATTGGTTCGATCTTTCTTACAGAGATATTAATTTATTGATTTTCTAAGAACATAAAATATTGGATCTGCTTTTACTATATGAATTTGCAGATTCTTTGAGATACAAAGCCTATCTAAATCGATAAACTTTGTGTACTTTTGGGCTTTGATTTTTACAGTACATGAAACTAGCACATCGACTTGGATTTTATTTTTTTGGATTTATTATAGGATTGTTTTTATTGTTCTTTTTTCTAGGTGGCAAAAATGCATCTTGTGATTATTCTCCCAATGCTCGAGTACTCAAAAATATAAGAATTAAAGAACGACTATTTTCGGAAGAGGTATTGACAGCTATGCGCAATAACAGTATTGATACTGCTGATATTTCTTCTATTCTTACCTCAGGAAGTGTAGATTTCGGAAAGAGCAATACCCAACTAGATTCTTGTAAAACTTATTTTATAGAAGGTGTTGCCAAAGAAAAATTAGTTAGTCTATTGATTGCTAATTGTGATTCTATTGCTAAGATAAATTCTTTGGAAATCAATAAATAATTATAAATCCCTGCCCATTACCCAAAACTCAAAGTTTTCTTTGCCAATACTAAAAGGGTGTTCCCCAACAATTTTGTAGTTATCTCTTTGATAAAAAGACACAGCCTTTGTATTCTCTTTTAGAACCGACAACCATATATAATCACTGCTTTCTTTAGCCTTTTTTAGAATTAATTGTTGCAATTGTCCTCCAATGCCTTTTGATAGATAGTCTTGTAATAGGTAAAGCTTTTGTAGTTTACATGAATTATTAGACACTATAAATTCAGATCGAGCATTCAATTGAATTTTTGCATATCCAACAGGCTTTTCATCGTACAATACAATCCAGTATATATTATGAGGTTTGCCTATACTAGTTTTTAGTTTTGCCAAGGAAAATGTTCTTTCTAAATAGTCTAAAAGATCCTGTTTATCGTTAAAAAGATAACCAAATGATTGATCAAAGGTCTTTTTTCCTAAAAAAGAAATGTCCTCTACATCTGTTATAGTAGCTATTCTTATTGTTATAGTCATTATTATCGTTTTCTAGCCTCAACACCTTTAAACCGAATCAATAATTTCTCAAATAAATTTATATCTATTGGCTTATAAACAATTTCAGTACCTACTGGGTATTTTTCCAATAAGTGTGACGGTCTTGTAGGTCTTTTAGTAAAACCTCCTCCACAATTAGGACATACATTATGGAAGATAGTATCTACACAATCTTTACAGAATGTGCATTCGAAAGTACAAATCATAGCTTGGTTACTATCATTAGGTAATGATTTATTACAATTCTCACAAGTAGGTCTTATTTCTAACATAATTACAAAATTAGGATAACTTATTCTTAGTTACATAATTAGATACCGATTCAGGAATCGATACTCCTACTTTCAGATCTTTTTCTGATATTGGAGCTAGGGCAACTTGCTTGATCGGAATTACACCAGCCCAGATTGGTAATTCATGATCTTCTTTCTCATCCACAACTCCTTCTGCCCTTACTTTGGCAGATGCCATATCTATTTTTATAGCCATGACCAATGTAGCATTAATTTCTTTAGCATTGGGTTGTCGAATATTATTCCAGTGTCCAGGAACCATATGATCAAGAATACACTTTAGGGCCTTCATTTTTTCTTCGGAATCTTCTACATTTCTTACATTTCCAAAAATAGTAGCAGATCTGTAATTAGCAGAGTGATGAAATGCAGATCTTGCCATTACTAAACCATCTAAATGTGTTACTGAAATACTCGCCTTACCTACTACCAATAAATTAGTCATCATCCTATTTTTTAAGGATCCATGAATATAGATGATATCTCCATCTCTTCCATAAGCAGTAGGTATTACAATAGCGCTATCACTCCAAACGTAGCCTATATGACATAAGAAGGTATCATCTAAAATTTGATGAATCTCTTCGACATTATACCTTGCTCTTTTGGATCCTCTGACTACTTTATTAAGTTTTGTTACTTGATATTCTGACATTTCTTGTTCATTTTTTGATTTGATTCAAAATTATTAGTTTTATGGACTCATATACTAATCCAGTTATCATATAATGGGTAGTCCAGTTATATTTCCTTTTAAAAGTAATATTAAATTAGATAGAAATTCTAATCGTCATTTATACCTACAACTGTGTGACCAGATGATTGGATTCATAAAATCTGGAAAATTAGCACCGTCAACAAAGCTTCCCGGGTCTCGTAAATTATCTGAAGATTTACAAATCCACAGAAAAACGGTTGTTGCTGCTTATGATGAATTGATGTCACAAGATTGGATAGAAAGTATCCCAGCTAAGGGAACCTTCGTAAGTAAGAACCTTCCGCTTATCAAACCTAAAGAATTTCAACATCTTCCTGATTCTAATACTCATAGCACCGTAGGTTTTGATTTTAAGAAAAGAGACCATCTATTCATAAAAGGAATTGAAGCTCTGCATGCTCCTCTAAAAGTAGATGAAGGAGTACCTGACCATCGGTTAGCTCCAATAGAAGACATTGCAAAAAATTATAGGAACATTGCTAACAAAATCCATCATAAAGAACTTTTGGGATATGGTGACACATATGGAAATCTAGATTTAAGAAAAGCTTTAGTTTCTTATCTGAATCAAAGCAGAGGTCTTAAAACAACTGTAGACAACATCTTAATCACTAGAGGCAGTCAAATGGGAATTTACCTTGCCAGTCAATTACTGCTTAATAATCAAAATACGATAATCACTGGGAACACAAATTATATGACAGCCGACAATACATTTATGGAAGCCAATGGTATTATAAAACGTGTTTCTGTAGATGATAACGGTATCAATACTAGTGAGATCGCAAGTATATGCCAACAACAAAAGGTCAGCGCTGTATACGTAACATCCCATCATCACCATCCCACTACAGTAACGTTATCAGCAGAAAGACGCATGCATCTTTTGGATCTTGCTCAACAATATCATTTTGCTATTATAGAGGATGATTACGACTATGATTTTCATTATAGTAATGCTCCTATCCTACCGTTAGCTAGTAATGACACACAAGGAAATGTTATTTATATTGGTGGTTTTACAAAAATTATAGCTCCAGCACTCCGAATTGGTTATTTTATTGCTCCAAAAGAAGTAGTAGATGAAGCTGCAAGACTAAGACGCATATTAGATAGACAAGGTGATACTTTATTGGAACAGACACTTGCCAGAATGATTGTTAATGGTGATGTACAAAGACATAGCAATAAAGTAAGAAAGGTATATAAAGAACGACGTGATCTATTTTGCAAATTACTTAGAGAAAAGCTAGATAACTATTTTGATTTCAAAGTTCCTAATGGCGGTATGGCTGTTTGGGTGCGACTTAAACAACCATATAATTGGGATGTTGTTATGACCGAAGCTCTAAAACTCAACGTTGCTTTTAATCCAGAATGGAGACGCTATGACAATGATAATTCTGGACATAATGGTATTAGAATTGGCTTTGCAGCTTTAGATAAAGATGAAATAAAAACGGTTATTAGTACCCTGGAAAAGGTAATGGAACGTATATAAAGAATCCACCTCTAAAAGAACTACTCCAAATCTTCAGCCAAAAAATTCATAGCTATTTTCACACTTTCTTCTGGCTTTTCTTCCATGGGTAAATGGCCAGTTTTCTTCATGATTACTAACTTAGAATTTGGGATATCCTCATTAAACTTATAGGCAGAGTTCACAGAAATCCAACGATCATTTTCCCCCCAAAGAATAAGTGTAGGATTATTTATCTCTTTTAATTTATGTGATGTATCGTTTCCTCTTGTCGTCGTAAGTCTATCCATAAAAGCTTGGCGATTACCTTCTCTTAATGCAAAATCATGATATTGCTCTACCAAAGTATCCGTTACCTTACTATCATCATAGTATACTTGTTCTAAGTTATTACGAATAATAGATTTTGGTGTAAAATAGAGAAATAATTTATTGATTACAGGAATACGCGCTAATCTGAAAACAGAAAAACTACTACCTTTCTTTTTTGTATTCTCTGTAGTTTGTTTCTTTGGTTTTGGTCTATTACCAGAAGCATCTAACAATAGTAATTTATCTACTCTTTCTGGATAATCCGATGTGAAATTCCAAGCAATACCTCCACCTAACGAATTACCTGCTAGATGAAATCTATCAAGTTTTAGATTGTTTACAAAATCGTATAAGAACTTTGTATAACTATTTATAGAATAATCTCCTCGCGTATGTCGACCTGTTAGCCCAAAAGCTGGTAAATCTATGCTTATCACGCGATAATTTGTTTTTAACTCATTTGCCCAACCTTCCCAAGTATGCAGCGATCCTCCGCTACCATGCAATAATATAATTGGAAAGCCAGATCCTTGATCTGTATAGTGGACATTCATTCCATCGATTTCCACAAACTTAGAATATGAATAGGTATATTTTTCTTTTAACTCTTCTACAGGAATATCAAAATCTGCTAGAAAGAATAATGATAAGAAGATCAAGGCAAGAAAAATAAGCAGCTTCCTATATCTTTTAAATTTTCTCATGGTTTTAAGAGTTTATGGACTACTTGAAAACAAGTTGGTATTTATGCAGTAATCCTTGTAAATTGGTTTTAGAAAAAATAGCTCCCTTAAGCTTATTTATTTCTGGGTTGATTGTGTAATTAAAGGCTGTGCTAAAATCGACTTTTTCAGCGTTGGTTTGTTCAAAAATAGTTTTGGTTAAATCACAATTATTAAACATTGAACCAGTAATATCAGATTCGGTAAAATCGGTTTCTAAAAGTTTGCAGTTGTTAAAACTTGTATTTTTGAGTTCAAAAGCATAAAAAGAAACATAATCTAATACACAACCATCAAAGCTCGCAGAAAACATAAAAGGATTACAACTACTAAAGTTTACTCCTAACAGTTTACAATTTTTAAAAACACAATTATCTTTAAACGATGCTTCTTTAAGCATTACATTCGTAAAATTACAATCGGTAAAACTACATTCCATAAAAGTAATTACAGACATATTTGCTTCTGAAAAATTACAATTCACAAACTCGCAATTATCATACTCATTACCAGGTAATTTTTGCTTTGAGAAATCCTGATCTATAAAGTTTTTCTCGATTACTAACATATCATTCATATCAAAAAGTAAAATTTTTAAAAACTAATTCTTTTTGTAAACTATCACTTGATAAAAGTAAAATTAAGCATAAATCTTAACTAAGAAATTTATTATTGACTGATATGATAAAACTTTTACACCAATCCATATGGTTAAGATCTTATTAAGATAAAATTCGAATTAGATTAACTTTTAACAATGTACATTTGTTTAAAATCACCTAACAAGTAATTCCTTCTGTGAATAAAGTCAAAAAGCAAAAATATAAATGGATAAAAAGGATCGCTAAAATTTTAATAATTCTGGTAACTTTATTTGCGTTTATCATACTTTTTATTAGAAGTCCATGGGGACAGGAAATTATTGTAAATAAACTGATCTCCTATCTATCAAATGAGACCAAAACCACTATAAAACTTAGTAAAGCTTACGTTACTTTTTCTGGTAATATTTTATTAGAAGAGTTTTATATAGAAGATCAAAAACAAGACACGCTTCTTTATTCAAAAAAATTAGAAGCATCAATAGCTTTACTACCTCTTATTAGAGGAACAAGCTACCATCTAAAATCATTAGATTGGGATGGAGTAAAAGCTAATATAACCAGAAAAAAAGACACTAAATCTTATAACTTTGATTTTATATTAGAGTCATTAACGACTCAAACAGATACTACAAAAACATCCTCTGATGTTCCAATAATTATTGGAGGGGTATCTCTTACCGATTTTGAGGTGTTGTTTTTAGACGAAACTGCAGGTATCGATAGTACTATAAAACTAGGCGAACTTTCTTTTGATATGGAAACCTTTGACCTATTAACCAAGAATTTCGGAATTAGAAGATTTTACTTTAGTGATTCAGATATTCGATTCAAACAAACAAAATTAACTACAACCAGCTCTGATACAAAATCGAATAATACAGAGTTACCAAAGTTTAAAATAGATTATTTTTCTATTGATCAGGTAAATATATTTTATCAATCCGTTCCCGATAGTATTACCTTTTCATCAAATATTGGAAAACTGGATATTGACAATAGTTATATTAATCTTATAGATGAGGAATATAGTATCAATGAATTTAAATTTGATGATTCTAAGATTTTATTGAAATCACTAAGTAATTCAAAAAAAAATCAACCTCAAAAGGAGTCGCCTTTTCATTGGCCTGATTTAACATTGAATATTAACTTTATTTCGTTAGAAAATAATTCATTTTTGTTTCAAAACAAATCCACCCTTAGAAAAGAAAAACAATTTGATCCCAACTATATTTCTTTACAATCCATTTTATTAAAAGCAGAGAATCTGAATATTGCTAAAGGAAAAGCTGGCGTAAAGCTACAAAAAACTGCATTTACAGATCATAGTGGTTTTAAGTTAAAGCATCTTTCTTCTGTAATAACTATAGATGAGACCTCATCAACAAGGTTAGAAAAAGTCTATATGCAGACAAATGAAAGTAATATAAAAGGTAATTTTGACATACAATACAACTCTCTTTTTACATTAGTTAACTCTCCAGAGAAAGCAATATTTGATATAACTTTAGATACACTTAATTTAGGAATTAAAGATGCTTACTACTTTCAATCCAGTTTAGCTCAAAATAATTATATCGATTCATTAGCACAAAAAAGATTACACGGATCTCTAACGTTAAAAGGGAAAATTTCAGATTTTAAAACTAGCATACCTAATTTATATTGGGGCAAGGACACAAGAATACAGTTAGAAGGTAACTTAAAAAATCTTCTAACCGAAAATCAAATACAGTTTGACTCTATTTCGTATAATTTTATTTCCACAAAACAGAACTTAAAAGCATTTATTAATGAATCTGATTATGGAATAAATCTTCCTTCAGAAATCGGTATAGAAGGTAATATATCAGGACATGTAAATGATTTAGACGGAAATACTTTGTTGAAATCTTCAATGGGATCTGTTCTTCTAAGCGGCAATTACAGTAATAAGGATCAGATTTCATTCAATGGAGATGTGTCTGTAGATAAATTTCAATTACAAAAATTATTGAATAACCAACAACTTGGCTCCATAACTTTAAATGCACAAATAAAAGGATCAGGATCCTCCCTAAATACGTTGAATGCAACCTTAGATTCTGATTTTAAAGAAATAACAATTAATGAATATAACTTCTCTGATTTTAAATTACGTGGCGAAATAGTTAACGGTAAAGGGAATGTTAATGCTAAGTTTAAAGATAGAAATTTAAATTTCCTTTTAAATACAAATTTAGTTTTAGATTCTATTTCACCTAAGGTAAATGGTTTTTTGAATATTGCAGGTGCCGATCTGAATGGTTTAGGTATTATCACCAATGATATTATAAAAACACAATGTAAAATATCTTTCGATTACACAGGAAACTCTCAGGATTTTAGGTTACACTCTAAAATCACAGATGCTTTGGTAGTAAAGAACAATGAACCTTATCAAATAGCTGATATAAAATTTGATGCTTTAAGTAATTCTAATACATCCGAAGTATTGATAGGTAGTGAATTTTTGGATGCAAATATCTTAGCTAATACCGGAGTTGATCAAATAATACATTCAATACAAAATAGACTAAAAACATATATTTCTGAAAATAAAATAAAAGATACTATTCAAAAATCGGCTGAGATCACAATGGATTTGGTAGTACGAGAAAAACCTATCTTAAGTAATATTTTATTACCAGGTATTAAAGAATTAGATTCTATCACTGCCAATCTTTACTTTAGTGAAGACAAGGAAAAATTAATTGTTAATTTAGATGCACCGTCTATTAATTACAACAATAGTAGTATAGATAGCCTTAGTCTGAATATAGATGCCGATAAGGAGGATGTAAAATTCTCTTTAGGCTGGAAAAGTATAGTATCAGACCCAATCCAAATCAATAAAACTGCTTTTGAGGGAGTTTTAAAAGATCAAACTTTACTTTTGGATTTTAGCACCTATAACGAAACTGAAAGGATTGCTTCTGTTAAGTCTGAACTACGACTAAAAAAAGACACACTATATTATCATATCGACCCTAAATCTGTTGTTTTTGATAAAAATCCATGGTCTATTTCCTCAAATAACCAAATTACCATAGCTAAAAATTATATAGATTTTAAAGATTTTGAAATAAAACAAAATCAACAACAATTGATTATTAGTTCAGATGACTCTCAAATTGACAAAAAGCATATAGGTATTTCTTTTTACAATTTCAATGTATCTACATTTACTTCCATCCTAAGCGATGATGAAATTCTTGCTAATGGTATTATAGATGGTAAAATTATTTTTGAAAACCCTTTTGAACAAATTGGTCTTATTGCAGACCTAAATGTTCAAGAATTAAAAGTAAAAGGAATTACTTTAGGAGACCTTACACTAGACGCTACATCTAAAAGCTTTCAAAATTATGATCTGAGTTTATTATTAAATGGAGAAAATGTAAAATTAAACCTCAATGGAGATTATCAGACTAAAGAAAATGAGTCGGAAATAAATTTTGATCTCAACCTAGAAAAATTACAAGTTCAGGTATTGGAAAAGTTTATGAACCAGCAAATCTCAGAGACTAAAGGTATCATTAGTGGTAATACAAAAATTAAAGGAACTACTTTAAACCCTATTTATAAAGGCACTTTTCATTTTGAAAACACAAGTATGATAGTCAATTCTCTGAATACACGATTTACTTTACCAGAAGAAAATATAAGTATTACAAATACAGATATAACCTTAAACAATTTCACCATTGCAGATGAAAATTTAAATACTTTTTCTTTAGACGGTAAAATAAGTACGAAAGACTTGAATAATCCAGATTTTAACCTTTCACTAAACACGAAAAACTTTCAGATACTAAATGCTACAAGAGAAAACAATGATCTCTTCTTTGGAAATGTAAAAATAACAGCCGATTTAGATATAGAAGGAAATTTAGATATTCCTAAAATCAAAGGTGATTTAGCCATCGATGAAGATTCCAATTTTACTTTAATAGTTCCTGAATCAGAGCTTGAAATTAAAGAACGTGAAGGTATCGTTGTATTTGTAAATCGGAAAAATCCTGATGCTATTATAACTCGAGTTGAAGAAGATCGATATGCTAATACATTATTAAAGGGATATGACATCAACACTAAATTAAAAATTGATAAAGGTTCTGTTTTTAAGATTGTTATTGACGAACGTAGTAAAGATAATTTTCAGATCTCGGGTGAAGGAGAACTTAAATTTGGAATGGAACCAAACGGTAGAACAACGCTAACCGGAAGGTATGATATTACTGATGGACACTATGAAGTAAGTCTTTATAATATAGTAAAAAGAAGATTTCAAATAGCTCCAGGAGGTTCTATAACCTGGTTAGGAGACCCATTAGATGCTAAACTTGATGTTACCGCTATTTATAACGTAGAAACTTCTGCAGCTTCTCTGATGGCGGCAAAAACATCTGGAGAATCTTCTGGCATTACAAATCAGTTTCGTCAAAAACTACCATTTCTAGTATATCTAAACGTAGATGGTCAGCTTTTGGAACCAGAAATTTCTTTCCAACTAGACATGCCTGAGGACGAACAAGGTAGTTTAGGAGGAGAAGTATATGGACAGGTACAACAACTTAACAGTCAAGAAGAAGAACTTAATAAACAAGTCTTTTCTCTTTTAGTGTTAAATAGATTTTTTCCAGATGCTGGTAGTGATGGAAGTAATGGTGGTGCCGTTTCCATAGCTAGAGATAATGTAAACAAAGTACTATCTGGCCAGCTCAATAGCTTCTCGGATAAACTAATTGGAGATACTGGAGTCGAATTAGATTTTGGTCTAAACAGCTATACTGATTATCAAGGTAATGCTGCACAAAACAGAACACAACTAGAAATTAATGCGCAAAAAAGACTATTCAACGATCGATTAATCGTACAAGTAGGAAGTGATGTTGATATTGAAGGAAGTAGTCAAAACTCAGCAGAAACAACACCTGTAATAGGCAATGTTAGCCTGGAATATCTATTGACGAAAAATGGAAGATATCGGCTTAAAGGATTTAGAAAAAATGAATTTGAAAGTGTTATTGATGGACAATTGATTGTAACGGGTATTGCGTTTATTTTTAATCGAGAGTTTAATGAATTTAAAGAGTTATTTTCCAAATCCATTAAAGAAGAACTAAAAAAACAAAAATCAAAAGAAAATTAGACTTGAAAAAGAGATATTTATTATTCATCAGTATTATAGTTCTTCTGTCTTCTTGCGGTGTGAAACGTTTTATACCTAATAATGAAAAACTATATACGGGCGCTTCCTTGTCTTTACAATCAGATTCCAAGATCAAAAATCTTAACATAATTGAAAAGGAAATAGAATCTGTTATAAGACCTGAACCCAACTCAAAAATGCTAGGAATTAAACTTGGTTTATATGCGCATTATAAAAACCAAAAAGATAATCCTGGATTCATTAATAAATTTTTGTACAAGAATTTTGGTGAAGAACCTGTATACCTTTCTGATATAGATAGATCACGTATCGAAGAATTAATCAATAATCGCCTAGAGAATAGAGGTTTTTTTAGAAATCGAATAAACTCTGAAATTACAACAGATAGTTCCTACGCATCCGTTACATACAATGTAGTAGTAAATCAACCTTATATTTTAAAAAATTACAGATTAGATTCTATTCCCTTTCCAATCTCAGAAGAGATAAAAGACATTTTTTCCAAAAGCCCAATAAAAAAGGGGGATCGTTTTGACCTAGCGCTTTTTGAGTTAGAAAGAGAACGAATTGATAAGACTCTCAAAGCTAGAGGATATTATAACTTTAATTCAGATTTTTTGATTTTTGAAGCGGATACCAATCAATATAAAACCAAACATTACGATTTGTTCCTGAGATTAAAGAAAAATGTTCCCGAAAAATCTTTAATCCCTTACCGCATTAGTAATATTAATGTATATCCAAACTATACAATCCATACAGATAGTAATTCAAAAGATACTATTCAATTTTCAAATATCAATTTTATAGAAAATAGAGATTTTTTCAAACCAAAGTATTTAAAACCCTATATACTCTTCGAAAAAAATCAATTTTATAATCCTTCAGTTTCCAAAAGAACAAGTAACAGGCTATCTTCGATAGGAACATATAAGTTTGTAAATATTGAATATGATGTGCTTACCTCAGGAAAACAAGGAAAAGAAGAAGGAAATCTTAGAGCAAATATTTATTTGTCACCACTTAATAAAAGAGCAATAAGAGCAGAGCTACAAGCTTTATCCAAATCTAACAATTTTACTGGTCCAAGCTTACTCGTCACATATGCTAACAGAAATCTCTTCAGAGGAGGAGAAACTTTGAATATAACCGCTTCCCTAGGATATGAAACTCAATTATCTGGAGGAGAAAATAGTGGTCTAAGTAGTACACAAATAGGTTTGAAATCTGATTTGGTATTTCCCAGATTATTATTCCCCATTAAAATTGTAGATCGTTTTCAATATGCGGTTCCAAAAACGATACTTAGTGCTGGTTTCGAATATCTTAACAGAAGTAAGCTATACAGTTTAAACTCTTTTAATACCACATTTGGTTATAGCTGGAATGCCAATCGTTTTGTTAATCATGAACTAAATCCAATTAGTCTCAATTATGTAAACTTATCTAATACTACCGAAGAGTTTGAACAAATACTTGAAGAAAATCAGTTTTTAAAGACGAGCTTTAATCAACAATTCATTGCTGGACTCACCTATTCTTTTACCTATAATGAGTTAAATGATTCATCGATTAGCAATCCTTTTTTCTTCAACTTCAATTTTGATATTGCGGGTAATACCGTGAGCCTTTTTGACAGCAGTGATGAAGAAAATATCAATACATTTTTAGGATTGGAATACGCTCAATACGTTAAAGCCGATATTGATTTTAGATATCATTTTAGCATAGGAAACAATCAAAAGTTGGTAACTCGATTATTTGGAGGTTGGGGTTTAGCTTATGGTAATTCTGAAACTCTTCCTTTTTCTAAGCAATATTTTTCTGGAGGTGCGTTTAGCGTTAGAGCGTTTAGAATTCGATCTATCGGACCTGGAACATATACACCTGATGATGATGATACGGGTTCTTTCTTTGATAGATCAGGTGACATTCGCTTAGAAGCAAATCTAGAATATAGATTTCCAATAATCCCTTACTTAAAAGGAGCGGTTTTTGTTGATGCTGGTAATGTTTGGTTAACAAATGAAAATGATTCATTACCAGGAGGAGAATTTTCTTCTAATTTCCTTAGTGAACTAGGAATAGGTACTGGCGTAGGCCTAAGAATTGATATTCAGAATTTTGTAATCCGATTTGATTTAGCAGCTCCAATATTAGACCCTGCTGATGTCGAAAATAAAATTGATTTTAATGTCTCTAACTCTATATTAAATTTTGCTATTGGATATCCTTTTTAATTGATTCTCCAAGGTGGATTTTTACGATTGTCTCCTGCAAAATACAAAATGATTTGGTTACCGTCTGGATCTTTAAGTCGTGCTTCTTTCCATAACCAGCTTTGTTCTGTAGGTAATAAATCAAATATTACTCCTTCTTTTTGCAAACGACCTACTTCTTCTTCTAATATTTCGGTTTCAAAATACACGTAGACACCTTCTCCTTTTGGCAATTCTTCTACCTGATGTATGGAAAAAGTTCCGTCTCCGTCTTTACACTCAAAACGAGCATAATGTGGTAATGCTTTTACTATTAAATGTAATCCAAGTAACTCATAGAACCTTATCGATTGTTCTACATTTATTGATGGAACTGTTACTTGATTTAAATTCATTGTTGGTTATATGTAAAACATTATAATTTTCTTCTTTTCCTTTCTTTAGATAATAAATCTAATTCTCTTGTAGTCTGCCCAGCTACTGATGTATTTTCTTCTGCTCTACGAATTAGATATGGCATTACATCTTTTACTGGACCAAAAGGTAAATATTTAGCAACGTTATACCCTTCTGCAGCCAAATTAAAACTAATATGGTCGCTCATTCCAAATAATTGACCTAACCAAACTCTTGGATCATTCTTAGCTATACCTTGTTGCTCCATAAGCTCAATTGCTTTATAACTGCTTTCTTCGTTATGCGTTCCTATAAATACAGAAATATCTCCAAGATTATTTAGAATATAGGTTAATGTCGTATTAAAGTTAAGGTCTGTAGCTTCTTTACTTTCGCAAATTGGTGTAGGATATCCTTTTTCTGCTGCACGATCGTTTTCCTTTTCCATATAAGCACCTCGAACGATTTTCATTCCGATTTTATATCCATACACTCTTGCTTCTTCGTGTAACTTTTTTAGGTAATCTAATCGATCATGCCTATATAGCTGTAATGTATTATATACGATTGCTTTTTCTTTGTTGTACTTACGCATCATTTTAGCTACTAATTCATCAGCTGCGTCCTGCATCCAGCTTTCTTCTCCATCAATCAATAATGGAACATCGCAATCATATGCCTTTTTACAAACGATATCAAAACGCTCTTCTATCCTATCCCATTCTTTCTGTTCTTCTGCTGTTAATGGTGTTCCTTCTGTCTTTTTTTGCCAGATTAAAAATCGTCCAAATCCTGTAGGTTTAAAAACCCCAAAAGGAATTGCATCTTTTTGATCTACAAAGTCAAGAATTTCCAAAGTCTTATTTAACACATGATCAAACTGTTCCTCTTCTTCTTTTCCCTCTACAGAATAATCTAATACTGATGATACTTTACCTTTAGCATACATTTTTTCGATCACTGGCATACAATCTTCTTCGTCTACTCCACCACAAAAATGATCAAAAACCGTTGCACGAATCAATCCTTGTACCGGTAAATGTGCTTTTAATGCGAAATTTGTAACCGCTGTTCCTATTCTAACTAATGGTTCATTAGCGATCATTTTAAAGAGAAAATAAGCTCTCTCTAGTTCAGAATCACTTTTTAAGACAAAAGCAGTCTCAGTATTATCAAACAAAGTACGTTTTTCCATTAACTATCAATTTTAATAATTCATAACAATCGAGGTGAATTCTACCAAATCATGATCGTATTATCATTTCTTACCCTATTGTTTTAAGATATCTGCAAATATAGAACTTGGAAGTTTATTTTATTACAATTTCTGCTTAATTTCACAGCCTCAAAAAACACCTTTTATGAAGCCCATAGTTTCTAAAGATTCTATTGTATATTTTAACGAAGAATGCTACACTGCGCTTAACACCTATTTGGAAAAGGCAAATCACTCCAAAATATTTATTTTGGTAGACAGCAATACCTATCAAAACTGTTATGCTCATTTTATGAGTAAAATTGAAGGTTCTTACGAAATTGAGGTATTGGAAATAGAGCCAGGGGAAATTCATAAGAATATAGAAACCTGCAGTAGCATTTGGAATGTATTAGCAGAATATGGAGCCGACAGAAAAAGTTTATTGATTAACCTTGGTGGTGGTGTAGTAACAGATTTAGGTGGTTTTATTGCTTGCACCTATAAAAGAGGAATTAATTATATCAATGTTCCTACTTCTCTACTAGCAATGGTAGATGCTTCTGTTGGTGGAAAAACGGGTGTAGATTTAGGTAATCTTAAAAACATGGTAGGTGTTATTAGCGAATCGGAAATGGTATTAGTTGATACTACTTATCTAGAGACATTACCTACCAATCAGATGTGTAGTGGTTTTGCAGAAATGTTGAAACATGGACTCATACAAGATAGAGCTTATTGGGAGAAAATGACCGACCTATCTAAACTAACCTTAGAAGATCTAGATCAATTAATTTATGACTCTGTAGTTATTAAGAATAACATCGTTTTTAAAGATCCTACAGAACAAAATATCCGAAAGTATCTCAACTTTGGACATACACTAGGACATGCTATTGAATCCTTTTACCTCACACATCCAGAAAAGCCAACTTTATTACATGGAGAAGCAATAGCTATTGGAATGATTTTAGAAGGATTTATTTCTGCAGCTTTACTATCAGTATCAGAGCAAGAACTTACGCAAATAAGTCAAGTGATTTTAGCTACCTTTCCAAAAGTATCCATAGATCCAAATGATCGCCAAGCTATTATGGAATTATTAGTACATGATAAAAAGAACGAAAAAGGAAACATCTATTTTGTATTACTTAATACCATCGGAGATGCTAAATACAATTGCATTGTATCTGACGATCTGATTATTGATGCTTTTGACTATTATGATTCGCTTTAATTTCAGTTGGTTTTAATATCTTTAAGGTCTAACAAAAGCTTAATCACTTGAAGAAACGACTCTTTAAACTCCTTAAAATATTCTTTATCAGCATGACAGTCATTGTTATATTTCTAATTGCTGTACTCTACTTTTCTTTACATAAGAAAATGCCAGAAGGTAGGTCTGGAACAGAAGCTGATAATTTTGCTTTACAAATACAACAAGCGGTACATCATAACCAATTTGTAAATACAGATTATATCCAATGGTCTTTTAGAAATCAGAACCATTATATCTGGAACAAAAAATCTGGGAAAGTAAAAGTAAACTGGGATACTTATGAGGCCAATCTAGATCTTCAGAATTCTATAAATAGTAGTATTACTAGAAATGGAAATATCCTGGAAGGCGAAGAAAGTCAAAAAATGATTAGTAAAGCACTTGCTTATTTTAATAATGATTCCTTTTGGGTAGTCGCTCCTCATAAATTGTTTGATGAAGGAGTAACCAGAAAAATTGTAACCCTAGAAGATGGTGAAAAAGGTTTGTTAGTGACGTATAGTTCAGGTGGTACAACACCTGGAGACTCATACCTATGGAAAGTTGACAAAAATTATCTTCCTACTTCTTATCAAATGTGGGTTACTATTATACCTATTGGAGGAATTGAAGCTACTTGGGAGAATTGGACTACTACAGAAAGTGGCGCCTATTTAGCTCAGTATCATAAGACTTTAGGCATTGGAATTCCCATAAGTAATTTAAGAGCATGGAATGAATAAATAAAAATGCATAACCATTCTTCTATAAAATTACTCTTAAAACAACTCTTTATCGTAAAAGAAATTTGAGCAATTATTTTATATCTTTACTACTAATTCTATCAAGAAAATGAATAAACTTTTCTCTGTTTGCGAGGAAAAAGTATATAATGATTTATATAAAAATCACGCCGAAAGTCTTCGAAACCATCTCTATTTCAAGTTTGGAGACTTAAATCAAGCTCAGGACATAGTACAAGAAGCATTTATTATCTTATGGTCTAAATGTAAAACAGTAATATTTGAAAAAGCAGTTAACTTCTTATACACCGTTTCTAAAAATTTGTACATAGATCAACTAAGGTCTAAAAAAGTGGCTCTTAAGTTTGAAAAAAGTGTGACTAAACAAAATCATGATAATGAAGATCCTTATTTTCATTTAAGAACCAAAGAATTCAAACAAAAAATAGAAGAAACCATTTCTGCATTGCCAGAAAAACAAAGAGAAGCTTTTTTACTAAATAGAATTGAAAAACTTACGTTTAAACAAATAGCAGAACGGTTAAATATCAGTCAAACTGCCGTAGAAAAACGTATTGCAAAAGCACTCATCAAGATTAAAGAGATAACAGAATTACAAAAACATAACATCTAATTAGGTTGGGTAAAATCGTATTGTAAACGTATACAAGGTAATTCTAACATAAAATACTTATACAGTGAATAATAAATTTACTCGAAACAATTTGATATCACGCTGGTTAGACAACCGATTGAATGAGGACGAAAAAAAACAATTGGAATCGTCTGGCGAGTTAGATGAATTAAAGGTAGTCATTGATGAAATTGATACCTGGCAAGTACCTAAACTAGATGTAGAAGCCGGATTAAAAGATCTTAATAATCTCAAAAAAACCGTTTCTAACACACAAGTAAAATCAATACATAAAAACAATTATGGTTGGATGAAGATAGCTGCAAGTATTGCTATCTTGATGACTATTAGCTATTTATCATGGAATTACTTTATGAATCAAACGACTACGATCACTACTCTGGTCGCTGAAAATAAAACAGTTGAACTTCCTTGTGGTACGATAGTAAAAGTTGACGCATTATCCAAAGTATCATTTAAGGAGAATGATTGGGAAAACAAGAGAACTATTTTCTTGGATGGTCAAGCATTTTTCGATGTTACTAAAGGAAAATCTTTTACCGTAATCACTGATTTAGGAAAAATTGATGTTTTAGGAACACAATTTAATGTAAAAGTAGCACCAGATATATTCGAAGTTAGCTGTTATGAAGGAAAGGTGAATGTAGAATATGGTAATAAAGATCAAAAAATACTAACAAAAGGACAGTCTGTAATAGCAGAAAAAAATATATTAGTTAGTAATTCTCATAATTCTATCACACCAGACTGGATTAATAATGTTAGTAAATTTAATAAAGATACCTTATCAGCAATAACGAAAGAGCTAGAGAAGTACTATGATATCAAAATAGAATTGCCAAAAAAATATGAACATCTAGAATTTACAGGGACACTAACTCATAAAGACTTAAATACAGCTTTAAATACACTATTCTCATCTATGGAAATAAAATATCGTATAGATAATAATAGGATTATTGTAGAATAAATTATGGATAATAAGTATGTTTCATATTACCATATTTTACTCTTACTCCTTCTATTTGGTTCTACTGGTATTGCTCAGAATACTAGTTTTATTAAGTTTTCAGATAAACTCGAAGAATTGGAGAAAAAATTTGATATCGATTTCTCCTACAATCATACTACCTTTAAAAATATATTCTTAAGAAGAAACATTAGCTGCGACACTATACAGGATTGTATTAAAATCATAGAGCAACAAGCTCGAGTAACATTTGAAAAAAATAACAGCAATGACTATATAATATTACCTATTCGAAAGAGTATTAACTTTCGAGTTATTGATGATACATCTAATTCAACTATTTCTACATTAGAATATCAAATCAATGATCATCCAGCAGATTATATATTTAGCACCGATGAAACATTTACATTGCGAAATGTATTCCTTTTAGATTCTATAAGTATTCATTTATATTCTTTTAATAGAGTAAAATTAAAAGCAGAAGATCTGTTAAACACTCCCGTTTTAAAACTGTCTAAAAAGCAGTTTCAATTAGATGAAATTGTTTTAAACAGCTACGTAACCAAGGGAATAGATTCTAGAATAAGTGATCATAGCATACAAATTAATACCCAATCCCTTGGTTTATTAGCTGGTGAAACCGATGGAGATATTTTTAATGTAATCAATAATATTCCAGGAATTCACTCTCCTAGTGGAAAACCAGGAAACCTTAATTTTAGAGGTAATACTTTTGATCAAAACTTGGTACAGATAGATGATATTCCTATTTATCATTCAGGCCATTTTTTAGGTGCTATTTCTCCTTATAATACTTCTGTCGTAACCGATGTAGAAATTCAAAGAAATTCCTTACCAGTAAAATGGGGAGGTCGTGTTGGTGGTCTAATTAATATGACTACCTACGACAAAATACCAAAAGAGAACCGTTATGAAATTTCTATCAACTCAATATTAGCAGGAGCTACTATAAAGACTAAGCTTATTGATGAGAAATTAGGGCTTGTCGTATCAGGAAGAAGCAGCTATCCAAATTTTAACACACCAAAACTAGAAGCTATTTCTATCTTAAGTTTTCAAGGAAGTAGACTGGAATCAGTAGCAGATGAAGTAAATAGTTCTTCTAATTTTGACATCGGTTTTTATGATCTAAATGCCAAATTAAACTATGACATAAATGATCGAAATGCGATTACATTAAGCTTTATAAATATTCAAAATGATCTATCAGCTCAGGTAAGAAACCAAAATGAAGATGACCAAGTTGATTTTAGAGAGTTGGAGCTAGATAACTGGGGATTTACTGCAAAATGGCAATCACAGTTTTCTAAAAAACTAAAAACAGAACTAAGATTTAGCAAATCAAATTTTGATCTTAATAGCATGAGCGAGGGTTTCGTGCAAAACACAAGATCTGATGTAGAAAGGTTTGATAATACGGTATCGGACACACGTGTAATCACAGAAATAACATATGATTATAATGATCATTTATCTTTCGAATCTGGGTATACCCTAACAGAGCATCGTCTAACCAGTAAAGAATTTGGACAACAAAGCAATATTGATTCTGAAAGACGGCAATCTGCAATTGTTCATTCTAATTACATCTCTTTTCAAAAAAAATGGAACGAACGATTAATCATTAATTTCGGGCTTCATAATAATTATTATTCACCTCTTCGTAATTTATATGTAAACCCAAGATTTTCTGCTAGTTATTTGGTTAATGATCAGATATATTTAAAAACTTCGGTTGGTAGTTCTAATCAATTTATTCAAAAAAAGTTTACCAATGATTTCGATGATTTCAATACTACAAATCAACTTTGGTTCTTACCTAATGATGAGATAAGACCTTTAAAAGGTACCCAAACGATGATTGGCGGTATATTCGATTCTTCTAAATGGTTAATAGATTTAGAACTGTATCATAAGAAAACAAATGATATTTCTCAGAAATCTGATGACCAATTGGGAAGTATCACCAGTTTTGGAACAAATCTTTTTATTAAGAAAAAATGGCGTAGAATAGAAGCTTTCATCAATTATTCTTTGAGTAAAACTGAAACGAACTTTCAAGAGACATCTGATGCATTCTTTGATCAACGTCACATCATAAGCTTAACTGGTTTAATAAATCTAAAAAAATGGAAATTCGCGCTTTCATGGGGGTATTTTTCAGGTTTACCAGCTATCTTTCCGAATGAATCAAATTCTGGTAATATAGAATTCTCTAATCGTTTTCCAGGATTGCATCAACTAGACTTTTCAACTTCTTATACTTTTTATAATACTTCTAAAAGCTTTAAAACGGTAATTGGTTTATCTATACTAAATGTATATGGACAAGATAATATTGTAAACGCTTTTCAAAATCAAGATGATAATAGTCTAAGAAAAGCAAGTAGATTCTCTCCAAATTTACAAATAAACCTATTTTTTTAACAAAATTATATACTTGAAAATCAATTTGTTAACCACCTAAAATAAAAATTATTATCATTTTTTTAAATTATGTGGTTGGGTAAAAACAAGTATCACTCGTATTCATAATAAACAAGCAAAAAGGTTTATGAAAAATAAGCCAAATTAGAATTATTAACTAAAACTTGAAAAAACATAAATGATACTATTTTTTAGTACTTTTTACTTTATTTACGGCCGAAAAAAGAAAGTAATTTAATAGTATCGACAAGTATCTGATAAAGATTTTATCAAGTTTTTCTTAACCTCAAAAAATTATGAAGAAAATAAATTTGAAGTGGATAATCATTATAGCAATTAACATATTATTATTTCAATCTTGTGCTACAGATGATGATGCTATATTTGATGATCCTGATACTGATATCGATTTAACTAATGAAACTGCTAATCTAATAGTTGAATGGAGTAATTTATGGGTAACTATAGATCAATATACACAAAGTATGAGACCAAATACCATTACTAGAGCTCTGGCATACATTCATTTAACGGGTTATGAAACTGCTGTTCCTTTTATGGATAATTATACGTCTAATGAAGATAGATTTAATAACCTGAATATAAATCTAAATGCATTAGAAGATGATGTAGATATTGATCTAGCTTTAAATACTGCATATGCACTGGTTATTGATCATTTTATGTTTAGCCTGGAATCTGGAGTTAGACAGAGAATATCTTCTTTTCAGGAAGAAAAAGAAGCTGAACTTACTGAAGGACTTTCTGCTTCAGAGATAGAAAATTCAGAAAATTGGGGTAGACATGTGGCACAGCGAGTTATAAGTTATAGTCAAACCGATCAAGAAGGAGAAGAACAAGCTGCAAACCCAACTCCTAGTGATTATATAGCTCCTGTAGGTGTTGGTTTATGGGCTGCTAATGAAAACGAAGATGCTTGGTTTCCGTATTGGAGAGAAGTCAGAACTTTTGCTATATCCCCAGAGGAAACTAGCAGCGAAGATTTTTCTACAGTCTTACAATACAGTAGAAATGAATCTAGCGAATATTATGAACAAATGCATGAGGTTTATGAAGTAGCAACGGCAGCTGCCAATGGAAACGATGAAGATTTATGGATTGCTGAGTTTTGGGCAGATGATGTAGAAGGTCTTATGATTAGTCCTCCAGGAAGACAATTTTCTATAGCTAATCAATTAATTGAACAATATGACTTGGGATATGAAAGAACATTGGAACTGTTACTAAAACTTGGTTTTGCGGTGAATGATGCAGCTGTTTCTGCTTGGGATGATAAATACACTTATAATATCGAGCGCCCAAGTAATTACATTTTAGAATATATAAATGAAGATTTTACAACCAATTTATCAAGATTTATAGAAGAGGCTAACCCAGCTTTTCCAAGTTATCCTTCAGGTCATGCTACGTTTGCAGGTGCTGGAGCTGGAGTATTTATCGGATTCTTTGGTACAGATAATATCAGTTTTACGGATAGAACCTATGAAGGATTTGATTACGTCATAGAGTTTAATGGTACACCAAGAAGTTTTACTTCCTTTACTGAAATGGCAAGAGAAAATGCATACTCTCGCGTTCCTTTAGGTGTACATATAGAACAAGATGCTATCGAAGGTTTACGATTAGGTAGAGAGATTGCTGATGCAGTAAATGATCTTGACCTTCAAAACTAAAATGAATCTGCAAAAAGTCCAACATATACTGTTGGACTTTGTTCTTTATAATAGTATTACAACTAGTTCTTCTATCTATCTATCTATCTATCTATCTATCTATTTAATCAATAAGCAACTTTGGCAAGAATAATGAAATTTGGGGAATAAGAGTAACTAAGACCAATACGATCAAACTCACTAATAAAAAAGGAAGTCCTGCCCTACTTACTTTGGTAATAGAGACCTTTCCTATACTGGAGGACACAAAAAGACAAATCCCCAAAGGTGGTGTCGTTAGACCAATCATTAGATTTAATAAAGCAATAACAGCAAAATGAATTGGATCTACTTCTACAGCGATTGCTACTTTTAATAAAATTGGAAACAATATTAAAAGAGCTGCTATAGTTTCCATAAAAGTTCCTACGAATATTAAAAGCAAATTGATTAACAACAACACTACATACTTGTTCTGAGAAAAATTAATAATCTCACTGGAAATTAACTGAGGTAATTGTTCTACAATCAAAATCCACCCAAAAAGATTTGCAAAACCAATTAACACCATTAAAGATGCCGAGGTTTTCATAGAATCCAAGGTAATAACAATAATTTTTTTAAGGTTTAATCTTCGATATACTAATGTACCCACTAATAAGGCGTATAAAACAGCAATAATAGATGCTTCGGTAGGTGTAAATACACCTCCAATTATTCCGAATAGGATGATAAAGGTCATTAATAAAGACCAAAATGTATCTAAAAAGCCTTTAAAAATCTGTTTTAAACTACTTTTTTCTAGTTTAGGATATTTTCTTTTTACTGAAATAAAGTAGGTTACAAGCATCAGACTTACACCCAATAATAGCCCAGGAAGTGCACCTGCTAAAAATAATTTACCCACGGATAATCCACTCAAGGTTGCTGCAATAATCATAGGAACACTTGGTGGAATGATAGGCCCTACAGTAGATGAAGAAGCAGTAACCGCACAAGAAAACGCAGCATCATATCCTTCTTTTTTCATCGCTGGAATCATAACCGAACCAATACTAGCTGTATCTGAAATCGCAGTCCCAGAAATTCCTGCAAAAAGCATGGAAGCACCAATATTTGCTAATGCTAACCCACCTCTTACATGGCCTATTAAGTGATTACAAAAACCTATTATTTTTTCAGTTAAACCTCCTTGATTCATTAAATTCCCTGTTAAAATAAATCCGGGAATACTTAATAAAACAAAAACATCAATTCCTGAATAGATTTTCATTGGAACTACGGTCAAAGGAATACCAGCAGCAATAAGATATGCTACACAAGATATTCCTAAAGCAAAAGCAATGGGAAAACGAAGCAATAAGCAAACAATAAATAACATAATAAGTACCCAAATCATATTACTTCTTTTTTATTTTTAAAATTCTGATTATTTTAATTATTGTATAAAAAGTGATTGTCAATCCCAATAAAGGCATACTTATAAATGCTATTGCCATTGGGAACTTCATACTTGGTGATTGTTCTTGCAAACCTGATTTCACCCATAATACCCCATACACTGAAAATATCATAAATAAAATGATGATACAGGCATAAATACCTATTGTAAGACGATGTTGCCAATTCTTAGGCAGCTTTTGAAATAAAAAATCAAAATATACATAGAAATTACTTTTCATGGCCAAACCAGATGAAAATGCAATTGCAAATACAAAGCATAAACGCGCGGCTTCCTCTGTCCAAGAAGGTGCTTTTTCCATAAAAAAACGACTATAAATTTGAACTAGTGTAGAGGTCAAAAAGCCCATTGTACTCAAAAACACACCTGATTTAAGAAAAACACCTAATACTTTTTCTATTTTTCTAATCATCATTTTTCACTTTAATACTCATATAAATTTCTTGCATTTCTGGTGATAATGTATTAAAAATAGCTTCGCCACATTTATCTATAAATGCAGCATTATCAACTTCTACAAAGGTCATTCCTAAAGATTCTAGCTCCTCTCTAATCTTCTTTTCATTTTCTACAAAAAGTTTTCGTTCATACGCTTGCATATCTTTTGCTGCCTGAAGAAATATTTCTTTCAGATCATCCGGAAACTTTTGAAACTGTTTCTCTCCTATTAAGGGATACGTCCAACTAACCACATGTCCGGTTAGATTTACATATTTTTGAACTTCATAAAACCCTGAGACTTTTATCAATGCCAAGGGATTTTCTTGTGCATCAATAGTTCCTTGTTGCAATGAAGTAAATACTTCAGAAAAAGCCATAGGAGTGGTTTTAGCTCCTAACGCTTCCCAAGCAGTTACAAAAGAAGGAACATTGGGCACTCTAAGAATTAATCCTTTTAAATCTTCTGGATGTTTTATGGGTCGATTGGATGTCAAATGTCTAGCTCCAGCCTGAAAATAACCAAGAGGACGTAAACCAGTTTTTTCCAACATTTCCTCTTCTATTTTTCTCCCTAAAGATCCATCGATAAGGTTCGCTACTTGATCAGGGTTTTCTAATAGAAACGGCATTTCGCAAAACGTCATGATCTCTGTCCAATTACTAAGTAATGAACTCGTTGTAGTCATATCAATTACTCCTGCTTGTATAAGTCTAATAGCTTCAATCTCCTTTGCCAACTGTTCTGAATGATAACTATGTAATATGATACGACCATCAGAACGCTCTCTCAAAATTTCTTCAAAAAATTTAAACGCCTTAAACCATGTGTGCTCTTCACCCACCAAAAGACTAGCCCGAATTAAAAATTCTGGTTTCTTTTCGGCTGTACAGCCACTAAGTATAAATAAACTTACTATACTTATAATTGTAAAATATAACTTTAGAAATCGGACATTCATCGGTTTTAAAATTTTCGAGTAAAACCCGGTAACAATATTAAACCTAAAAATAAAAGTTTTTCAATGCTTTATAAAACATAATATATTTCAATCAAAATAAAAGTGACACATAAAACTTAAATAGTAATAGTAATAATAACACTGAAATAATATTTAGGATCACTCCTACTTTTACCATTTCGGATACTTTTACATAACCACTAGCAAACACAATAGCATTGGGAGGTGTAGCCATTGGTAACATAAATGCGCAACTGGATGCCATCGTTACTGGAATCAACAAATGAAGCATTGAAATTTTTAATCCTAAAGCGATTCCTGCCACTACAGGAACAAAAATTGATACCAACGCTACGTTACTCATCAACTCCGTCATAAAAAGCATAAATACAATTAGCAGCAAAGCAACTATCAAAAGACTTAATCCTTTATTAGCAGCAATATTATCGGCTACTAATTCTATAAGACCAGCATGCGACAAACCACTAGCAAGTGCTAAACCACCACCAAATAGAATAAGAATGCCCCAAGGAAGCTTTTGCGTATCTTTCCAATCAAGTGTAAATTCTCCTTTATTTAGTTTAAAAGGAATAACAAATAATGCAAATGCTCCCATCATACTAATTCCTGTATCTGACAAATTCAAACCAGGAAAGAAATTATTGATTGTAGTTCTAGTAATCCACAAAAAAATAACAACACTAAAAATAGTAAGTACCCTTCGCTCAATTTTTGTGATTTTTCCAAGTTTCTTTAATTCTTCGTCAATTACATTTCTTGAAGCTGTAAAACCAGAAATTCGATTGGGATAAATCCATTTTACAATCACAAAATAAATAACTCCAATCATCATCACTGAAAAAGGAAATGCCAATAACATCCAGTTCAGAAACGAAATTTCAATCTGATATTCTGTCTCTAAAAACCCTACTAAAACCGAATTTGGTGGCGTTCCAATAATGGTTGCTACTCCTCCAACATTAGCAGAGAAGGCAATTCCTAGCATAATACTTAATGCAAAGTTTCGATCGTTTTTAGTAAACCCATCTTCATCATTGATCAAAAGCTGAATTACAGAAAGTGCAATGGGTAACATTACTACTGTGCACGCAGTATTACTTATCCACATACTCAAAAAAGCTGTAGCGATCATAAATCCTAGAATAACACGATTTGGACTGGTACCAGTAATCTTTATAATTGATAACGCAATTCGTTTATGAAGATTCACTTTTTCTAAAGCCAAGGCCATCACAAAACCTCCAAAAAATAAAAAAACGATATGACTTCCATAACTTTGAGATACTGTTTTAATATCTAAAATTCCAACCAATGGAAATAGAACTAAAGGAATCAAAGCAGTTACAGATATAGAAACAGCTTCCGTAATCCACCAAATAATCATCCATACCGCCACTGAAATTACCTTGTCTGCAATTTCAGAAACCATAACAAAAGGTAGGTTTACCAAAACCAAAAACAATAGTGGTCCTGCAAATAAACCTACCTTTTTAATTAGTGGATACACTGTCATTTACTTTTTACTGCTACCAACAAATTGTTGAGATTTATTTTTAAAAAGCACGTTAAATGTAGTTAGACTACCATACATTCTTGTGATATACTGTTGTAAATCAATTTTATCCTGATCATCAATTGCTTTAGAACTGTTAATCTTTTGTTCCATCACACGAATTCGATCTCGTACCATCACAATTTTATGAAAAAATGTATCGATTGGAATTTCTTTAGAAGCAAGATTTGTATCTGCTGGTTCTAATATTATTTTCCCACCTTTCCATTTATCAGCTATTGGTACTATTTCAGAAATATCGCTATATCTTTTTAATAATTCTCGGAATGTTCTTTCTACTTCATAAAAACTAATCGTATCAACTTCATCTTCTACACCATCGATGACTTCAAAATCTTCGTCTACATCTATAGTTTCTAATCCATTTTCAATAAAAGTTACCCAATACATTTTTGAGGTTACATTAGTAACAACACCCAATCCATAAGTAGGATGTTTAATTCTGGAGCCTATTCCTAATATCATATAATTTATGTTTTAAGCTAAAATATAAAAAGTATCAAAATTTAGTTCTGTCTTTATTTAGAAATTATAACAGCTATTTAACAATTGTAAAAGCTAACCCAATTTTACTAACACAACACAAATAACTACATTTGCAATCTTGGTTAAATTTTTATGGCAGTATCAGAGGAAAATATTGAAGTTTTAGGAGCTAGAGTTCATAATTTAAAAAATATCGATGTTACTATACCTAGAGAAAAGTTGGTAGTAATTACTGGGCTTTCTGGATCCGGTAAGTCGTCTTTAGCGTTTGACACTATTTATGCCGAAGGGCAACGACGATATATAGAAACGTTTTCCGCTTATGCCCGACAGTTTCTTGGTAGTCTGGAAAGACCTGATGTAGATAAAATCGATGGACTCTCTCCTGTAATTGCCATTGAACAAAAAACCACTAGCAAGAGCCCAAGAAGTACTGTGGGTACTATCACTGAGATTTATGATTTTTTGAGACTTCTATTTGCTCGAGGAAGTGATGCTTATAGTTACAATACTGGTGAGAAGATGGTCAGTTATAGTGATGAGCAGATCAAAGATCTTATCCTTAAAGACTTTGAAGGAAAAAAAATTAATATTCTCGCCCCTGTTATTAGGTCCAGAAAAGGACATTATCGCGAACTCTTTGAACAAATAGCTAAACAAGGATTTGTAAAAGTTCGTACCGATGGAGAAATCAAAGATATCACCAAAGGTATGAAGCTAGATCGATACAAAACCCATGACATCGAAATCGTAATTGATCGTTTAGCCGTTACCAACGACGTAGATAATTCTAAACGCTTGATGGAAACTATTAATACTGCGATGTATCACGGAGATGATGTCTTAATGGTGATTGAGCAAGGTTCTGATGAAGCTCGTTTCTTCAGTAGAAGTTTAATGTGTCCTTCTAGTGGAATTTCATACCCGAATCCAGAACCCAATAATTTCTCTTTTAATTCGCCTAAAGGTGCTTGTCCGAAATGTAACGGTATTGGAAATCTGTATGAAGTAAATATCAAAAAAATAATTCCAGATAATACTAAATCCATTAAAAATGGAGGTTTAGTACCTCAAGGACCACAAAAAAATAATTGGATATTTAAGCAGTTAGAACTAATTGCTCAACGTTTTGGGTTTAAGTTGAGTGACCCTATAAAAGATATTCCAGAAGAAGCGATGCAGATCATTTTGTATGGTGGAAAGGAAAAGTTTAGCGTAGATAGCAAAACACTGGGTGTCACTAGAGAATACAAAATTGATTTTGAAGGTATTGCTACGTTCATAGAAAACACTTACAACAATAACGATTCTACTTCTTTAAGAAGATGGGCTAAAGATTTTATGGATAATATCGAATGTCCAGAATGTAATGGGTCTAGATTAAGAAAAGAATCTTTGTACTTTAAAGTTGAGGGAAAAAGTATTGCGGATCTTGCTACAATGGATATTAGCGAACTTGCAGAATGGTTTCAAAAACTTCCTAAAAAATTAAGCGAAAAGCAACTACAAATTTCCGGTGAGATTTTAAAAGAGATCAATGCACGTTTACAATTTTTACTAGATGTAGGATTAACATACTTGTCGCTTAACAGAAGTAGTAAATCACTTTCTGGTGGAGAGGCACAACGTATTCGCTTAGCCACACAGATAGGATCTCAATTGGTTGGGGTTCTATACATTTTGGATGAACCGAGTATCGGATTACATCAACGAGATAATGAAAAGCTAATCAATTCACTTGTTCAACTAAGAGATATTGGTAACTCTGTTATTGTAGTTGAACACGACAAAGATATGATAGAGCGTGCCGATCATGTTATCGATATTGGACCACGAGCAGGAAAACATGGTGGTGAAATAATTAGTGAAGGTAATCCTGATAGCCTTAAAAACCACACAACTTTAACTGCAGACTATCTAAGTGGTAAAAAGCAAATCAAAGTTCCTGCTAAACGAAGAAAAGGAAATGGTAAAAAGATTTCGTTAAAGGGCGCAACAGGAAATAATCTTAAAAATGTTTCTATTGATATTCCATTAGGAAAAATGATTGCTGTTACTGGTGTATCAGGTAGTGGTAAATCTACACTTATAAATGAAACCCTATACCCTATTTTAAATGCTTACTATTTTAATGGGGTTAAAAAACCAATGCCATACAAGAAAATTACAGGCTTAGAACATGCAGACAAGGTAATTGATATTAATCAATCACCAATCGGAAGAACTCCACGCTCCAACCCTGCTACATATACCGGTGTATTTTCGGAAATTCGAAGTTTATTTGCTAAGACGCCAGAAGCTATGATTCGTGGTTACAAACCAGGGCGATTTAGTTTTAATGTTGCTGGAGGAAGATGTGAAACCTGCAAAGGTGGTGGTTTAAGAGTTATTGAAATGAATTTCTTACCAGATGTTTATGTAGAATGCGAAACGTGTCAGGGAAAAAGATTCAATAGAGAAACATTAGAAATACGATATAAAGGTAAATCGATTTCTGATGTATTGGAAATGACGATTAATGAAGCTTGTGATTTTTTTGAACATATTCCGAAAATTTTCAGAAAACTCAAAACCATTAGAAGTGTGGGGTTGGGATACATAACGCTTGGGCAACAATCTACGACATTATCTGGTGGTGAAGCACAGCGAATCAAACTTGCTACAGAATTATCTAAAAGAGATACCGGAAATACATTTTACATTCTAGATGAACCTACTACGGGTCTTCATTTTGAAGATATTAGAGTTTTAATGGAAGTATTAAACGAATTAGTCGACAAAGGTAATACTGTTCTTATCATTGAACACAATCTAGATGTAGTTAAAATGGCTGATTACATTATCGATATTGGCTATGAAGGAGGCAAAAATGGTGGTCAGGTAATTGCAAAAGGAACACCAGAAGAAGTAATAAAGAATAAAAAAAGCTATACTGCTAAGTTTCTAAGGAAAGAACTGGAGCAGGCATAATAACAACAAATAAAACAACAACCAATCATAAGGATATTTGCGAAAAGCATTTCCTATAAATTACAAAATATGAGAAAAGAACAACGTCATAAAGGATGGAATGAAATAAAAACAAATGACTCATGGGCAATTTTTAAGATCATGGGAGAATTTGTAAATGGTTTTGAAAAAATGAGTAAAATTGGTCCTTGTGTATCCATTTTTGGATCCGCAAGAACTAAGACTGATAATAAATATTACCAATTGGCTGTAGATGTAGCTCAGAAAATAGTTGAACATGGTTATGGAGTTATTACAGGTGGTGGACCTGGAATCATGGAAGCAGGTAATAAAGGTGCTCATTTAGGAGGTGGAACCTCTGTAGGACTAAATATTGATTTGCCATTCGAGCAACATGACAATCCATATATCGATAGTGATAAAAGTTTAGACTTTGATTACTTCTTTGTTCGTAAAGTAATGTTTGTAAAATATTCACAAGGTTTTGTAGTAATGCCAGGTGGATTCGGAACATTAGATGAACTTTTTGAAGCGATTACGTTAATTCAGACTAAAAAAATAGCAGTTTTCCCGATCATATTAGTAGGTTCTGAGTTTTGGGGAGGATTAATAGATTGGATAAAAGCTACGCTATTAGATAAATTCGGAAATATTAGTCCTGGAGATCTAGACTTAATTCATGTTGTAGATACGCCAGATGAAGTATTAGATATTTTAGATAAGTTCTATGCGCAATATAATTTAAGTCCGAACTTCTAAAAAAACTTTTCACACAAACTCAACAAACTCAAAATGAAAAAAATAATCATACCCCTTTTTACATTTTTTTTCATCCAATTATCGCTAGGACAAGAGACGATTAAAACTATGTTTTATAATGTCCTTAATTACCCTGCGGCGCCTCCAACAAATCGCGAAGAAATTCTGGAAACTATTATCGATAGTTATGAACCTGATATATTCATGATTTGCGAACTAGAAACTGAAGAAGGTGGAAAAGAAATATTAGACAATTCCTTAAATGATGATACTAACAATTATTCCAGTGCTCCATTTTTAAGTAATTTTTCTAATTCTGATGTAGAATTACATCAATTATTATATTACAATAATCAAAAGTTTGAATTACTACAAAGTCAAAGAATCACTACTACTATAAGAGACATCAACTGGTATACATTAGAACTTATTTCTGATGATCAGGTAAACAATCCAATTACTATTGAAGTATTCGTTTGTCATCTAAAAGCTAGTAGAGGTGTTGAAAATGAAGTGAAACGTCTGGATATGGTAGAAGAATTTATAGACAACTATAGTAATTTAGATGAAAACGCGTATGTCATTTTTGCTGGAGATCTAAACTTATATTCTTCCGATGAACCTGCGTATGAAGAATTATTAGATGCTAATAATAAAATTACTTTAGTTGATCCCATAAACGCACCTGGTGATTGGAGCAGTAACAGTAATTTTACCAGTATTCATACACAAAGTACGAGAATCAGTAGTGATGAATTCGGAGAGTTCGGAAGCGGTGGTGGCCTAGATGACCGTTTCGACTTTATCTTAGTCTCTGAAAACATGATAGATAATGATGAATTAGGGTATGTTCCAAACTCCTATTTTTCTTTTGGTAATAATGGAAATTGCTACAATCAGAGAATTGATGATGTAGACTGCACTGGTGTTTATGATAGTAATTTAAGAGAAGCCTTATATGATATGAGTGATCATTTACCAGTAGTTATGGAATTACAAACGAATCAACAACTTCTTACTACACCTGATTTTGAAGAGGTTTCTAATGTAATTCAATTAAATAGTGGTACTATAATTGAGGACATACTATCTTTACAAATAAGTAACAATTCGGAATCAATAAATTTTGAAATATATAATACTTTAGGGCAAAAATTGAAAACATTTTCCGCGAATGGAACTGGCACTACTACAATTTCTGTAGAAGATTTAAGTAATGGTATGTATTATCTTATTCCAGTAAACGTTCGCAGTAATACGATTAAATTTGTAAAGAAAAATTGAATCTTTCTAGGATATATCATATAATAACAAGCTTTTTTATACTGCAAGTTGCAACAGCACAGCATGATATCCGTATCGATGCTGCCCTAGATGCGGAAAGTAAAGTTATAACCATTAATCAGCAGATTACTTACAAAAACACATCTAACAAATCTTTAAAGGAAATCTTGTTACATGACTGGGCAAACAGTTTTGAAAGCAAGACTACACCACTTGGTGAGCGTTTTTCCGAAGATTTCCTTAAACGATTTTATTTTGCAAAAGACTACGAACGTGGTGCTACCGCTATAGCAGCTATTACAGATGTATCTGGAAATAGTCTTACTTTTGAGCGTTATAATAAACTACCAGATATCATCAGGCTTACTATTGATAATGAACTCCTTCCTGGAGAAAGCTTTGTATTTAACCTTGAATATAAAGTAAAATTACCTAGTGAAAAATTTACTAGATATGGATACCATAAAAATGGAGATTTTAGTTTAAAGTACTGGTATATAGTTCCTGCAGTACATAATGAAGATTGGCAAGTATATAGTCATAAAAACCTAGATGATCTATATGCTCCAATAGCTGACTTTCAGATTAATTTCACCTTTCCTAGCAACTATAGCCTTACCAGTGAATTAGATCAAAATGAACTTATTTCTGATAACGAAGAAAATAAAACTATACAACTAACCGGAAAAAATAGAAACGAAGTAAACCTTTACTTAGAACAAACAAATTCATTTTATGATTTTAAAATGAATGGTGTAAAACTCATTAGCAACATCGACGATAATGATTTAATGCCAGATATGAAGAGTGTAGCTTCTAAAAGAATCATAAAGTTTTTAGAAGACCGTCTTGGCCCCTATCCATTTGATAAAATATTAGTTTCTGAAAACGACTATAAGAATAATCCAGTTTATGGTCTAAATCAACTTCCTGATATTCTTAGACCATTTCCTGATGGTTTTCAATATGAAATCAAGCAATTAAAATCGATCACCGAAGCATATCTAGAAAAAACCTTACTTGTAAACCCTAGATACGACGCCTGGATAAAAGATGCCATTCATATATATATAATGATGGCATATACCGATCAGTATTATCCTGATATGAAAATCATAGGTAGTTTAAGTAAAATTATAGGAATACGATGGTTTCACGCAGCAGACTTGGATTTTAATGATCAATATTTTCTAGGATATAAAAATATGGCTAGGTTATTCCTAGATCAACCACTCACAGAACCACAAGATAAATTAGTGAAATTTAATAGTAATATTGCAAATGCTTATAAGGCTGGAGTCGGTTTTAAATATTTGGAAGACTATTTAGAAGACGACAATATCCTGGAAGACGCTGTTAGACAATTCTATACGAATAATACTTTAAAGCTTACCTCTTCTAAAGAATTTGAAAAACTATTAAATAGCCTGACTCCTAAAAATATCGACTGGTTTTTTGAAGATTTTATTCCTACTAATGAAAAATTAGATTTTAAGATTAAGTCCGTCAAAAAAAGGAAAGACTCACTTGAGATTACTATAAAAAATAAAAGAAACAATGCAATGCCTGTCTCCATAGCAGGTTTAAGAGATGGTCAATTAGTTTCTAAAACTTGGGTTACTAATATCGTTGGAAAGAAAAAGGTAAAAATAGCTAATGAAGATATTGATAAATTGGTTTTGGATTATGATCAAAACATTCCTGAAGTAAATAGAAGAAATAATCATAGAAATATAAAAGGCCTTTTTAATAAACCTATTCAATTAAGGTTTTTACAAGATGTAGAAGATCCCACTCGAAGCCAGATTTTTTATATTCCAGAATTTGAGTTTAATGTTTATGACGGACTTACTATTGGATCCAAATTTTATAATAAAACCTTTATTAGAAGAGATTTTGATTATAGGATTACTCCTAGTTATGGTTTTCTTTCGAAGAAATTAATTGGTTCGGCATTTTTTCAATATAGAGATCAAATAGCGGATTACGGATTATACCAGATTCGCTACGCTTTTAGTGGAAGTACGTTTAGTTATGCTCCAGATTTATTATTTAGACGTTTTTCTCCTTCCGTAAATTTCCTTTGGAGGCCTGAGGATTTAAGATCAAATGAAACACAAAGATTATCCATTAGAAGCGTAAACGTATTTAGAGATCGAGCCGAAAACAATCCAGTAGAAACACCAGACTACAGTGTTTTTAATGTAAGATACAGATATTCTGATTTTAATCTTTTAGATTTCAATTCTTACATAATTGATTATCAGCTAGCCAAAAACTTTAGTAAAGTATCAACAACCATAAACTATAGAAAGGTTTTTCTAAACAATAGACAATTAAATCTTAGGTTATTTGCTGGTGCTTTTATATTTAATGATACCGAAAGAGATGGTGATTTCTTCAGTTTTGCACTAGATCGACCTACCGATTATCTTTTTGATTTTAGCTATTTAGGACGTAGTGAAGAAACAGGCTTGGTAAGTCAACAAATAATCATAGCTGAAGGTGGTTTCAAATCTCAATTAGACTATCCTTTTGCAAATCAATGGATCACTACGCTAAATGCGAATACCAATATTTGGAATTGGATTTATGCTTATGGAGATGTAGGTTTTGTAAAAAATCGAGGTGTATCACCTAAATTTGTCTACGATGCGGGAGTGCGAGTAAGCTTAGTAGCAGATTATTTTGAACTCTTCTTCCCTGTTGTTTCTAATAATGGTTTTGAAATTAATCAACCAAACTATGATGAAAAAATCCGGTTTATAATTACACTCAGTCCACAAACATTAATTGGACTCTTTACAAGAGAATGGTACTAAACCCAATTATCAGAGTATAGATCAAGAAATTACAAATACTTCTTAGTCTTTTCTGTAACATCCTTTTCGGGATGCGTTTTTATCAGAAACTGCATGAATAAATATAAACTCAACACATGAGCAATGTTAACCAAAACAGTAAAAATGTTATTGGAATAAAACATTTCGTTTATGGGAAGCAGTGATACTATAAAAATACACAAACAAGAAACCACTATTAATTTAAAAGCCTCTTTATAGGTATCCCGTTTATAAATCATGTAAGAAATTAATATGTGCGTTGTAGAAAAAAACAAACATATAACTACTTCCAAAATAGCGTCCTTAACCATATCAACCAATAAATTAAATATAGATACGATCAAATAAGCGATAAGCGCAGCACTTACAATAAGTGGTATTGACCAAAAAGTATTCTTAGTAATAGCTCTAAAAGCTACATATTTCCTTAAAGCGAGAGAACACATGAGAAAATAGCATGCAGTGAGTAAACATATAATTGAAAAATTACCCACGAAATCAGAATAAATCAAAATATCACAAACAATCATTGATAATAAACTGATGATATACCAAATATTAACCTTTTCAACATTTTTAACGTAACCGATTCCTATAGAAATTATCATTATGGGTAACGCAAAAACTAAATATTTCTTATCGAAAAAACCCGCTATTACTGCAACAATAGCAAATGAAATATAGAATAATATATCGGTTGGGTTGTTTTTCTTCAAAAAAAATAATGTTTATGAAATTCACAATAACAAAGTATTACTATACTTCATATTGTGAAGTTGTCTATTGCATTTCGATTCTAAGTTATACTTTTTTTTCTGATTAATGAAAGAAAATACTTATAAACCCTATAAATAAAAATGGAACTTTCAAATGTGAAAATTTTGAATATTTGTTAATTCAATCTTAAAAAAACAACCCAAAAAAAGAATTCAATAACAAAAAAGTTAATTAACTGAATTATCCTTAATAAATTTAAGACTTCAAATCTTGGAATTGGTCTTATTTTTGGCTAAATTTGCACACCGTAAAAAATCGTTCACATGCAGCCTGAAACAACTATTACACCTAATATTTCTTTCGAAGAATATAGAAATCAAATACTTAGAGATTACAAAGTAGCTTTAATCAGTAGAGAGTGTAGTTTGTTAGGACGACGAGAAGTACTCACAGGAAAGTCTAAATTCGGAATTTTTGGTGGAGGTAAAGAATTACCTCAATTGGCAATGGCAAGAGTTTTTCGCGATGGTGATTTCAGATCAGGATACTATCGAGATCAAACTTTTATGATGGCTATTCATCAATATAGCATCGAAGAGTTTTTTGCAGGACTCTATGCACACACAGATATAGAGAAAGAACCTTTTGCTGCTGGAAGACAGATGGGTGGTCATTTTGCAACTCATAGTCTTAATGAAGATGGAACCTGGAAAAACTTAACACAACAAAAAAATTCAAGTTCCGATATCTCTCCTACTGCTGGTCAGATGCCTAGACTTCTTGGATTAGCACAAGCGTCTAAAGTATATCGTAACGAAAAAAGTGTTGCAGACTTTACGAACTTTTCTATCAATGGAAATGAAGTTGCTTGGGGAACTATTGGAAACGCAAGTACTAGTGAAGGACTTTTTTGGGAAACTGTAAATGCTGGTGGAGTTTTACAAGTTCCTATGGTGATTAGCATTTGGGACGATGAATATGGTATTTCGGTACATGCAAAACATCAAACAACAAAAGAAAATATCTCTTTGATCCTTGAAGGATTTAGACGCGACGAGAAACATGAAGGATACGAGATTATTGTTGTAAATGGTTGGGATTACCCAGCATTGGTGGAAGCCTATGAAACCGCTGAAGATTTAGCAAGAGAACAACATATTCCTGTCATAATTCATGTAAAAGAATTAACACAACCGCAAGGACATTCTACTTCTGGTTCGCATGAGAGATATAAGAGCGAAGAACGACTTAATTGGGAACGTGAGCACGATTGTAATAAAAAATTCAAGGAATGGATTATAGAGCATAATATTGCTACTGCAGAAGAATTGCTTGAATTAGAAAAGTCCTGTAAGAAAGAAGTTAGAAAAGGAAAAACTGCTGCTTGGAACGCATATCTTTCTGAAATAAAGGAAGAACAGCAACAAGCATTAGGAGTACTAAAAGCAGTTGAAAGCAAAAGTGCTAATAAGAATTTTATTACTCCACTTATTACAACATTAGCAGAAAAGGATGAACCCATCCGTAAAGATATATTAGAAGCAACGAGAAAAGCACTACGCTTTATTGTAAAAGAGAATTACCCAGAAAAAACTGCATTACAAAATTGGGTCAATAATTATATTGATGAAATTCAACCAAAATACAGTGATCATCTCTACAACGATTTTGATAGTAATGCTACTAATATAAAAGAAGTAAAACCTGAGTACTCAGAAAATGCTGAAGAAGTTGACGCACGTGTTATCCTTAGAGATAACTTTGATCAGATATTCAGTAGAGTTCCTGAATCCTTAATATTTGGAGAAGATAGTGGTAAAATCGGAGATGTAAATCAAGGTTTAGAAGGTTTACAACAAAAATTTGGTGAAATTAGAGTTTCTGATGCTGGGATTAGAGAGGCTACCATTATTGGTCAGGGAATTGGAATGGCAATGAGAGGACTTAGACCAATTGCTGAAATTCAGTACCTAGATTATATTTTATACTGTATACAGGGATTAAGTGATGATCTAGCAACCCTACGATATAGAACATTTGCTAAACAAAAAGCTCCACTAATCGTAAGAACAAGAGGCCATAGATTAGAAGGAATTTGGCATAGTGGTTCACAAATGGGTGGACTCATACATTTATTAAGAGGTATCCATATTTTAGTTCCAAGAAATATGACTAAAGCAGCTGGTTTTTATAACACACTATTAGATAGTGACGAACCTGCAGTGGTAGTAGAATGTTTAAATGGATATCGTCTTAAAGAAAAAATGCCTTCTAACCTATCGGAAATAAGAACACCATTAGGTGTAGTAGAAACCATAAAAGAAGGTACAGATATTACCTTAGTATCCTATGGCTCTACTTTACGACTTGTGGAACAGGCAGCTAAAGAATTACTTTCTGTAGGTATTAATGCAGAAGTAATCGATGTGCAATCTCTGATTCCTTTTGATTTAAATCATGATATCGTTAAAAGTATCGCGAAAACAAATAGAGTTTTAGTTATTGATGAAGATGTTCCTGGAGGTGCTACTGGTTATATTTTACATAAATTAATAGATGAGCAAAACATCTATCAGTATTTAGATAGTGAACCACAAACATTAAGTGCTCAACCACACAGACCAGCTTTTGGAACTGATGGTGATTATTTCAGTAAACCTTCTTCTGAAGATATCTTTGAAAAAGTATACGATATAATGAATGAAGTAAATCCTGCTAATTTCCCTAAGCTAAGATAACGAACAGATTATAAGTATACTAAAAAGGATCCTCGATTCGTATGCGTTTTCCATCAGCATAGGAAATAACGAAGATATTTTTGTCGATTACACTAGATCTAAGAAGAATTTTCCTGAATTCTTGAGCTTCTTTTAATGTCTCAAAAATTCCTAGGCTAAATTTATAGAAAGACGTATCTGTATAAATTAGTGTATTAGTATATTTTTCTGAAATAGATGTAATCTTATTATCTGTAAATGTTTGAATTTGAACAGAATATACTGTGTCTTTTTTTATTAAATCTCTAAACAAATACAAATCTTTTAATTCATTAATCTGCGTTTGCTCATTTTTTAACTGGTTCAATTCATTTTTGAGCCCATTAATTTCAGATTGAAAAGAAGAGAATTCTTTATTATTAACTTTTACGATAGGAGTTTCATCGCTCACCCAAAATACTACATAAATAATTAATGCTATTGTAGAGATCAATAAGACCGAGCACAATACTTTAAACATAAACTTAGATGCCCGATTTCTTTTTAGTTCAGCAGATCTTTCATTTAAAAGATCCTCTAATTTACGCTGCTCTACTTCAGCCTTTTCTATCTGATAGTGCAGTGATAAAAGATCTTCATTTTTAATGTCTGGCATCTTTACTGGGTATTAACTAAAATTATAGGTTTATTAGGTTCTAATTCATATCAGGGTAATTTCTGCTTAGTAATCCTATACACAATACCATCTTGCATCTCTAACACCATAATAGGATTATCAGAAATAATCTTCTCAAAAGCTTTTAGAGGAAATCCTTTAGAAATTTGATTCAAGTTCTGAATACGAACTTTATCATTTAATTCTAACCTCCTCAACTTTGTATTTAAGTTAGACACATAATAGTTATTATACAAAAAATATAAAGTATCACCATTCTTGTCTATATCATATTCTGCATCATTATTTTCTTTCGCTTTTTTAACGGCTTTCTTTCCTTTATAAAATTCAATAAAATCAGCTTCTATAAAAATAACTCCATTATTCCTAAATACTCTTTTTACGTAGCAATGTTGTTTTGTGTATTTTTTCTTTTTTGTATTTGTAGAATCAACCAAATTTAAACTATCAGAAAGCATGACATCTTCTATATCGTCTGAACCTGTTTTTAAGTTTTGCTTGTAGATTAAAATATCAGATTTTAATTTAGTTAATTCATCTTTTAGAGAATCATTCATCTGTTGAATCCTATCCATATCTGCTTTAGCATCCACACTTTCATCAGAAATGAATTTTGAATCATCTTTACTCAAATAATACATACCGAAAGACATTCCAGCAATTACAAGCAAAAAGAAGATCATGAATATCAAACTATTTCTTTTACTCCTCTTTAACTCATCCGAAATAGTTACAAGACGATTTTCCAGCTTTTGCTGCTTCATACCAGATTTTTCAATTCTATATTGTACTGATAGTAATTCGTCTTCTTTATCTTTCACACGTTTAAATTTTATTAATTACCTGAAAATAAATTAATTACAAAAATGTTCTCTTCATATGCTTTTATCGATTCATCTATATACCTAATAATCTTAAGGTATCCACTTTATATCTTTGAAATTAGGTTTTCTTTTTTCTAAGAATGCATCTCTCCCTTCTTTAGCTTCTTCTGTCATATATGCTAATCTAGTTGCCTCTCCAGCAAATACCTGCTGGCCAACCATTCCATCATCTGTTAAATTCATAGCAAATTTCAACATTTTTATAGACGTAGGAGATTTTTCTAAAATTTCCTGAGCCCATTGGTATGCAGTATCTTCTAATTCATCATGAGGAATAACCGCATTTACCATACCCATTTCATAAGCTTCTTGAGCAGAATAATTTCTTCCTAAAAAGAATATTTCGCGAGCTTTTTTCTGACCTACCATTTTCGCTAGATAAGCAGATCCATAACCTCCATCAAAACTTGTTACATCTGCATCGGTTTGTTTAAAAATTGCATGCTCTTTACTAGCAAGCGTAAGATCACAAACCACATGTAAACTATGACCACCACCTACTGCCCATCCTGGTACTACAGCAATAACTACCTTAGGCATAAAACGGATCAAACGTTGTACTTCCAAGATATTTAGCCTATGCATACCATCTTGCCCAACATATCCTTGGTGACCTCTGGCTTTTTGATCTCCTCCACTACAAAAACTATAAACACCATCTTTTGTAGAAGGACCTTCTGCAGAAAGTAATACTACACCTATAGAAGTATCTTCTTGTGCATCATAAAATGCATCATATAATTCACTAGTAGTATTTGGTCTAAAAGCATTTCTAACATTTGGTCGATTGAATGCTATCCTAGCGACACCATTTGATTTTTTGTAAGTTATATCTTGATATTCTTTTGCAGTTTTCCAGTTTATTGAACTCATTATATTTTTTTTAGCGCTATCAAAAATAATACAATATATTGTATCAAGCTATATCATTAGCTTAGTTAAATCAAGTTAAAACAGCAATATTTTTATATCTTTTATGTAAATTAACAACAGATTTGCACGATTTTTGATAATTTAGTCAGCAACAGATAATTATAGTTATGAGATTTTTTATTGGAATACTCTTAGTTTGTTTTAGTTTTTCTTCTTTTGGACAAGAAAATCCTACCCTTAAGGTATCATGGGAAGCAATAGGCGATCATATTTCTGAAATTGATTCTAAATACACTTTGGAACACAAAGAAATTATACCTTCCCTTTCTTATACAAGACAAACTATAGCAACTGGAAATTATCAGTTAATGGAAATTAACTTAGCTGTAGATTTACGAAAACAACATTTAAAAAACGAAACACCAATCTTATTACTTCCTGAGAATAAATTTGTGCAATCTGAATACCATGTTGCAATTCCAACCGCTACACCACAAGGTGCTTTCAGGGTATCTATTACCGGAAATGGAGGATATAATAATTCCAATACTAGTAACGGTGGTATTAAAAATAATGCTTATCGAGATGCCAGCTCGTATACCGGTATTTATTGTCCAGTAACTGGTGTGCCTTTAACGTACTAATCTCATACGCTATGAACATCTATTAAATAGTTATTCTACTAAGCGAATTCCATCTTTTTCGATGATTATCTTTTTGGCTTTATACAAAGACCCAATAGCCTTCTTGAAACTTTTTTTACTTAATTGAAAAACTTCTTTAATATCATCGGGATCTGACTTATCATTCAAATCAATAAATCCACCTTGTAATTTTAATTCTTTAAGTATTTGTTCAGCATTTGGCTCGATAGACCTATACCCATGTCTCTGCAAAGTAAGATCTATTTTACCGTCTGGTCGTACTTTTTTTACAAAACCTTTAAGCTGATCTCCAGTAGTCAACTTTTGAAAAATTTCATCTTGATATACTAAACCTAAATATTTTTGATTCACAATCATATTCCATCCATGTGGAGAAGGATGAGAAGCTATTAAATCAACCTCATCATATGAAGAGAGTAATACCAAAGAATTATCTAAAAATCTATTCGTTTTACTAGAACCCACTAATCTATTGGTTTCTTTATCCAAGTATACATAAACAAGATACCAGCTACCTACTCGCATTTTGGAAGCCTGTTCTCTAAACGGGACAAAAAGTTCTTTTTCTAATCCCCAATCCATAAATGCTCCAATTTCTGAAACTGTGGTACATTTTAGATAAGCAAAAGAATTGACTGTTGCAAAAGGCTCTAAGGTAGTTGCCACGATACGCTCTTCATGATCCAAGTATACAAATACTTTGATTTCATCACGAATCATAAACTGATTCGGTACATATTTATTAGGCAATAAGACTTCATTTCCTTCATCATCACTAAGGTATACACCCTGATCTCTTTCTCGTACAAATTCTAATGTATTATACTCACCTAGTTTAAGCATTGTCTGATATTTTGGCGCAAAGATACTTTTTTAATTAACCTGAATATATTAAAAAAGAAAAAGGTGCCTAAATCGGCACCTTTTCTGTGTTTTTTCTACTGATCTACTAGTTGTAGATAGCTTCTTTTCCGAAATGCTTTGTTAAAAGATAGTACACAACAGCTCTGTACTTGTTTCTATTAGACTTTCCGTAAGCTTCCATTACAGAAGCAATCGCTTCATCTAACTTATCTCCATCAGAAAGACCTAATTTTTTAATAAGGAAATTGTTTTTTACAGTGTCTAACTCACTCTGATCACTACCAGAAACTGTAGAAGCGTCTGCATTATAAATAGAAGGACCGCAACCAATAGTTACTTTCGTTAAAAGATCCATATCTGGCTCTTGTCCAATTTTATCTTTAAGGTCAGCTGCGTACTTAGCAATTAAATCGTCTCTCTTGCTCATAAAATGATAATGTTTTAGGTTTTAGTTAATTTATTATGTTATCTCAAATATAATCTATTTATAAATGAATAATTCATTTATAAATTATAATAAAAACGATTTTTTAGATAAAATGCTTAAAATAATCGATTAAAACACTATCATTTACTTTTCGAGGTGTAAAAACCTCTAAGAGTTGTGGCGATTCATTATTTTTATAAAGTTCTTGAAGTTTTTCTAATAAAGTATCTAATTCATCCGCTTTATGATAATCTATTTGGAACATAGTACATAACTGCTCTGCAGTTAAATCATGTTTTGTTTCAAAATATGTACTAAAGTTATCGCTCTCAGATTTACCAGGTAAAATTCTAAAGATACCTCCTCCTCCATTATTAATAAGAATGATCTTAAAGTTTGAAGGCATATAATTATTCCATAATCCATTACTATCATAAAAAAAGCTCAAATCACCTGTTAGTAAGGTTGTAGGTGCATTTGATACCACAGCCGCTCCAATTGCCGTAGAAGTACTACCATCGATACCGCTGGTACCGCGATTACAAAACACCTTCAAAGATGGATTTAAGGAGAATAACTGAGCATACCTTACTGTAGAACTATTACTTAGTTGAATCATTTGATGATCCGGAATTGCGTCAAATATTACTTCAAATGCTTTTAAATCTGTAAAATATACTTTCTGAACAAATTCTTTATGCTTTACGCGTCTCCTCTCTCTAACTGAAATCCAATAGGATTTATAATCATTAACAGTCACCGTTGTTTTCGGTAAAAAATCCAACAAAAACTTATTTGGATTCATTTTTATATGCTCAGTAAGACAAAAATAAGTGTCATATGCCTTTTTCTCATCTAAATGCCAATGTACTTTGGGCTGATACTTTCTTAAGAAAGCTTTGATTCTTTTAGATACAACCATACCTCCAAATGTTAGTAAAACATCTGGCTGTAGCTTCATAAAATCATTTTCATCTAAAGAGGTAATCAACTGATCAATACAATTGATATGAGAATCATGATGAATATTAGAAGTAGTTTCAGTAAGTACTAACACCGAAGGATCTTTGGCCAAAAGATCAATCCATTTCTGATCAATAACGTTCGGATAATTAACTCCAATTAAAATCAACTTTCGATTAGCCCCATTCCATTCATCCAACATATTAGCATATAATGTTTTTGATATGCGATGTTCTGTAAACTCAACAGGAATATTTTTTGGAAAAACTGTAGGCTTCTCTAGCGTATCATATAAAGGTTCGTAAAAAGGAACATTAATGTGCACTGGTCCGTTTTCTTGAATAGCAACATTTAATGCTAAATTGATTTCTCGTTCATTATGCTTTTGCGCTTCGTGTTGTTTCTGCTTTACTTTAATATCTTCTATTGCGGTTTCTGGTACGATTTCAGAATATAGATTTGCAGAATACAAAATATGATTATCAAAAACATTTTTCTGGCGTATGGTCTGACCATCTCCGATATCTATTCTTTCGACAGGACGATCAGCACTTAAGATTACTAAGGGGATATCACTATAAAAAGCTTCTGAAATAGCTGGATAATAATTTAGCAGAGCACTACCCGAAGTACATACCAACGCTACTGGTTTTCTAATTTGCTGCGCGATACCCAAGGCAAAGAAAGCAGCACACCTTTCATCTACAATGCTATAACATTGCATTTCTGGATTTTCTGTAAAACCAATTGTTAAGGGTGCATTTCTAGATCCTGGAGATATAACAACATGATGAATTCCTTTTGCCTCACATAAGGCAACGATAGTTTGCGATAAAGGAATTTTGGAATATAAACGTTTCTTCATTCGAATTGCTAAATTACGATATAGGGATAAGTAAAGCCAATCTTTTTAATGTATTTTAATCTACTTTTTAAAGTTTTGCTATTTAAGAACCCACTGAAAATACTTAAATACTTTAACGACAAACATCTTCAATTATATACAGGTATGTCAGCTTTAAATAAACCTTTTCACGAAGAAGATAGCAAGTCAAATCTTTGAAAAATGATCTTCAAAATTCGAAATAAAATCATGGATATACTTTTGTGACACATCAGATTTACGAAAAACTAAATGATGTGTTCTTTTTAAACCATTTTCACCAATCCTTTTAAAAATCAAATCTTCTGATAATATAAAAGATTTTAGTGCCCATTTTGGCATACACATAATCCCCATATTGGCAGCGATCATTTCTAAAGCAACTTCGGTTAAGGGTATAGCGGATATTTTTAATGGATGAATTCCATTTGGTTTTAAATAGTTTTCATATACAGAAACTGTTTCCAATGGAAAAGAATGAATTATTAAATGTGTATTAGAAAAAAAATCAGCATCTACAAAATCAACAGATTCATATTGACTTTCTTTATGCATAATTACAAAAATCTCATCTTCATAAACCTCAATGCTTGACAAGGTTTCATTTTGTGGTTTGGAAGTAACAATGGCAATATCTATTTCATTTGACAACATTTTAGAAATAGGCTGATGTGTTGCTTCAAGAATCAAATCAACATGTATTTTTGGATACAACAAGGCCATTTTCTGAATAAAATTCGGAAGACCTTGATAAAAACTATAACATTCAGTACTTACCTTTATAGTACCAGTTGAACCAGCCTGTAACTGTTTAATATTTTCAAAACCTTTTTCAATACTATCCATAATTGTGTTTCCCAAATTATAGAGCTCATAACCCTCATCTGTTAATTTCCATTTATTTCTAGTTCTCAGAAAAACCTTAAATCCCAACCTTGATTCGAGTTCTCTCAATTGATGACTTAAAGCAGATTGTGTTAAAAACAGTTTTTCAGAAGAACTAGCGATACTCCCTTCTTCTACAATTGTTTTTATTAATCTAAAATACTTGATTTCCATACAGAACAAATTTAACTATTCATTGCTTATGGACTAGTTGAAAATAATTCAGCTAAGAATAAAAATGTCTCAATCTTATAATCTAGTACGATAAGACAATCATACTAATTTTGACAAAAATTAAACCTTAGAGATTATGCAAAAGCAAAAAACTAATTCCACTACAGCATTACTAGATGCTATACAAATGTACTTCGATGCATTGTATTATTGTGATATCAAACTACTAAACCAAGTATTTCATAAAAGTTCTAGTTTATTCGACGTAGACCAAGGAAAGATTTTTATTGAATCCATAGACAGCTTCAGTAAAGATGTAGAAAGTCGATTATCTCCTGCAGATGCTGGACAAAAACCTGAAGCAGAAATTTTAATGATTGACTGGTTGTCTTCTCATTGTACGACTGTGAAAATTAGAATTAGAGCACATAGGAATGTGTTTGTTGATCACCTTGCTTTTGTTAATGGAGAAAAAGGTTGGCAAATTGTTTCCAAAATATGGCATTTGGAAAAAGAGATTAATTAGTTTGTAAATATTTACGACTAATTCATAACAAAAAATAAAGTAAAAAAAGATCAATCTCCATTCGTAAGGTTATTGAATCACAGAACTCTTTTCATAGTTTCGGTCTTCTTTACAGTTTCTTCCCATTCTTTTTCTGGAATAGAATCTTTGGTAATACCTCCTCCAACATACAATAATGCTTGATCCTTACAAATCTCCATACATCTCAAGTTTACAAATAGACTTGATGAAGATGCGCCATTGTCATAGCGATGTAATTCTCCTAAAAAACCAGTGTAATATTTTCTATCATATCCTTCATTGTGTAGAATAAAAGATCGAGCTTCTTCTTTTGGTAAACCACATACTGCAGGAGTTGGGTGTAAAACTTCGATAATATTTTTTATGTTCTGTGGACTGCTTTTAAGCGTTCCAGTAATGTCGGTTTTAAGATGAAGAAGGGTTCCTGCTTTATGCGTATAAGATTCGGATCTACGGATAGCATTTACATTTTTAGTAAGTTCTTTCATTACAAACTCCGTTACCATAGCCTGCTCTTCGATTTCTTTTGCTCCCCAAGAGACTTCCATGGATCCTTTATAAGGTTGCGTTCCTGCTAATGACATGGTCGAAAAATTATCACCATCGATGTGCAACAAAGTTTCTGGAGTCGCTCCTAACCACATTCCAATCTTAGGATGATACCAAAAATATACGAAGGCATTAGCGTATAAATCAATCAGGCGTTGAAAAACCTCTAACGCATTAGATTGCGAAAAAGGAACTTCTTCTTTTCTAGAAAGCACAACTTTTCTAAAAGAATTATTTTCAATTGCTTTTATTCCACTATTCACTAGTGATATATGAGCTTGTCTTTCTTCACCTTCTACAGAAACATTAGAAATGTTCTTCGAAATATACTTTAAGTTTTTAGGAGTAATAGGAATAATTGATGTAAAAAAAGAATTCTCTGTATCCGGAATAATTACTGTCTTTTCAGAATTGCTAAAAGGCGCAAAAACAAAACCAGAACTATCATATGAACTTACCTCATGTAAATAGTCATCATTTTGTAGAAAACAATTCACCTCATTCGTACCTGGTTTTTTATAGACCACTAAAGGTAATTGCTGATCCAATTGTGATTGGATTTTCAGGTATAGCTCTGAAATATCCATATAATTTATGATTTCGTTAAAGCAATAGTTGTTAGTTTTACTATAGAAATTAACTTCTCTTCCTCATTTCGTAATTTTATATCCCAAAGCTGGGTAGTTCTCCCTTTGTGTACAATTTCAGCCTTTGCATAAACATATCCTTCTTTCATACTTTTTACGTGATTGGCAGAAATTTCTAATCCTCTGATATAAAACTTATCTGTATCTAAAAAAATATGAGATGCAGCACTACCAACACTTTCAGCAAGTGCGACCATTGCACCTCCATGTAAAACTCCATCTGGTTGATGCACCTTTGGTGTGACAGGCATTTTCGCAACCAAATAATCATCTCCAACTTCACAAAAAGAAATATCTAATGTTTCCATTAGTGTGTTCTTGCACATTACCGCGCATTTTGCTAATATTTCTTCCTCTGATAATTTCATAAATAAAATTTTAGGTAAAAATAAACATTGAGGTTAAAATATTCTAACTATATTTAATTATTATTTTAACGAACGTTCAATAAAATGCCTAAAACGAAAACATCTAAAGAAGAGGTCTTACAAAGAGTAATTCCTATACTAAGAGAACGTGGTATTGCTAAAAGTAGCATGAGCGAATTAGCTAAGGCATGTGATATTCAAAAATCACATTTTTACTACTATTTCAGTAATAAAGAGCAGCTCATAAAAGAAGTACTTGCCACTGTACACAGTTATTTCAAATACAACTTATCTAAGATAATAGCTAACAAAGATTTAAATATTTCAGAAAAACTAGAACAAGTTAGAAAGCTCATTGATAAAATGTTTAAAAATGCGAATAGTGGTTGTATCATGGCTAATACAGCCCTAGAAACAGCTCATCTAAACCCTATTTACAAAGATGAAATACAACACTTTTTTGCTGACTTTATCTCTGGACTACAGATTTTACTAGCACCCAATTATTCCAAAGAAGAATCTTTAGAATTAGCTGAGCAAATTGTACAAGATTTAGAAGGAGGAATCCTGTTGATGAGAATTTACAATGATCATAAATACATTAACAATGCAGTATCCAGAATGGAAAAAATAATTTTAAAAACTAACTAATGAAATCATTTACCATACCCTCTACAGACGACTACCCTATTTCAGTACACGAATTTATTCCTTCCTCCGCTAATAGTGTATCAATTGTATTCGCGCCTGCTGTTGCAGTTCCTCAAAAATTTTACTTTCATATGGCCGAATATTTAGCAGAAAAAGGTTGTAATGTATTTACATTTGATTATCGCAGTATTGGCTCTTCTAATTCTAAAAGCATCAGAGCTTTAAAAAGTCATGGTTTCTTTTCTTGGGCTATGGATTTTAAATCAGTTTCTAAACATGTAAAAGAAAAATTTCCTGATAACGCTCAATATATGATAGGTCATAGTTATGGAGGAAACAGTGTTGGTTTCAGTGATGCTTTCCAATATTATGATAAATATCTAACCATTGGTTCTCAGTTTGGTTTCTATAAACATTTCACACCAAGAATGCGTTTTTTGATCTATCTAAACTTCAAATTCTTCATACCCATTACTACATCAATTTTAGGATACTATCCATCCAAATGGTTCGGATTAGGAAGACCTTTAACCACTAAAGCGGCAAAAGATTGGGCTACTTTTTTATTACACCCAGATTCTATGTTGCATTTTACAAAAGGAAATTCGGAAACTTTTTATCAAGAAATTAAAGAGTCCATGTTACTTATTAGTATAGACGATGATCTTTTTGCTCCTAAAAAGTCTGTTGATATTCTTGGAGACCGTGTATATCATAACGCACAAACAAGCAGAAAACATTTAGTGCCATCAGATTACAAATTAAAAACAATAGGGCATTTTGATTTTTTTAGAAAGAAAAATCAGGATATCTTGTGGCCCATAATTGATCAATGGTTTGAACTCTAAAATACTATTAAAGCTATGCAGAAAGAGGTTGTATATCAATCTACAAACACCTACGACACCCTAAACGAACTTACCGAAAAAACGAAGACCGTTTGGTTAGTATTTCATGGTATTGGATATCTGAGTAGGTATTTTATTCGTTTATTTCAAAGTTTAGATCCAGAAGAAAACTATATTATCGCTCCACAAGCTCCTTCAAAATATTATAAGAACAATGATTATAAAAGAGTCGGAGCTAGTTGGTTAACTAAAGAAAATACTAAAACAGAGACTAAAAATGTTCTCAATTACGTCGATGCGGTGGTAGCAATGGAAAAAATTCCTTCACATGCCAAATTTGTTGTTCTTGGATATTCGCAAGGAGTTAGCATCGCGAGTAGATGGATAGCAAGTAAACAAATACAACCTGCCGGTTTTGTAATGATTTCTGGAGGTTTTCCTAAAGAATTACAAAAAGAACATTTCTCTTTTCTATCAGATACAACAAAAGTCACCCATATATTAGGAGAAAACGATCCGTATTTTGAAATAGAAAAAGTAAATGCAGAAAAAATACGTGTTAAAAATATTCTTCCTCAAATAGAGTTCAGGACTCATGGAGGAGGTCATGAATTAGACGTGGAAACTCTAACCGATATTACATAAAGTTAAAGTAAAAGGAAGCATCCAAACATAAGAAATCTTAGTTATATTACAAAGCATTCCTAACATTCACAGTATCATATATTATGGTTAGCTTCTCTATTTTATTGTCAGAGGTTAGCTCTATAACATCCACCACTTTAAACTTTATAATTTCATCTGATTTAAGAGTCCAGTGATAATCGAATAGTATAGAAATCCTATTAGAGTTTTCTTCTATAAAAAGTCCATCAAAATTGAGTTTGGAAGCTTTTGTATCTGCTGCTAATGCATAATAAAACTCTTTGGCTACCATTGTTCCGTATACAGGAGATACTACAATCCCATCTTTCGTAAAAAGCTGTATTACCTTGTCGATTTTTCCTTTTTCTAAAAAAGACAAATATTCCTTAGCGACTTCTTCTTTTGTCATTTTAGAGATATCTTTCTTTAATAACCTCTAGATGATGTGTTTGATGTCCAGAAAGAATATAACCAGCTGCTCTGGCACTCATGGGACTACCACTAGCCTCACCTATCCATGCTAACATTTCTGATGTAAAACCTTTATATAATGAGATAGAACTATTTCTTACCGCCTTAAAATCTTCAATAAATTCTTGTTTCCCTATATTATTTGCATTCGAATTAGGAACGTAGTCATCTTGATCAAACCCAATTAAAGGACTGTTATCTTTTCTAGCAAATCTTAGTGCTCGGTAAGAAAATATTCGTTCAGTATCAATAATATGTTGTAATACCTCCGCGATTGTCCATTTGCCATGATCATATGCATACTTCATTTTTTCTTCTGGAATTACTTTTACAAAATCAACAAACTGAGCTATTCCCTCTTGTAAACCTTCTACTATATCTTCCTTTAACGCTTTGTCTATAAAAATTCCGTAATAAGGATTGTATTCTTCTTTGGATAATAACGATTGCATAAATATGTTTTAAAAATAATTGAGGAAAAATACTAATTCAGTTCTCATCTGTCTTTAAATTAACAGTTATTTATCATCTTTTAATACTTCGATGCGCTACAAATTTTAATCTGTTCCTAAAATAGGAGGTTAATTTTAGTATTCATTGAAATAGCTCAAATAATTCTGCTTTATATAACAATTATATATTTGTAAGTATTTTCTTATTAAATTGTTATCTTATATAATAATTGTGTATTTTGCAGATATAAATAGTGTTTTATCTATATAATTATTTTTTTGGGGCTTAAAGTAATAATAAAAACTCTAACTAAATATTTATCAAAACACCTTTAGAATGAAAAACCTGCCCCATCTTTTTATTTTAATACTATTCATATCTAAGCCTATTTTTTCTCAACAAAAAGAGCTTGATAGTATAATTACTCGAATTACGACCTTGTCAGATTCCAGTACTATCGACTATGGTTCTAGACAAGTAGAACATCTATTTTGGAAAAAGGAATTCGACTTAGGTTTATTGTATGCGGATAAGTTATTGAAACTATCAGAAAAACTTGAATATGATAAAGGTATAGCTACTAGTTACAACCAGATTGGTAATATGTACAATCGCAAAGATGAACTTATTAAAGCTTCTTCAAACTATAATAAAGCAGAAGAATATTTTAAAAAAATCAATTTATTAGAAGGTTTGGCTTTGGTAAACAATAACAAATCTAGCGTTGAACAAGAACGTGGTAATCTGGAAAAAAGTATTTCTTACTTACTTGAAGCTAATAAATACAATTTCCAATTAAAAGATAGTATTGGTTTGTCTCGAACCTTAAATAATATAGGAAATGCATATGCAATGTTAGGTAAATTTGAATCTGCAAAAAGCTATTATACCCAGTCTATAAGTATTAAAAAGAAACATAAATTGAAAAAGTTAGGTACAAGTCTAAACAATATGGCTTTACTACATTTTAACGAAAAAATGATCGATAGCGCTACCAATTATGTGGTTGAAGCTTTATCCACTTGTAAAAAAAATGATAATATCCGAAGTGCCTCTTTTTCCTATGAAATTTTGGCCAAAATAGCATTGCATAAAAACCAACAAGCGTTAACCAAAAAATATTACGATTCGTCAATGATAGCAGGAATAGAGTCTAAATGTAATAGAGCAGTAATCAACTCTAAACAGCAATTAGGATACATCGCTATTCAAAACAAAGATTTTAGAGAGGCGGAAAAGATGCTTTCTATGTCAAGAGATGAACTTGCAAAAACGAATATCCCCTCATTACTTCTTACAAATTATAAATATAGCGTAAAATTAGATTCTGCCAGAGGGCAATACGCCAACGCCTTACAATGGCAACAAAAATATCAAAAACTGTCTGATAAAAATACTCTCGAACAAAGTACACAAAAAGTAACACAAGCTGAAAATCGATTTAAAGCAGAAATGGAACAGCTTAAACTTATTGATGAACAAGAAAAAAGAGAACAAAAAACAAAGGAAAAATTATTTAGATCAAGAGTATTTAATTATATCGCTATTGGAGTTCTTATATTCTTATCAATATTTCTGGCTCATATAATTAAAACAAGAAAAGAAAGAAAAAGATTGATCAAGAAATTGAATGATTCTAATCAAGTAAAAAATAAACTGTTTTCTATCATTTCACACGACCTAAAAAACGAAATACATGGACTTAACGGAAGTCTTAATTTAATGAAAAACAACAATTTATCTTCGAATGAATTAGGTGAAATTATTCCATTATTAGCTAATAGAACACATCAAACATCAATAATGTTAACAAACTTGTTGAATTGGTCAAAATCTCAAATGAAGGAACTATATGCAAACCCCACTGCTTTCGATATTTCTGAAGTAATTAATAATAAATTCGCCTTCTTTGATCCCAAAGCTGCCCAAAAAAGAATCAAACTTATTAATGAGTTACCTCCAACTAGAGTGTACGCTGATAAAGATATGTTCTCAATAGTATCTCAAAATCTAATGGCAAATGCGATCAAATTTTGTAACCCAGGAGATTCTATAACCTTATTTTCGAGAGCAAAAGGAGATTACTACCAAATTGGTTTTAAAGATACTGGCATAGGGATAAAAGCAGAGAATGTACATAAATTATTCGCTGAAGATACATTTACAACAAATGGCACACAACAGGAAACTGGAACTGGTCTGGGTTTAAGAATCTGCAAAGAACTTATAGATCTAAACAAAGGTAATATTGCTGTGGAAAGCAAGCCTGGTGAGGGAAGTACCTTTTATATTACATTACCGATGGCCTCTTGAAAAATTAAATAAACTACATATTCGGAATATGTATATCTTATTTCACCTGTTCTTTAATCCACGCTGTTAATACATCCAAGGCAATAGGTGAAAATGTTTGCTCTATTTCAGAATACTCGCCTAGAGAACCTCGAGTAGCTTCTTGGAATAAATGATTCAGACTTTTAAGCTCCTTTATTTCAACATTTTTATTACCTGCTTTATCCAGAGCAGTTTTAATAGCAGTAAGGTTTTCTTTTGAAAGCACTTGCAAATCTTTATCTCCATTTAACGCTAAAACAGGAATTTTTATTTTTTCTAAATACTCCGAAGGTCTGGATCTGATAAAACTTGCTACCTCATAAGAAGTAATCTGATTTACTAATGCCTTTCGTTGATTTTCGGGAAATAGATTACCATACTTGTTTTTATAGAAAGAATGAATACTGTCTTTTAGTGATTGATTATCCAGCTTAGCTTCCTTAATTATATCATAAGCTTCTTTTACTATTTTTTGTCCTTGCTGGATTTGCAGTTCATTCAATCCCATATCCTTTTCAAAAGCAGCTTTTTGAGAAAGCATTAATTGATCACCTGGAACACCAGGAGCAGCTAATAATACTAAAAAGCTGATTTTTTTATTTTCCGAAGCTACTTTGGGAGTAACAATACCTCCAATACTATGACCAATCAAACCTATTTTAGCATTATTGATCTCTTTTCTTTCTTTTAAGAAATCAATAGCTGATTTTACATCTAGTGAAGAAAGTTCTATGGTTACTTTACCGAAATCTCCACCAGATTCGCCAACTCCACGTTCATCGAAACGAAAAACTGCTATACCATTTTTTGTCAAATGATCTGCCAATACTAAATAAGGTTTATGCCCAAACATATCTCCATCCCTATTTTGTGGTCCACTACCACTTACAATAATCACCAAAGGAAATTGTCCATTTTTTTCTGGTAAAGTTAAAGTTCCTTTTAAGCTTACATTATCTGCATTACTCACAAAGGTTATTTCTTCGGAATAATAATTAAAAGGTGGTTTTGGCTCTTGCGGTCGGTTTAAAATAACGGTACCCTTTTTGAGGTTTAAAGGAATCGGAAAACCTCCTTGTTTCATATTCCCTATTATTTCACCATCATCATTTAAAACACCTTCATACGCTAGCTTTAGATCAGAAAAGGTAATGATCACAGAAGTATTATCAACTTTTGTATTGCTTGCTTTAGCTCCATTTAAACCTTGTGCTGGTATATCCAAAGTAGCGGTATAAATTGTATCTACTTTTTCTATATGAAAAGCAATATCTAACTTACTACCTCTTATATCAACAGTACCTTTCCAATCTCCTACTATATCTTGTGAAAATAGATGAATTGAAAAAATTAAAAACAATACAAGGACAATTTCTTTCTTTCTTAATAGAATCATTTCTTTACGTAAATAACTTATTCCATAAACCTATTTATGAAATATTGATTAGTATTTTGCTTCTAAAATTAAAGAATCATTTTGAAAAGTACCGATTTTAAGAAAAAACTCAATTAGGATCCATTCACATAAAGCAAATCTTCATCCTATTTACTATTGCCAAATAAAAGTATATACGCCTGTGGCATCATCAAATTCAAAATCAGCTTCTTGAATTTCAAAATCTGAGAATTGGACTACACTACAACACTCTCCTTTGGTTACAACAGTCTCTACACTTAGTTGGAAAAGCTGATCATTAGAAATAGTAACGGAAAGTGTTTTTCTTCCTGAAGAGATACTTTGTGAGCTGACTGTAATAATACTGCTATTATCAACATCATTTCTAAAAAAATCAATAGAGCTCTGATTAGCGAGGTCGATTATACTAATATCCGAAATCGTTATTACACCGCTATCTAGTATATTATTGTTTTCGGCATCTAACAACTCAAAATTAAAAGTGGAGTCAGGGACACAAACGACTGCTTCACAATCATTTGAATCGCAACTATTAAAAAAGCAAAAAATAAGTAATAAGAAAGTAATACTTCTCAGTTTCATGACTATGGTTTTTAAATTATATACTATAGATACTGCTTTTTTCAGATAGTTGCTTCAGAATATTAAATTTTACCAAAACCAAACAAAAACATAACATAAAAAAAAAACTGCAACACTATTGGTATTGCAGTCTTATTTTTATTTAAAAGTGTTTTAAGCCGAATTTCGACTTGCATTGATATTCCCGAACAAAGAACGGGTTACCATCTTTTCGTACACCTCTAAATTTTCATCCTCTTCTCCGGATCTATTAATATCCTGAATCTTCTTAAGCGCATATTGCTGAATAGTAAGCAATGGTAATACGATATTTTCTCTTATTTCTATAGAAGCTTTTCCAGCTGGCTCATTTTCCATTAATTCCGAATATCCAGTTAACTTAAGCAATAGACGTTTCGTAAGTTCGTATTCATCATGTATGATATTCCAAAAAGCACCATACTCTTTATCATCTTTCATATATGCTGTTAATTGAAAGAATGATTTTGTCAAACTCATCATACTATTACCGACTAAAGCTCGGAAAAATGCAGATCCTTTATAAAGATTTATAATTTTATCGAATTCACCTTTATCTTCGTATACTTTTAAAGCGGTACCTACTCCATAAAAACCAGGCACATTTTGCTTCAGCTGGCTCCAACTACCTACAAATGGAATCGCTCTTAAGTCTCCAAAATCTAAACTTGTACTCTTACTTCTTTTAGAAGGACGACTACCTATATTTGCTTTACCGTAGTATTTAAGCGTACTCATATGCTCTAGATATGGTAAAAACTTAGGATGACTTTTGAAATCTACATACGTCTGATAACTAATGTCTGCTAAATTCTGCATCGTCTCTTTATTCTCCTTAGAGAAAAGATTAGCTTCATTTGCGGTTAGCTCATTTTCTACTCCAGCGCCAAGTAATTGTTCTAAATTATATTGACAGGAATCTAATGTTCCAAAATTAGAACTAATGGTTTGTCCCTGAACCGTAATTTGTATCTGCTCATCTTCAATTGTAGGACCCAGAGATGCATAGAACTGATTTGTATTACCACCTCCTCTTGCTGGTGGTCCTCCTCTACCATCAAAGAATATAACTTTCACATTATACTTTCTGGAAATCTCTGTTAATGCTTCTTTTGCTTTAAAAATCCCCCAATTCGCCATCAAATATCCACCATCTTTGGTTCCGTCTGAGAAACCAAGCATAATAGTCTGCTTCATTCCGCGACGCTTAAGATGTTCCATATACTCTGGATTGGTATATAAAGTTTCCATTACATGGTGAGAAACTTTAAGATCAGGAACTGTTTCAAATAGTGGAATTACATCTACCGTTGGTTGTTTCCAATCACATAGACGTATCATAGCAAAAGCTTCCATAACATTCAGTACACTTCCGTTATTACTAATGATATATCGGTTTGACCCACGCTCTCCATTATTTTTTTGTATGGTTTTGATCGCATAAATAGATTCGATTGTAGCTCTTGCCATATCGTCATCTAAAACTGATGGATCTAAATTACCCGAAATGGTAGACAATACTTGGATTTGCTCCTCCTCTGATAAAGAAGCATAATCATCTGGAAAGAACCCTAATCCTAACTCATTGGTTTTTTTAACAATTTCCATCAACACTCCATGGTGCACTCGAGAATCTTGTCTTATGTCCAAAGTTCCAAAATGAAATCCGAATATCTTTACTTTATTAATAAGATCTTGTAATTCTTCTAAAAACAAAGATTGATGTTTACTTATCAGCTCTTCTCTTACTTCTAATAATCCATTCATCAGCGTTTCTATGGCAAGAGGTTCGGCAGTTTTAGCATAGTAAAAATTATCATATAACGCAGATTCTAATACTCCTAATTTATCCTGAAGATTTCCAAAAGTTATTCTACGTTTTAGCTTACGCATATCGCGATAGTAATTAATAAGAACAGTTTTACGAAGTCTTTTTGCTACTTTAAGCGTAGTTTCTGTAGTTACAAAAGGATTTCCATCTCTATCACCTCCTGGCCAAAAACCAAGGTTTATCAAATCATTCTCAAGATCTTCTCCCTGAAAAATATTTTGTTGAATATAATTATATATCGTTCCTACCGAATGATAAAATACATTCTCTAAATACCATATCAAGCTTACCGCTTCATCATACGGAGTTGGTTTTTCTTTTTTAAAGAATGCAGTTTTTCCTAATTGCGCTAATAATCGCTTTATTTTCTGAGAATCATTCTCTCTGATCGCTGTATCGAGATCATGGATAATCCCTAAAACAGTACCCGGATAAAACTGAGTAGGATGCGCAGTTAATGTTGGACGTATCTTAAATCGTCTTAAGTATTCTTTTAACTCTTCTAATTGTCCTTTGGCTTGTGCTTCTTCTTTGATACTTCTTAGCGTACCACGACCATCCATATTATTTACTACAGGAAAAGCAGCATCTTCTATAGCATCAAACAATACTACTTGTCTTTCGATATATTGAATAAATCGAAATAATAAATCGTGTTTTTCTTTATCTGTAGGGTTATCTCTATACGATTTGAAAAAACTTTCTACAATTTCTGTTGGAGTTTTCTTTTGATCATAACCTTTTTCGCATACTTCTTTAAAAAGAGGTAATAAAACACCTGTATTAGTAATTTCATCAAAAGGTAATGTAATAAATATACTGTTGTATATCTGGTATTTAGTTAGAACGTTGTGGTTAAAACGATCTATTTTTGGTTGTCTTGCCATAATTGTGGTTACGAATATGGTTGATTAATAAAATAAAATACAAGAAAAAACCCTCTAAGATTATTTCCTAAAGGGTTTATATGTTTGCATACAATAGCCCTTTACAAATCTTGGAAAATTGAATGCATTAAACGTTTCTTATCATTGATACTTTCTTCTAACGATATCATAGTTTCTGTACGATATACACCATCGATATCATCCAATTGGAAAATAATGTCTTTTGCGTGATTAGTATCCTTAGCTCTTACTTTACAGAAAATATTAAATTTCCCTGTTGTGATATGAGCAACGGTAACGAAAGGAATTTCTCTGATTCGTTGTAAAACGAATTTGGTCTGAGATGTATTTTGAAGATATATTCCCACATACGCGATAAACGAATACCCTAATTTTTTGTAATCTAATGTTAAGGAAGAACCTTCGATAATCCCAGCCTCTTCCATTTTCTTTACACGTACATGAACAGTACCTGCAGAAATAAGTAATTTCTTTGCAATATCTGTAAACGGTGTACGAGTATTTTCAATCAACATATCTAATATTTGATGATCTACTTCGTCTAATTTAAATTTTGCCATAGTAATTCTAATAAATTTTCCCGATTAATTACATTGCAAAAATAACAGAAAAATAATGTTTTCACATATTTTTTTTCAACTTTTTGTTAATTCTGTTGAGAATAATTCATCATTTAAACGGAATTTTAACAACTCGTTTTCTGGAACTACCTCTACTGTAACGTTTTCGTTCTGTATTGTCCTTTTATCAGCGTTTATTTCTCTATGACCATAAAAATTTTGTAAATCTTCAATTTTAACAATTTTTGGAATGAATTTGACACTATTTTCTGACAATTCCTCAGTATATTGAATAGCAATGTCTACATTTTTTCCATTTAACATAGCATCTCTAACAATAATATCGTAGAAAAGCTTACCATTTTCAGGTATGTCAAAATATGTTTTATAATGATCTCCTTTAATTTCGTTCTTAGCGATATAAGAAACTGATGTCACTAAGGCGTAGAAAATATACTCTCTAGTTCTTTCTCTATCATAATCATTATCGAAATGCCCAGCTTCAAACAAAATTGTAGGTACATTAAGCGTTGACAATGTATCGCCAACACAATTTATATTAAAACCATCATCATATCTACCAATACGATTAGGAATAAACTGTTGTAATACAGTATTCATTTCTGCTATAATTTCCATAGCAATCTTACGACAAGTAGTGATGGTACGTTTTTCATCTCCCGCAGGAGATAAAAAAGAAACTGTTGCAGGATTCTTAGTTTCTCCTGCACTAAATATAGTACGCTGTCCGTGGAGATTAAATGCATAATCAGGTTGAATACTATCTATGAGTTTTCTTAACACTACACTCTCCTTTTGGGTCTTATTTTGAGCATCTCTATTTAGGTCTACTTTATTATAATTAAGACGTGTATACAATCTAGCTCCATCTGGACTCAAAATAGGTATGATATATAATGTACAATGCTTTAAAATATCTTTTGATAACTCATTAAAGTCGTCGGACAACATTTTTAGAAAATCAAATATTGCTTTAGTTGTGGTACTTTCATTTCCATGCATTTGAGACCAGAAAAGCAATTTCTTGGAACCTGTACCTATTTTAATGAGATAAATAGGCTCATCATTTTCAGAACTTCCTAACTGTTCGATCTCTGCTTTCTGAGATATAGTATCTATCAGTGGTTTAATATGTTCTAAATGTATATATCGTCCTGATATTGCAGACTGTTTATAATTCGTAAACCAATCTTTTAACTCTTCAATTTTCATAAGTATAAATCTGGTCTAAAATTACTACTGTTTAAGGAAGAATCATAGAAAATAATATAAATTTTACAGATGTAAACTAACATTACTGTTACAAATGTAAACTAACCCAATTTACAATTGTATACGATGTGAATATTTGTATTGTTTACATAATTAAACAGTATTATAGTGAAAAGTACAGAAAAGTATTTCATGAAGCACTTTAATCAAGTAAGTTTTTAAAATTAATATTTAAATTACTTATTTTCAATACTTAAAAAATAGTTATTTAAAGTAGTGGATTAATATTAAATATATTGAATTCGACTATATTTACAATTGTAAACTGTTATTTTAAATCATTTGTTTACCTTTGTAACCAACTAATTTATTTAATCTGGTTTACAATGGTAAACACTACTGCTTTTGGAAAAAGAATACAGGAAATCATGAAATTTTACCACGTTTCAGCTTCAGGATTTGCTGATGCTATGGGCGTAGGTCGTTCTTCTATTTCGCATATTTTATCTGGAAGAAACAAACCGAGTTTAGATTTTGTAATGAAAATTACCGAAGCATATCCTGAGGCAGAATTATATTGGCTTCTATATGGAAAAGGTACTTTCCCAAAATCAGAAAATCCGGTGGAAAAAGAAGAAAAAGTCAAACCAGAAAATGAGATAGTCCCATCCTCTACTCCTAATCCTATAAATGAATCGGTTTCAGAACAAGATCTTTTCTCTCAATCCGATACAAACGAAAAAGATATCAGTTCTGATCAAGTTACCACCCCTTCTTTAACTCAAAGTAAATCCAATTCTTCTCTTCATAAAGAAATAGAAAAAATCGTTTTCTTTTATAAGGATGGCACCTTCAAAGTATACAACAATTAACTTCTTTTATATATTTCTGAAGAACTATGTGAAATTTGGCGAAATAGATTTATTTTCGCGTAGTATCGTTTTTAATTCATTATGATTCGATTATTTTTTTTATTCCTTGCTTCTCTTCTATTTCTTGGTTGTTATCAGCAAGAACGAGATTGTCAAAATTTTCATACCGGAACTTTTGAATTCGAAACCTATCTTAACGGAGAATTAGCGAAAACTACTTTTGTTCGCAATGATTCTATAGAAATAGATTATTTTCTTGGTAAAAGTGATACGGCCACCATACGCTGGATTAATGATTGTGAGTATATTGTAAAAAAATTACATCCCAAAAATATGGCTGAAGAAAAAGCCATACATATGAAAATATTAACTACAGATGGAGACACCTACACTTTTGAATATGGTTTAGTAGGTGTTAAAAAAAACAAACAGAGAGGAACTGCTAAAAAAGTTAACTAATGCTCGAAATTTTTACAACTGCTGATGCTTGGGTTGCCCTACTAACACTTACTTTCCTAGAAATTGTCCTAGGAATTGATAATATTATATTTATCTCCTTAGCTTCTAGTAAATTACCAGAACAGCAACAGAAAAAAGCTACTAATATTGGATTGTTATTGGCAATGCTTATGAGAATTATATTGCTTTTTGGTATCTCCTTATTAGTAGCCATGGAAGCTCCCTTTTGGCATATTAATCTTCCTTGGATTAAAGCAGGAATAAGCGGTCAAGCCCTAATATTATTTGGTGGTGGAATTTTTTTACTCTACAAAAGTGTTCATGAAATACACGAAAAAGTAGATGAAAAAGGAGAAGAAGAAAAAGAAATTCAAGAAAAAAGTTCTAGTTCTTTATCAAAAGCTATCTTGCAAATCACTTTAATAAATGTCGTTTTCTCATTTGATTCTATTCTCACTGCGGTTGGAATGACCAATGGATTAAGCGATAATCCTATTGATGCCCTAATTATTATGATCATAGCAGTAATTGTATCGGTATTGATTATGATGTTATTTGCTAATCCTGTTGGTCGTTTTGTAAACAAACATCCTTCTGTACAAATTTTAGGGTTATCTTTTCTAATTTTAATAGGATTTATGCTTATTGCGGAAGCAGCTCATTTAGCACATCTAAAGATTTTTGATACTGAGGTTGGTGTTATTCCTAAAGGATATCTGTACTTTACGATAGCGTTTTCTCTTTTTGTAGAGTTTATCAACTTTAAATTACGTAAAAAAGGATCCTTAAAGTAGTAACTTAAGATTTTACACTTGTTGCACATCAAAAATTATGACCAAACTAAAAGAATTAAAGGATCGTAGTGGAAATATCTGCGAACTATGCGGAAAATCAGATGACCTAGCTATTTATGAAGTTCCTAAATCTCCAAATGTGGGACTTGATTCTAGCATATTATTATGCTCAGTTTGTTCTGCACAAATTGAGGATTCATCTACTATGGATCCTAATCATTGGAGATGTCTAAACGACAGTATGTGGAGTCAAGTATCAGGAGTTCAGGTAATGGTATGGAGAATACTTCATAGATTAAAATCAGAAGGATGGCCTCAAGACCTTTTGGATATGTTATACTTAGATGACGAAATATTAGATTGGGCGAAAGCTTCTGGAGATCATAATGATGAAAATATCGAAATTAAACATCTCGATGCAAATGGTGCTTTATTAAAAGCTGGTGATAATGTTGTCCTTATTAAAGATTTAAACGTAAAAGGAGCTACTTTTACAGCGAAACGCGGAACAGCGGTAAGAAATATCTCCTTAGTACATGATAATTCAGAACATATCGAAGGGAAAATTAATGGGCAACATATCGTGATTTTAACGAAATACGTAAAAAAATCATGAATCGAATAAAACTCAGAAAATTATCGAAAACTTTCTACTTAAACTTTAAGTAAATAAAACACGTTACATTTTTCAATATTTTTTGTCTTTTCTTGTTATTCAATAACATTGCACTTTATTAATCACAACTTGCCTGCTATAAACTACCTCCCATTTATATATAACAGGTAAATTTTAAAGAAAAGAACTTAACCATGAAAAACAATGTTTTAGGATCATTATTTGCAAAAATCCCTGTAATACTAGTTTTGTTATGCTTTCACTTCAACATGTATACTACAAATGCGCAAACGTATTGTATACAACCGGGAGCAGATCAGATTGCTGGAGAAGAAGACGGTTTTAGATATGAACTATGGAATCAAAACTCACAAGGCACAGCCTGTATGACTTTAGGAAATGGAGCACTTTTTAGCGGAGAATGGAGTGGTATTTTAAACTATCTAGCAAGAAGAGGTCTTGGATATAACCAAACTCAAGAACATCAGGAAATAGGAGAATTTTATGCTACTTACAATTGTAATTATAATCCTTCTTCTGCTTCAGGAAACTCATATCTATCAGTATATGGATGGACTGTAGAGCCTTTAGTCGAGTATTATGTGATTGAAGATTGGCGAAATTGGATTCCTTCTATGGCAGATGGTGCTGAACTAAAAGGGTCTTTTGAAATCAATGGGAGTTTTTATGATATTTATGAAAACACCAGAGTAAACCAGCCTTCTATAGTTGGAAACACTACTTTTCAGCAATATTTTAGCATTCGAAGAGATAGAAGAACTGAAGGAAGCATTGATATATCAGAGCATTTCAGACAATGGGAGTCTATTGGTATGGATCTAGGGAAATTACACGAAGTCTCTATCGTTGTAGAAGGATATCAGAGTAATGGAAGTTTTGAATTTACAGAACTAGATGTATCAGTAGATAATACCGTTTTAGGTGTTGATGATTTACAAAAACCTAACTCATATTTTGATATTTATCCTAACCCAGCAAAGGATATTGCTCATGTGAATTTTAATATTTCTAATCAAGAAAAAAAACTTGAAGTTTACAATGTCTCTGGTAAAATTGTTTTATCCAAAAATTATGGTGCAACAGAAACCATTACGGAAATAGAAAATTTACCAAAAGGAATGTATTTTGTTGTTTTAAATACCAATAACAATAATGCAGCTAAAAAACTTATTATTCTTTAAGGCTTTAGCATTCATTGAACGCCTAGAGTTTTTTCGAAAATGTAAAAAAAATAAACCGCTGATTAATAGCGGTTTATTTTTTTACATTTTCATCTTCTAATCCATAACAGAGTACTGATTTTTTTAGACCAAATATTCTACCATTTTTCACTTCATAATTAGCGTACAAATCACCATTCTTTCTAAACGCCTGTTGAATACCATCTTCTTTTCCCATATTCAGAAACATTTTTTTATAAAGTTCTCCTGTAGTATACCATTGTTTTTGCTCTCCGTGAGGTTTACCTCTATAATAATTTAAATGAGATATTAGCATATGATCTGTTTCTGCAGACCATATCTTCTTCTCTCCATGAAGTTTTCCGTTATGATAATTAGCCACTTCTTTAAAATGTCCATCAGAATACCATAGGGTTGATTTGTTTTGTTTTTTTCCATTTAAAACACCTGTTCTTTCTTTTAACGTATCATTACTATGAAAACTAACAATATATCCAGAGTAGAACTCACCATTTAATAACCACTGAGATGTTTTATGATTATAGTTTAGATATGCTTTATGAACAGCTGTATCTGGTACTTCAACAAACTCCTCTTTAAGAAGATCAATCCCATTTTGTTTTGTTTTTATTTGTTCTGTACACCCTAAATTTAAAAGACACAACGATAATACAACTAATCTTGCATGCTTTATCATTATTTCAAAACATGAAACACTCATTGTAAACAATTTAAAAAATAGCATTCGGTGTTCCTTGTAAATCGCCCGCAAAAAGCGCAATAACATTTCCCAAATAAAATTCATTAACAATATGATAATGATAAAACTCTTCATCACCACTATGCTGAGTTACTCCCAAATGACCACCAGATTCATCGAGATCATTTGGATAAGCTCCATCCATTTCTCTCCTGCCATATAATAAAAAACCATCGGACATTATACCTATTAACTTTTCATCATCATACGAAAGCTCCGTGTTTTCTGGTACATCATATGACTCTATATGGTAATGATAACCAGAAGGGCCATTATGTGCTCCTGCATAATCAAATGTTTCAACAATAACCTCTTCTAGAGGTCTATTTGGCCCTTCTAAATCATTAAAAATAGGGACACCAGTGACTGAAATACCTATAGCCCCTAACCCAGTTGCAGTACTTGTTGAAGCAATCTGTGGTGAAGTAGGAACAGTTAATGAATAACTTCTATCTCCACCAATACGACCAGGAGTTAGAGCAACTGCTATCACAGGCTCAATATATAAAGGATTTGTTTCTTCCCAATATGGAGATGTATGATTAGGAAGACCATTTGATTCTATAGTAATCTCATCACCATCGAATGAGACAGTTACCGCATCTGGATTAAATTCATCAAATGCAGAAACAGGAGTGCTTCCACTATCAGGGTCTGTAACATTAGATCCATTATCATCACTTTTACAAGAAAATAAAACAAGCATGGTTAACCCAAATAATATTCTGAACCGAAAAAAAACAGATTTTGTCATAATAATTTATTTTAATTGATTTTTCTCTTTAGACAACCAATTAAACAAAATCCTTCGGTAAAACTTTAATATTATTTTCTACTCCCTGATAAACGATTAACAACTTTACTCATAAAAGCATCGAAATCAACTAATTGCTCCTTTGTCAAAAGCTCTTTTATTTCTTTAAAATGAAGATATGTTAATTCAATTTTCTTTCTTTCATATTGTTGCAATTGATTTAAAATACTATCCTTGTTTATAACCAATGAGGTGTCTGAAAGACTCTCAAAGTAAGGATAAAGCAATTTCACCTTTTCCTTATCTATATCAGCCATTTTTTGTTTATGCTCATCAGCTAAATTATGAAACCGAGATTCTTGCAAATCATTCAAACGTAATGTTTTTACTATTTCAGATCGAAAGTTCTTAGGCGCAGATCTCTTAATAGGTTGAGGTGGTTTGATTAAAAGAAAGGCTAGAAGAATAATATTAAGTACTACCAAACCTATGATCACGAAATTGTAAACTCTTTTATTATTCATAATTAATAAATTTGATACGAGTTAATTAAAGACTCATTATAAACGTTCATAAATGTTCTTTCTTTATGGTTTAATTGCTGATTTTGAACATAATAAACCAGTGCTATCGAATTAACCAAAAGAACAAAAATAGCGGCTACTAAAGCATACCGCAACTTAGTAAAAGGAACAAAATCAACTTGTTCAAAATGAATTTGTTCATTGATTTTTGATAACAGTTCAGGTTTTGGCGATGCCCTACGACTATCTTTCATACTTTGAAAGATAGCCTCTACCCATTTTTCTTTTTCTTCATCCATATTGCTTTTTAGACAATTAATTTTACGATTTCCTTCTATCGGGATAAATTTTTTCTAATTCTGACTTCATTTTCTTTTTCGCACGCTGTAATAAAGATTCCACCGCTTTTAAAGAAGTTTCCATAATATCCGCTACCTCTTGTCGAGGGAGTCCTTCAATATAACTTAAAATAAAAGCTGTTTTTTGATTTTTAGAAAGACAATCAATTACCTTATAAAGTATTGCCGCTTTCTCCTTATTTTCCAATAAAACGCCTGGGTGATGAAAATCAATAGATTGAGAATTAATTAACCGATTATTGAATAGTTTAAATCTATTCTTTTTTTTTAAATAATTAAGTGATGTATTCACTGTAATACGATAAATCCATGTATTCAATGAAGATTCCCTCTTAAACTTTAAAACATTTTTAAAAATTTTTAAAAAAACATCTTGCGTAATTTCTTCTGCATCTTCCTCAATTTTAGTGTAGCTAAGTGCTGTATTGTAAATTTTTTCTGAATATAGAGTATACAGTGTAGCTAAGGCTTTTTCGTCCCCATCAATAATAGCTTCAATAATCTCAACTTCACTTTTCAATAAGTTTATGTTTTACGTTTAAATAAATCATTATCCGACCTATCTAGTATATAAATAAACTCTACTCAAAGGTAATTGTTGCTAATAAAAATATTACTGCAGAAAAGAACGAAATAAAATTTACTATAATATCTAATCTCTAAAAAATTAAAAACACCTAGATTATCTGATTTCAGATAAACTTTTATTTACTTTAAAATCAAATAAAGTTATCCTTTTTTAAACCCGAAGAAGGGAATCTATCTAGCCCAAACTATTACATCAAAAAATCCCGTATCATATAAACACGGGATTTATTAATATTATAATTAACATATTTTAAAATATAAAGTAATAGTTTACACAAAACCTGTAAGCACTTAAAATTAAGATGTTTAAAACAAAGAAGTTTGTTCTCCGTCGCCATCATCTTCAGTATTATCAAGTGTTACTCCATTTCCTGTTTCCTTATTTTTTATGTCAGCATCCACAGCCTCTTCTTCTACCACTTCAATTTCTTCTGCTGGCACATCTTCTGGTTCTTCATAGGGTAATGGATCTAATAAATTAATCTGCCTCACCTTCTCCGTAGTCAGTTGATTTCCTTGTGCCTTAATTCCTTTTACAGCAATAAAATCCTCTAAACTAATTTCATCATTTGGTTTTTGATCCTTGCCTCTAATTTTATTGTAAACAACTTCTGCCACTGGCCTATGATCTGTGGAGACAATTTCTAAGAATGACTTCTGATGGTCAGAGATAAAACTTTCTTCCTTATCCGAATTCTCTACTATGAATCGTTTTACATAATATCGTTCTTTTTCACCATCCCAGTATATTGCAGAAATAGGTTTCATAGGTTTCCATTTCTCCAAAACGATCATATCTGAATCAAAATGAACTGTTATTTCCGGAACTATGGTCTTAACAACACCCTTTTGATTAACAATCAGCAGCCTATCTTCACCTTTAAATTCTCCTAATAAATCTCCTCTTCCATCAACATTCAATCTTCTTACTGTTTCATCAAACCAAATTTTACGAGGTTTTAATGTTGAAACGCCTTGTTCCTTCAGTTCGATTTTTTTGATGTTATATTTAGTAACAATATTACCTTTTACACCTCTTCCTTTTATTAATAAATCAGAAAAATCAAGATCAAATTTTAATTTCTTGATACTTCCTGCCTGACGCAAGAAAATGGTAATTACTTCTGCTTCTCCATTAGGATTAGCTGTAAAATAAGTAATTTTAGAACTCTTCTTTCCTTGCGTTAGATCATATTCTTTATCTCTAGTAACACTGGTAACCGCAAATCGTTTTACGTAAGAAGCTCCACCTCTACCATCTTGGTAGATCATATTATATATAGTTCTTTTGTCTTTCTTTTTAAATACAGCTACATGGATAATATCTTTCCCCACAAATGTTTTGGACCCTACTTTGGTCACCATCATTTTACCATCTGCCATAAAACAGATAATATCATCAATATCCGAACAATCCGTTACATATTCATCTTTTCGTAAAGATGTACCTACAAAACCTTCTTCCCTGTTCACATAAAGCTTTGTATTTCTGATTACTACCTTTGTAGCTTCTATATCATCAAAAATTCTGATTTCTGTTTTGCGCTCTCTACCTTTACCATATGTTTCTTTCAGTCTTTTAAAATAAGACACTGCATATTCAACTAAATGCTCTAAGTGATGCTTTACTTGTGCAATATCTTCTTCAAGAGCCTCTATCTTTTGTTGAGCTTTATCAATATCAAACTTTGAAATTCTTTTAATTCGAATTTCGGTTAGACGTACAATATCATCTTCTGTAACAGGTCTTTTCAGATGTTTAATATGAGGTTGCAACCCTTTATCAATTGCCTGAATTACACCTTCCCAGGTTTCTTCTTCTTCAATTTCGCGGTAAATACGATTCTCAATAAAGATTCTTTCCAAAGAAGCAAAATGCCACTGCTCTTGTAGTTCATTTAATTGAATTTCTAATTCCCTTTTTAACAATTCTACCGTATGATCCGTAGAACGTTTAAGCATTTCAGAAACTCCTATAAAATTTGGCCTACTATTTTCTTCGATAACACAACCCAGTGGAGAAATTGATGTTTCGCAATTGGTAAATGCATATAATGCATCAATGGTTTTGTCTGGCGAAATACCGCTTGGCAAGTGTACCAAAATCTCTACATCTGCTGCAGTATTATCCTCTATTTTTTTAATTTTTATCTTCCCTTTATCGTTTGCTTTTAGGATTGAATCAATTAAACTAGAGGTTGTAGTAGTAAACGGTATCTCGCTTATAATCAATGTGTTTTTATCTAACTGAGAAATCTTTGCACGTACCCGAACCTTACCACCACGATTACCATCATTATAGTTTGTAAAATCGGCAATTCCGGCCGTAGGAAAATCTGGTAAAATAGTAAAACGCTTCCCTAATAAGTGCTTTATCGAGGCTTCAATTAATTCAATAAAATTATGAGGAAGAATCTTAGTACTTAATCCTACCGCAATACCTTCTGCACCTTGTGCTAAAAGTAATGGGAATTTTACTGGAAGATTTATTGGTTCTTTCTTTCGACCGTCATACGATAATTGCCATTCCGTAACTTTAGGATTATACACAACGTCTAAAGCAAATTTAGATAAACGTGCTTCGATATAACGAGAAGCTGCTGCTCTATCTCCAGTAAGAATGTTACCCCAGTTACCCTGCATATCGATTAGCAAGTCTCTTTGACCAATTTGTACCATCGCATCCGCAATACTTGCGTCTCCATGAGGATGATACTGCATAGTATGACCAACAATGTTTGCTACTTTATTATACCGACCATCGTCTAAATCCTTCATAGAATGAAGAATTCTTCTTTGTACTGGCTTCAGTCCATCTTCAATTGCTGGTACTGCTCTCTCTAGGATTACATATGAAGCGTAATCCAGAAACCAGTCTTTATACATTCCAGTAACTTTGGTAATCACTTCCTGAGGCTGATGATCCTCTGGATTTAATTCATTATGCAATTCTTCGTTTTCGTTTTCTATATCCATACCTTTTTACGGGGCACTTTTTGTATTCCTTTTGGATTAATCTTCTACTGCGTCTAATTCTACTTTCAGATTTTCTATAATAAATTCTTGTCTACTCGGTGTATTCTTACCCATATAAAAAGACAATAACTCTTCTATAGACTTTTCTTTATCTAGCATCACAGGATCTAAACGAATATCATCTCCAATAAAATGAACAAATTCATCCGGAGATATTTCTCCCAATCCCTTAAATCGAGTAATCTCTGGCTTCCCAGATAATTTCTCAATTGCATCTTTCTTTTCTTGTTCTGAGTAACAATAAATAGTTTCTTTTTTATTTCGTACTCTAAATAAAGGCGTCTGTAATATATATAGATGTCCTTCTTTAATGACCTCTGGAAAAAACTGAAGGAAAAATGTAATCAATAACAAACGTATGTGCATTCCATCCACATCGGCATCGGTTGCTATTACGATGTTATTATATCTAAGATCCTCTAGGGACTCCTCTATATTCAATGCAGCTTGCAGTAGATTAAATTCTTCGTTTTCATACACAATCTTTTTAGACATGTTGTAGCTGTTTAGTGGTTTTCCACGTAAACTAAATACAGCTTGTGTATTTACATCCCTAGATTTTGTTATCGATCCACTTGCAGAATCTCCCTCCGTAATAAACAAAGTACTCTCTAAATTTCTATCTTTTTTACTATCTGTAAGGTGAATTCTACAATCTCTCAATTTTTTATTGTGCAAACTGGCCTTTTTTGCTCTTTCTCTAGCCAACTTACGAATACCAGATAAATCTTTTCTTTCTCGTTCTGCCTGCAGTATCTTCCGTTGTAATGCTTCAGCTGTATCCGAATTTTTATGTAGAAAATTATCCAGTTTCGTTTTTACAAAATCATTTATATATGTTCTTACCGTTGGAAAATCACCTCCCATTTCGGTGGAACCTAATTTGGTTTTTGTCTGACTTTCAAAAACCGGTTCCATTACTTTTAAACTAATCGCGGCAACGATAGACTTACGAATATCACTTGCTTCGTAATTTTTTCCATAAAATTCTCTTACCGTTTTTACTACCGCTTCTCTAAATGCAGCCTGATGAGTTCCTCCTTGTGTAGTATGCTGTCCATTTACAAAAGAATGATATTCTTCGCTGTACTGAGTTTTACTATGTGTAATGGCAATCTCTATATCCTCACCCAGTAAATGAATAATTGGATATAAACGATCCTCTTGATTGATATTATCTGAAAGTAAATCTTTTAATCCGTTTTCAGAAAAATATTTTTCTCCATTAAAAATTATGGTTAATCCAGGATTTAGATACACATAATTTTTAAGCATTTTTGTTACGTACTCGGTACGATATTTATAATTCTTGAAAATCGAAGCATCTGGTATAAAAGATACTTTGGTTCCTTTTCTTCTAGAGGTTTCTTCTAATTTTTCCTGATTCGTTAGGTTTCCTTTTTCAAATTCTGCAGAAGCAGATTTTCCATCTCTTGTAGATTCTACCCTAAAATATGTAGACAAAGCATTTACCGCTTTAGTACCAACTCCATTTAAACCTACGGATTTCTTAAATGCTCTTGAATCATACTTACCTCCTGTATTCATTTTAGAAACTACATCAACTACTTTTCCCAAAGGAATCCCACGACCGTAATCCCTAACAATTACCTTATCACCTTGTATAGAAATTTCTATGGTTTTACCAGCACCCATGACGTATTCATCAATAGAATTATCAAGTACTTCTTTTAGTAAAATATAGATTCCATCATCTGCTGAAGATCCATCACCTAGTTTCCCTATATACATCCCTGGTCGCATACGGATATGCTCTTTCCAATCGAGGGATCGTATATTATCTTCGGTATATTTTGTTTCCTGACTCATAAAATTTTGGGTAGAATGCTTGCTAATATAAGATTTCACTTACGATTTTAAAATACCCCAACTACAAAGTAATTAACAATTCTGAATTAGTTTTTGTTGATTATTTGACAGACAACCAAGTAACTAATAATTACCTTAAAAATCATTAAAATTGAAATACCATTTCAGACCTTATTATACTTTATAGAACATTTTGTATTTATTTATAAATTACCAATCTTTATCCTAATGAAACACATCACAGAAACCAGAAGACTTATACTAAGAGAATTCATTCTTGATGATGCTCAGGATTTCTTCGACCTTAATTCGGATCCAGAAGTGCTAAAATTTACTGGTGATCAAGCATTTGCAAATGTAGAAGATACAATCACATTCCTAAAAAACTATCAAAAACAACAATATCGTAGCGTTGGTTATGGAAGATGGGCTGTACTATTAAAACCCACGAATCAATTTATCGGATGGTGCGGACTTAAGAAAAATGAAGAAGATCTAATTGATTTGGGGTTTCGTTTTTACAAAGACCAATGGAATAAGGGATATGCTACAGAAGCGGCCAAAGCGACATTAACCTATGGTTTTCATGAATTACAACTTCATGAGATTATTGGAAGAGCTGCAGATGAAAATAGCGCCTCGATAAGAGTATTGGAAAAAATAGGTATGAAATTTTGGAAAAAAGGAAGCTGTGAAGGAATCGTTAATTCATCATATTACAAGATCACGAAATCAGAATTCAATCCATAAATAAGATTAGTACAAAACATTTCTTATCTACATGCCAAAATTGATTAGAAATAAAAAAGGTGACCTTTAAGAAGACCACCTTTTTAGGATATTCAATTTTTCAATTTCATTTCTATTTGATATCAAACCTATCCAAATCCATCACTTTTGTCCAAGCAGACACAAAATCTTGCACAAATTTTTCTTTAGCATCATCAGACGCATAAACTTCTGCAACGGCTCTTAATTCTGTATTAGAACCAAAAATAAGATCTGCTCTAGTTCCTGTAAACTTAACCTGCCCTGTTCTACGATCACTACCTTCGAATAGAGTATCATCAGAAGAAGTTGCTTTCCATGTATACGTAAAATCAAGTATGTTTTTAAAGAAATCGTTCGTTAATACACCAATATTGTCCGTAAAAACACCGTGATGAGAACCATCATAATTTGCTCCTAATACTCGTAACCCCCCAACAAGAACTGTCATTTCTGGAATAGAAAGCGTTAGTAGTTGTGCCCTATCTACTAATAAGTCTTCAGCTGAGGATGTTTGATCTTTATGAATATAATTTCTAAAACCATCAGCTTGAGGTTCTAAATAATCAAAAGAACTAATATCTGTTTGTTCTTGCGTTGCGTCTCCTCTACCACTAGTAAAGGGAACTGTTATTTCAAAACCAGCTTCTTTAGCAGCCATCTCTACTCCAATACTACCACCTAAAACAATTAAATCAGCTATAGACACATCTCCAGAAAAAGACTTCTGAATTGTTTCATAAACATCTAACACTTTAGCTAATTCAGCTGGATTATTCGCTTCCCAACTTTTTTGTGGTTCTAAACGAATACGACTACCATTAGCTCCTCCTCTTTTATCAGAATCCCTATATGTTGATGCAGATGCCCACGCTGTGGTAACTAGTTGTGAAGTTGTTAGTCCAGAATCGATAATACTCTCTTTTAAAGAAGAAATCTCCGATTCATTTAACATCTTCCCTTTCGGAACAACATCTTGCCAAATCAATTCTTCTTTAGGAACTTCTGGTCCTAAATAACGTGAAATCGGCCCCATATCTCTATGCGTTAATTTATACCATGCTCTAGAAAATGCATCTTCTAAATCTTCGGGATTGTTTCTGAAATGTTTAGAAATCTTTAAAAACTCGGGATCAATTTTTAAAGCCATGTCAGCATCGGTCATCATTAATGCTTGTCTCTTTGAAGGATCCCCAGCCGTTGGTGCTGTTGGAGCTCCTGAATCGGCTTTTGGTGCCCATTGATGAGCTCCAGCAGGGCTTTTAGTTAATTCCCATTCATAATCTAATAATACTTTAAAATAATCATGATCCCATTTATCAGGATTTGGAGTCCATGCACCTTCTAATCCACTGGTAATTGCATCATCTAACACTCCTGATCCGTACGTGTTTTTCCAACCAGTACTCATTTCTTCAATAGCAGCTCCGTGCGGTTCTGCTCCAACATATTGATCAGCATCTGCTGCTCCATGAGCTTTACCAAAAGTATGCCCTCCAGCGGTTAATGCTACAATTTCTTCATCACTCATTGCCATTCGTCTAAAAGTAGTTCTCATATCTTCAGCGGAACCCAAAGGATCTGGAGTACCATCTGGCCCTTCTGGATTTACGTATATTAACCCCATATGAACAGCTCCAAGAGGAGCTTCTAAATTATCTCTACCTTCAGAAAAACGAGCATCGTTACCTAACCATTCCTTTTCAGACCCCCAATAGATGTCCTGTTCTGGTTCCCACACATCGATTCTTCCTCCGCCAAAACCAAAGGTTTTTAGCCCCATAGACTCTATAGCACAGTTACCTGCTAAAATCATTAAATCGGCCCAAGAAATTTTATTTCCATACTTCTTCTTTATTGGCCACAACAACAAACGTGCTTTGTCCAGATTACCATTATCGGGCCAACTATTCAATGGTGCAAATCTTAACGATCCTGAAGAAGCTCCACCTCGCCCATCTCCAGCTCTGTAGGTTCCGGCACTGTGCCATGCCATACGTATTATTAAACCTCCATAATGACCATAATCTGCTGGCCACCAATCTTGTGACTCAGTCATAAAATCCATCAAGTCTTTCTTTAAAGCATAATAATCCAGACTGTTGAAAGCTTTTGCATAATCGAATTCATCTCCTAATGGATTTGATTTTAAATTATGCTGTCTTAAAACATTTAATTTTAATTCGTTTGGCCACCAATCTCTGTTGGTCGTTCCATGACCCGCAGTATGCTTTTGAGGTCCTCCCATGTATGGACACTTACTAATATCCCCTTGGCTATTTATACCATAGCTTTTCGTGTTATTCATAATATAGAGTTTTAAAGTATACTTCCAAAGTTAGCCATTTACAGTTCTATATTGTATAGATTTTCCATATATTTAAACAACATCACAATCAATAATTCTTATACCTAATTATAAACTTTAAAAACTCTGTTAAAAATTTGCGTAACCAAACGGTTACAATTAAATTTGTAACCATTCAGTTACATTTTAAATGAGAAGAGACGTTTTTCAGGCAATAGCAGATCCCATTAGAAGAAATATCATTTCTATTCTAGCAAATCAAACTTTATCCGTAAATGCTATTGCGGAAAAATTTGATGTAAGTCGCCCTGCCATTTCTAAACATCTAAAAATACTGGAAGAATGCGGTATCATATCCATTTCCAAAAAAGGAAGAGAACGTTACTGCCTTATACAACCACAAAATTTATTACCAGCATTCTTATGGATAGAACAATACAAAAACTTATGGGAGGACAGATTAGACTCTTTTGAAGACTATTTATATAAACTACAATCTAATACCAAAAACAATGAGTGATTTAAACAAACGTACATTATCATTAAAAAGAACTTTTAACGCTCCTATTGAACTTGTCTGGGAAGCATGGACCAATTCTGAACATATTGCTCAATGGTGGGGACCAAAGGGTATGAAAACAAAAGTCATAGAACACAACTTTAAAGTACATGGTACCTGGAAGTACACTATGGAAATGCCAGATGGTAGTGAGTTTATATCTGAAGGTATCTATAAAGAAATTATAACACATGAGAAAATAATTTCTTCTGCTGATTTTAAACCTATGACAGAAGATGTAGAGTTACAAGCACTGTTCGAAAAGGATGGAGAAAAAACAAATTTTACATTTAATGTAGTTCATAAGACAGAAGAATATTGCTTACAACAAGAAAAAATGGGCTTCATGAATGGTTGGGGATCAGTATTTGATAGATTGAAAGTATTTGTAGAAGCTTCTGATAAAGCTTAACTATAACCAATATACCATAACATTTCTACGATAGACTACTAGCAAATCTTGCATACTTTCTATTATAATTCTTTACTAAACTAAAAAAACGATACCTTTAACAAAAAATGCTGGAAAACTAAATACATAATCAAGGTGATTAAATCTATTGATAAAGACGGTGAAGTGATGAAATCTAACGAAAATGATCCAAAACAATACGACACAATAATTATTGGATCTGGTGCTGGTGGTCTAGCATCTGCTATTTGTTTAGCTCGTGCTGGTCAAAAAGTTTTAGTTCTAGAACAACATGATGTTCCTGGTGGATGGTGTCATAGTTTTTATCTTAATGGATATAGGTTTACGCCTGGCGTACACTATGTAGGATTATTAAACAAAGGTGAATCCACAAGTGATTTATATGGGGGATTAGGTATAGCAAACGATGTCTCTTTCTTTAGAATGAATCCCGAAGCTTATGAACATTGTTGGATCGGCAAGCATCGTATTGATATGCCCGCAGGTTATGATAATATAAAAGAAGTATTATCCGAACAGTTTCCAGAAGAACAAAAGGGAATTGCTTCTTATCTTAAATTAGTAAGCGATGTGAGCTACGAACTACAACTAATCCCTAAAGTAAAAGGATTCTGGCAACATCTCACTATTCCTTTTAGGACAAAAAACATGGGGAAATATAGTGTTTTTAGTTTACGCAAAGTAATTAACAAACACATCAAAAACCCTCTATTAAAGGCGGTGCTTAATATACAAATTGGTGATCACGGATTACCTCCATCGAGAGCAAGCTTTCCATTACACGCTGCTGTAATGGGGCATTATTCTAGTGGAGGCTACTATCCTGTAGGTGGTGGTGGTGCATTGGTAAAAGCAATGACCAAAGCTTTAAAAAAACATAATGGTAACATCCAAACAAGTAAAAAGGTTTCTAAAATTTTATTAGAAGGCAATAGAAAAAAAAGAGCTATTGGAGTACAATTAGAAAGTGGAGAAAAAATATTCGCGAAGCAAGTAATTTCTAATGCCGATCCACAAAAGACATTTATAGACTTGATTGGAAAGGAAAATATTAGCAAAAAACTGAATAAACGTCTTGGTAAAACTAAGTATTCCTGTACTTCGCTAATGTTATTTCTAACCGTTGATATGGATGTTCGTAAAGCTGGTTTAGACTCTGGGAATATCTGGTTAATGCAGCATGAAGATTTAGATACTTTATTTGAGGATACACAAAAAATAAACATATTAGAAGGAGATACTTTCCCAGGTATGTTTATCAGTTGCACTACATTAAAAGATCCTATTAGTTTTGATGGACGCTATCATACTATTGAAGCTATTACCTATATCAATCACGAATCATTTAACGAGTTCAAAAATGAAGATCGTAGACGATCTAAAGCATATCTGAATTTTAAAGCTCAATTAACAGAAAAGATGATTCGCACTTTAGAAACGGTAATTCCTGGGGTACGAGAGACGATCGTACAGAAAGAATTAGGAACTCCTATTACGAATGAATACTATATAAACTCTACTAATGGTTGTGTTTATGGAACGGAAAAGAGCTTTTGGCAAATAGGCCCATTTTCTTATAAAGCTAAAAGCGAAATAGAAAATTTATATTTATGTGGTGCGAGTGTTTTATCACATGGGGTAGCTGGAGCTGGGTACTCTGGTGTTGAAACTGCCGCAAAAATATTAAAATGTAGACAAGATGACCTTTTGACCCCTGATGAATCACAGGAAATAAAAATATACGAAGCCGAAGACGATTCTCAATATCCAGAATGGATACTAAAAAAGATAAAAGTGAAACGAGATCGCTTGGCAGCTGGTGTTGATGGTTTTTCTTAGCATACTAGCAAATAGAAAAGAAAAAGCGGGTCCTATTTATTGACCCGCTTTTTTATTATCCTTTTAACCAAGCTTCTCTAAGCTTTAATTGTTTTTCTGTTGGGTTTTCAAGACTACTTAATGCTTTTCCTTTAGTATAAGACTTTGTTAATTTTGTCTTTATTAAAATTTCCTCGCCTCCTCTATCCAATTTTACTTCTACATCATCACCCACTTTCCATTGTAGTGTATTTTGCAATACAGAATTCGCATTTATTAATGTTAAGGCAGTTCCGTTTACCTCTTTTATAACATCAAACGGTTTCACTCCATTTGTAGCCCAGAAACTATTTTCTGCGACATCCTCTGTAAAAAATATAGTCCCTTTATCCTGATCTCCACCTACAATAATATTATTGCCATTTCTTACATAATCCGTCTCGATATCCTTAACTCCCATAGAAAGTCCTACTTTCTCAAAAAACTCATTATAGTTAATAGGAGTTTTTCCTATAACATGGGTGGTTAAAAACTTTTCTATAGACGGATAAGTCATCGCTACTATTTCATCAATAATTTTGTCATCTTCAAACGGTTTATTTTTACCATACTTTAAAGAAAGTTCTTTCATAAGAGATAAGATTCCACGATTTCCATCACTTTCTTCACGCATGAGAATATCAATACACATTCCTATTAAAGCTCCTTTTTCATATACATTCGCATAGTTCTTAGCATAAGGCTCATTCAATATGTTTTCACTCATTTCAGTAAAACTCATAGCATCATCAAACAAACTTGCAGAATCTATTTTACCCATCATTTTCGTGTAAAACTCCTCTTCAGAAACAAGATCTTGATTTACCTGAAAAACACTTGCGAAATATTCTGTGACTCCTTCATACATCCATAAGTGCTTAGAAAAAGTAGGATTGTTGTAATCAAAATAATGAACATCTTCGGAATGTACACTTAAGGGAGTTACGATATGAAAAAACTCATGAGACACCACATCAATCATAGCAGATGCCAAAGCATCCTCAGGAATAGCCTCTGGTAACACTACTACGGTAGAAGTATGGTGCTCTAACGCTCCAAAGCCTGTAGGAGCAGATTGAGATTGTGAAGCTAAATACAAATAGATATCATACCTAGGTGTACTATCAATATCTCCCAAATATTTCTTTTGGGCTTCCATCATTTTAAAAACAGTTTCCTTTATGCCTGCTGCCGAGTATGTTTTATTTGGAGAATATACACTTAAAACAATTTTAATCCCTCCTACTTCAAATTCTTCTACATCTAATTTACCATACATCATTGGATTGTCTGTAACTTCAAAATACCGAGACGCAAAATACTTATCTGTAGTAATAGATCCGTCTTCACTTTTTTCTGTACCTACATTCGGTAATGCAGAAGTCCTTTGCATATCGGACGGAGCTTTTACTTCTATAGCATATTGATTATTCTTCAATACATCAAAGTAACCGATAAACCCATGTAAATTCAATACAAAATTATCAGATTCTATATTAGTACCTGATGGCGAGAAAGGAGTACCAACACCTGTGTTTTCAATATCATAAGTATCGTTTACCAAATACACAATTTTATCTAATTGTGTAGCATTAGCAATTTGCCAAGTATTATCATCAATCTTATTAGTTGATAATTCCGCTCCATTATAATCTAAAGCTCTGAAATTATCGATAAACTTTCCAAAATCACTAACAGCATATGTTCCCTGCACTACTTTAGGTAAAAAATAGTTTATTGTATCTTGCGTAAAGCGACCTGGATTAATAGTCATTGGAACTTTATCATCGGTAACTTCGGTAAGATCAACTTTCGCAATTATAGGTGTTTTTGAAGCTACATCTTTCGATGTATTCATAGAACCGCATCCTACTAACAATAAACTGGTAGAGACCGCAACTAGTACTTTTTTCATGTATTTTAAATATTTATTATGGTAAACGCCAAAAATAATGAGGTGTTACAACTTTGATCTTGCAAAATATATAATTTGTATAGACTTTAACCTATTTTTGATCATTATTTACTTACAAATTTTGCATTTGGACATTTTTATCAATACACATCGTATAAGGCTTTCTTGCAATCCAGAAACTTTAGACACTTCCAAACCAACCATAATATTCTTACACGATTCATTAGGATGTATAGAACTATGGAGAGATTTTCCTGAAAAAATCAAAAAAAGAACTGATTATAATGTACTCTCTTATGATCGTCAGGGATATGGCAAGTCAGATCCGTTTTCAGAAAATAAAAGAGACCAAGACTATTTAAAAAAAGAAGCGGATATTTTAATACAACTTATTGATCATTTAAAACTCAATAAAATAATTCTATTTGGTCATAGTGATGGAGGAAGCATTGCTTTATTAGCTGCATCATTATATCCAGATAGAATATCTGGTATTATCACCGAAGGCGCTCATGTATTTGTAGAAAAAGAAACGTTAGATGGAATAAGAGAAGCTAAACTTGCTTACGATACCACAAACCTTAGAGAAAAACTAACCAAATATCACGGTTCAAATACGGGTGCGGTCTTTAGTATGTGGGCAGAAACCTGGCTCTCTCCTACCTTCGCTAACTGGAATATAGAAGACTACTTAAAACATATTACCTGTCCTTCTCTTATAATTCAAGGAGAAAAAGATGAATATGGAACTTTAGATCAGGTAACGAGTATCATTACAAAAACGCAAGGAATATCCATATCTCTTATCATTCCCAATATAGGTCATACACCACATAAGGAAGCACCAAACATGGTTATTGAAAAAACGGTTGACTTTGTCCTAAATTTATAAATTCGGAGCAGAAATAGTCTAGAATTATTCATAGTTATACATGTTTCCCCAATTAAAATTTTATTTTTGATTTATCATACAAACATCGTAAACTTATGAAATTCATCAAATCATTTTTAATGGTGCTGTTTATTGGTTCAGTACTTCATGCCCAAGAAAATTTAGAATACCAAAAACCAGTAAAAGAGATTTTAGATTTAGTGGATGTACCACTTGCTCCTTCTATTCGTATAGATGAAAAAGGAGAACAACTAATTTTCTTGTATCGTGATGGATATAAAACCATCGCCGAGCTATCAGAAAAAGAAATGAGGTTAGCTGGATTACGAATTAATCCGAAAACTAATATTTCTAGTCGTGCCAACTATTCCAATAACATTAAATTAAAGAGAATAGATGGTGAACCTATACAAGTTAGCGGTCTTCTTAAAAATCTGAGATTATCAAACCTTTCTTGGTCTCCAGACTACACAAAAGTCGCTTTTACACATACAACTTTAGATGGTGTAGAATTATGGTTAGTAGATATTAAAACTAATAAAGCAACGAAATTAACAGATGCAACCCTTAATGCCAATATGGGATCTCCATTTAGGTGGTTTAAGGACAATTCTGCTTTACTGGTTAAATTTTTATCTAAAAATAAAAAAGCATTAATTAATGTAGATGAAGCAATTCCAGCAGGACCTACAATCTCTGTTAGTGAAGGAACGAAAGCTCAAAACAGAACATATCAGGATTTATTAAAAAATCCAAATGACGAGTATAATTTTGAGCAATTGGCCACTTCAGAAATATTTAAGGTAAACCTTGATGGGACCAAAACGTCTTGGTCTACAATTGGTATGATAAGAAATTTCTCGTTTTCGCCAGATGGTAATTACGTAATGGTTACTCAAATAGAAAAACCTTTTTCTTATTTAGTGCCTTATTATCGTTTTCCTCAAAAAACAACAATTTATAAAAGCTCTGGTGAGCCTTTTAAGATAATAAATGAGGTTCCTATTGACGAAGTAAGACCAAAGGGCTTTATGGCTACTCGAATGGGAAAAAGATCCATGAGTTGGAGAGCAGACAAACCAGCTACACTTGTTTGGGCAGAAGCCTTGGATAAAGGAGATCCTGAGGTTAAAGTAGCCTTTAGAGATGAAGTTTTTGAACAAGACGCTCCTTTTGAAGGAAAACCAAAATCTATTTTAAAGACGATCAATCGTTACAGTGGAATACAATGGAGTAATGATAAAAATATTGCTTTCGCCTATGACTATTGGTGGAATACAAGAAATACGAAAACCTATGTTTTTGATCCTAACAAACCATCTGTAAAACCACAAATTATTCATGACAGAAACTATCAGGACAGGTATAATGATCCAGGAAACTTTGTAACCTCTAGAAATGAATTTGGTCGGTCTGTAATAGATATTACAAAAGGAAATGTATATCTAATGGGAGATGGCTTTAGTAAAGAAGGACAATTTCCTTTCATTGATAAGTTAAACTTAAAAAGCAACGACACAGAGAGAGTTTATAAATCAACCTACACTGATAAGGTAGAGAATATTTATTTCGCCACTAATCTAGATAAAGGAGATTTTCTTGTAGGCATAGAATCCCCAAGTGAGTACCCTAACTTTTATATCAGAAATATAAATTCTAAAGATAAATTAAAACAAATCACCAACTTTGCAAATCCTTTTGCTGCGTTACAAGGTGTACATAAAGAAGTAATTAAATACAAAAGAGATGATGGATTAGAGTTATCCGGAACCTTATATCTTCCTGTAGGATATGATAAAACTAAAAAGGAAAAGTTACCGATGATTCTATGGGCATATCCAGAAGAATTTAAAGACAAAAAAAGTGCATCTCAATCTACTTCCAATCCTAATGAATTTACCTATCCATTTTGGGGATCTATGATATATTGGGTTACAAGAGGTTATGTAGTATTAGATGATGCTTCTTTCCCAATTGTAGGAGAAGGCGATGAAGAACCTAATGATTCCTTTAGAAAACAATTAGTAGCTAATGCGAAAGCTGCTATAGATGCTGTAGATGATTTAGGACTTATCGATAGAAACCGTGTTGCTGTAGGAGGACATTCTTATGGTGCGTTTATGACTGCTAATCTATTATCACATTCCAATCTCTTTGCAGCAGGTATCGCCAGAAGTGGAGCATACAATAGAACACTAACCCCTTTTGGATTCCAAAGTGAAGAAAGAAGTTACTGGGAAGCACCAGAAGTATATTATACTATGTCTCCTTTTATGCATGCTGATAAAATGAAGACTCCTTTACTATTAATACACGGAAAAGCTGATAACAATTCTGGAACATATCCGCTACAAAGCGAACGATACTTTAATGCCTTAAAAGGTTTAGGTGCTACCGCCAGATTGATTATGCTTCCTAAAGAAAGTCATGGATATAGAGCTAAAGAATCTATCCTACATCTTCTATGGGAACAAGATCAATGGTTGGAGAAATATGTAAAAAACAGAAAAGAAAAAGTTTCCGAAGGAACTAATTAATATAAAAGTAAAACGCCAGAAATACATCTGGCGTTTTTTTTACTCTTACTGTAGGTGTTTTTTTAAGGTAATAGATTTTTAACAATAATATCTCTTAAATCATTTTTATTAAGAGGTTTATTAATTAAATCATTCATACCTATTTCTAAACAGTCATCTTTTACTTCTCCTAATTCTGCAGCAGTAAGTGCGATGATAGGAGTTTTCTGATCAAATTCTCGTATTCGTTTGGTAGCCTCAGAACCATTTAAGTAAGGCATATTTAAATCCATAAGTATTAAATCAAAATCTTCTTTCTTTACCATTTGAATGGCATTAAAGCCATTTTCTACAATGACACAATCATATCCAATAAGACTTAATAAGTTTTTAGTAACTATTTGATTAATCTTATTATCTTCTGCAACCAATATTCTACGGTACACTTTGGCTTTTCCATTGTTCATTTCATTATTAGCAAGCTCCTCTCCTTCTTCTAAAATTTCTAGAGTAAGATCAAAATAAAACTTTGTACCTCTTCCTTCATTGCTTTCTAGATGTACGCTACTATCCATCATTTCCAAAAGGTTTTTTACAATAGATAGCCCAAGTCCAGTGCCTTCTACATTATTAGATTCCCGATCTACCTGTGAAAATTTCTCAAAAACAAAGTCCTTTTTATCATCTGGAATACCCACACCGTTATCTTCTACTTCATATCTGATATGAATCGAGTTTTCTTTCTTACTTAATAAAATAATACGTAACCAAATCTTCCCATTTTCAGTAAATTTCGAGGCATTACCAATGAGGTTTATCAAAATCTCAGATAACCTCAAAGAATCTACATTTAAGGACTCTGGAAGTTCGTTAGGTACTTCTAAAATAAGTTCATTACCTTTACTTTTTGCTTGATATTCAAATGAATTGAGTAGGTTTTGTGATAGTTTGAAAAGATTGGTAGGTGTCTTAGCTAATTTTACTTTATTAGATTCTATTTTACTTATTTGAAGTACGTTGTTAATTAGATTTAGAAGATAATCTCCCGAAAACTTTAAAGAACCTAATAACTTTTTATGCCTATCTAAAACATCTTTATCTTCTAATAATAATGAGGTGATACCAACCACACCGTATAATGGTGTTCTTAACTCATGACTTACTGTAGAAATAAACTGTGATTTTACTTGAGTAAGTTTTTCAGCCTCTGCCTTAGCTTCTATAAGTTGTACATTTTTATCTTTTAATACATCACTTAAATTTTTCTTAGACCTATAACTAACGTAAAAGAAAAATGCAGTCCCAAATAAAAAGATCAATCCAATAACAGCAATAATATTAAGAGTTCTATTGTTCTTAGCAAGTTGAGATTGATATTCTTTCTCTGTTTTCGCTATTTGTAATTGTCTTTCATATTCATCTACATTAAAACTTACTCTTGCGATTTCTATTTGTTTAAGTTTTTCTTTATTGTAAACTTTATCTCTATATTCTTGAAACCGTTTGATATCTTCATAGGCTTTACCTAATTCACCTTTTTTAGCATACATCTCTGCTCTAGCTTCATATATATAGGATTCTTCCAATAGCATATTATGCCTTTCTGCTATATTGAGTGCTTCTTGGAAAAATTTTTCAGACTTTTCAAAGTCATTCTGACTTAAAGCTAGCCTACCTTTAAGATAATACACTTCACAATACCCTTCGATATCACGATTTTCCACTACTAATTTATTTGCTTCTTCGATATAAGGAATAGCTTTTTCAAATTCTTTAGCATCCACATAAGTCCAAGCTAAATTAATGATGGGAGTCATATACTCTTCAGGTTTATTTAATCGCTTACCTAAATCAGTAGCTTTATCATAATACACCAATGATGCCTCTAAATCTTTATAACCATCTGAAAAAACATTTCCCAATCCATTATTATTCCATAGAATCAACAATGAATCACCTGCTTTTTCGGCGTAATGCAACGACTTTCTATAATATTCTTCAGCATTTTTATAATCCACAATTATTTGATAATTGTAAGCCATAAGATAGTAGGCTTCAGATTTATAGTGATCATTATTTAATTCATGAGCATAATTAGCAGCTTTTATCGCGTACTCGAGCGATTCTTTGACTTTATACTCAAAAGTTAAATTATTGGATGTATCTATTAGAAATTGTAAACTATCATTAACAGGAAATTTCGATTCTTCCTGACAATACGAGAACCATGGAATAGTCCATAAAAGGATAAAAAATAATGACCTTCCCCTCAAAATTAGTTAGTTTTTGATAAATGATTGCTTCTCCACATATTCCCGATGCACTTAAAGAAACGATCGTTCTTCTTTGTTAATTTACTAAAAAAAGAATAAAGTTTAGTGATTTTGTGCTGTTAAGATTAAAAATAAATTCATAATGACTAGGAGCTTTTTGCTTTTTCTGTTGTAAAATAAATTCCAAAAATTACAATTGTAGCACCTAAAATCTGTAATATAGAAAGGTTCTCATCCAATATAAAAAATGCAAGTAAAATTGTAGAAACAGGACCTAAACTTCCTATAATAGCAACATTCGATGCTCCTAAGCGACTAATTGCCGCCGAAATAAGATATGAAGGCACAACGGTAGCAAAAAATGCCATAAAAATACCTAAAACATATACTTCTCCTGGATAACTGGTAACATCTCCCCTATCAAAAAGCAGGTATTGGATTATAATACAAAATGATGAAACAATCATTGCGTATGAAGTAAAAACTACAACACCAAATTTAGGTATCAACCAACCACTCCCAACAAGATATATAGCATATGTTAATGCACTTAAAAAAATAAGAAAAACCCCTAAATGAATATTAGGAGTATCCAATTGAAGTTCCTGCCAGAATGTAATAATAACACCAACATAAGTAATTCCAATAGCTACCAATTGTCTTTTAGAAATTTTCTGTTTTAGAAAAATTCTTGATATCAACAATACTAATGTTGGATATATAAATAAAATAATACGCTCTAAACCCGCTTTGATATATTGTAATCCTAAAAAGTCAAAATAACTCGCTAAATAATAGCCTACAAAACCAAAAAATAAAATCCATATATAATCTGACTTTTTTATTTTCTCTGGATTATTGGTTTTTGAGAATACAGCTATTGCAAAATAAATAGGCAAAGAAAAAGACATTCTAAACAATAATAGATGTTCTGAACTAATCTGATATTTATACGCCATTTTTACCATTACCGCTTTCGCGGAAAAAAGTACTACTCCAATTACTGCTAGGATGATACCAATAGAAACTTGTTGAGATTTTTGCATGGTGCAATATTAGAATCAATAGTTTTTAAATTCTAAAAGTGATTTATAGAATTACGATGTCCAACAAAAAACCTCTTAGAATTTCTAAGAGGTTCATTAAGGTTATTTTGTTTGTTTTAGTATGTAACTATACATTAAATAGAAAATGCATAACATCTCCATCGTTTACCACATATCCTTTACCTTCTATCCCTAATTTTCCAGCCTCTTTTACCTTAGCTTCGCTACCAAAAGATACATAATCTTCGTATTTAATTACTTCAGCACGAATAAATCCTTTTTCGAAATCAGTATGAATTACTCCTGCCGCTTGAGGTGCAGTAGCTCCTATTGGAATTGTCCAAGCTCTTACTTCTTTAACACCTGCAGTAAAATAAGTCTGTTGATTTAGTAATTTATACGCTGCTCTAATTAAAACAGAAGATCCAGGCTCTTCTAATCCCATATCTTGAAGAAACATTTGTCTTTCTTCGTAATCTTCGAGTTCTGTGATATCCGCTTCTGTTCCTACTGCGAGAATAATTACTTCAGCATTTTCAGAAGCCACTGCTTCTTTTACACGTTTTACGTGATCATTCCCCTCTACTGCAGCTCCTTCATCAACATTACAAACATATAATACTGGTTTATCAGTTATAAACTGTAAAGGTTTTACATACGCCAGATGATCATCTTCAGAAACATCTACAGCTCGTACAGATTTACCTTCTTCTAAACCTTCTTTTAATGCTAAAAGAACAGATTCTTCCTTTTGTGCCTCTTTATTACCTGTTTTTGCAGCACGTTTTATTTTATCTAATTTCTTTTCTAAAGTTTCTAAGTCCTTTAGTTGTAACTCTATATCTATAGTTTCTTTATCTCTTATAGGATCTATTGAACCATCAACGTGTACAATATTATCATTATCAAAACAACGAAGTACGTGAATTATAGCATCCGTTTCTCTGATGTTTCCTAAAAACTGATTCCCTAGACCTTCACCTTTACTTGCCCCTTTTACCAATCCAGCAATATCTACAATCTCTACAGTAGCTGGTATCACTTTTTCCGGATTAACCAGCTCTTCAAGCTTTTTTAGTCTTGGATCTGGTACATTTACAACTCCAATATTAGGTTCTATAGTACAAAAAGGGAAATTAGCACTTTGTGCTTTTGCATTAGACAAACAATTAAAAAGTGTTGATTTCCCAACGTTAGGTAATCCAACTATTCCTGCTTTCATATTTTTCGTTATCTAGGAACAAAAGTATTTGTTCAAATTTTTAAGTGTGCAAAGATAATGGTATTAAAGCATAGTAAACAAATACTAAAGAAATAGATTCTCACAAAATAATCGTCAAATAATAGCTACTAACGCCAAAGCGAAATTTTTAATAAAAATACGGTAATCAAAAGTTTTGAACTTTTTGTATTTTTAACTCACTAAATGATTAACCTATGAAAGTATATAAGAAAGTAACATTATTGATACTTTTATTTTCAGTTTTTATTGGATACACACAATCTGAAGATAAAAAGGAGAAAAAAGAAGAAACTGCAGAAACTAAACCCAAAGAAAACTCTTCTGAAGAAATTGTCACAAAAACGATACGTATAAAAGGTGCTAATGGAGAAGAAAAAGTTATTACCGAGCAACAGATAATTACTAAAAAGAGTGAACTAAAATTGAATCCAGATGAAGAAGATGAGGATACAAATAGAACTGCTGTATATTCTCCTCAGACCGTTTCGATAAAAAATGCGGGTAAGACATCCTCTGAGAAATTATATAGTAGTATTCCAAATGGTTCTGGTTACATCTTTACAATAATTGACGAAAACGGAGAAAAAATGTTGAAAGCTCGTCCCTTATCTAACGGTTATTATTTGGTGAATTTTGCAAAAGACAATAATTGTTTAGGGCATTTTGACGATGCGAAAAACCTGATTTTAGAGACTTATGATTCTGCATCCGATTCTATTGTATCTACAAGCTATAAACTGAAATAAATATTTTTCAGAAATCATAAATATAAAAAGATCGCCTAAATTAATATTTAGACGATCTTTTTTTTAGTCTTAATCTTTACCTTAGTTATCAGGAGATACAACCAAGTCTCTAATTAGTACTTGACCATATACATTAGAACTTTCATGACTACTACTAGTAGATTGCAAATAACAACCTGCTTTAAAATAATTTTCATTAGCATTTCCAATATCAACAGATTCAAATAGTTCCTCTATTCTATTACCATTGTTATTTAAATTGTACAGCCTAACCACACCATTCCTCATAGTTAACTCGAAATAATACTCAGTATCCATCTGCATATTAAAATTGATAGTTCTTCCGCTTCCTTCAATCTCTTCGGTTACATATCCCAAAATTCTTAAATCCACTGACCCAGAATTTTGTCCAGAACTTCCTTGTACCTGAACCCTAATTACATCATCATAGAAATCATCACGTTCGTGAATCTGACCAAAAGCTAATTTACCAGACGGTGGTAAATCTTCTATTTTAAATCTCCATTTCATAGAATGTTCTGTATTTGTATTACCATTCCAATAATTGTCTCCTCCATTTATGACTTCTCTAAGTTCTGATCTTGGATTAGAAGATCCTCCAGATGTTGGATTACCAGGATAACATCTAAAAGCTGCAAATCCATCCTTCTCAAAAAAGAAATGACTTTCTGCTTTACTGGCATTATCTGCATAATTCAATCCATTATCGTTGCTTCCTACATTTAGATTACCACTAAAACCATTAAGCTTCCATCCATTTCCAATAATTGCTGCTGCTGTATTTCCTGGAGGAGGTGGTGGCGGTGGATCTATTGTACCTCCAACTTCCGTAAAAAACCATTTCTGATTATTTGATCCGTTATATGCATACTGATCTACATTACTACCATTAGAACTACCAGTAACTCTTAAGCTTTTTCCACTATCTCTACTTTTAATTCTAAAATATCCATTTCCTACAGAAATAATTTGCCATTGTTGATGCGTTGTTCCTTGATAAGCCCATTGTTGCACGTTAGCTCCATTAGAATTACTTCCTCCTGCAACTTCTAATGATTTACCGCTATCTACACCTTTGAATCTTACATAACCATTGCCAACTGATAGTATCTCCCATTGTCTGTGAGTTCCAGAAGTATTAGCATCTGTTCCCCAAACCTGTAGATTCGCGCCATTGTTATTGCTTTTTCCAGCAATATCAAGAGTGCGTCCATTATTCAAGTTTTTGATTGTATAAATCTTCCCTACTACTGGAGTAGCTTTGGTATCTAATTCCTCATCTTTGATAAGTGAATCATCAGCATCAATGAATTCCTCATTCTCGCAAGAAACTCCTGTTAACACTAGCATAACAACTAGTAAAGATCTAAACAAATAGTGTAAATGATACACTTCCCTTTTTTCACAAAATGTTTTCATAATGATTGTTTTGAATTGTTGATAGAATTTGTGTTAAAATTTTGGTTACCCAAAAAAAATAATTGGTCAACCAATTTAGTTATTGCAATATTAACGAATAATTATACCAACTCAAACGATTTCGTAAAAAAATATATAACTTATTTTAAGTATTGCTAAAATATTAACTAAATAAATACCATATATACATATTTTGCGAAGCAAAAAACATAATATCATATTGCCGCACTTATCGCGTAAGATTAAAACAATCAACAAAAAAGGGAAAGAGCACCATAAATAAAATTAGTTATCTGGTGATACTAATAAATCTTTGACCAATACCTGACCGTAATCGCTAGACCCATCATGACTACTACTTGTAGATTGTAAATAACAACCAGCTTTAAAATAGTTTTCATTAGCATTACCGATATCTATAGATTGAAATAACTCTTCAATTCGATTTCCATTATTATCTAGGTTATATAAAGTAACAACTCCATTACTCATGGTTAGTTCAAAATAATACTCAATATCCAAACGCATATCAAAATCAATTGTTCTTCCTTCACGATCCTCAACTTTTTCTGTTACATATCCAAGTATTCTCAAATCCACTTCTCCTGAACTCTGTCCTGCATCTCCTTGCACTTGAACTCGTATAACATCATCATAAAAATCGTCTCTTTCATGGATTTGACCAAAAGCTAATTTCCCAGAAGGCGGTAAATTTTCTACTTTAAATCTCCACTTCATAGAATGCTCAGTATTTGTATTCCCGTTCCAATAACCATCTCCACCGTTTATCACTTCTCTTAACTCAGATCGTGGGTTACTAGATCCTCCAGATGTTGGATTCCCTGGATAACACCTAAATGCTGCATATCCATCTTTCTCAAAGAAAAAGTGACTTTCATTTTTACTTGCATTATCTGCATAATCCAATCCATTATCACTACTACCAATTGCTAGAAAACCAGAAAATCCATTTAATTTCCATCCTGGTCCGATAATACTAGCTGCTGAGCCTCCTGGTGGTGGACCTTGCGGTGTTGCATTTATAACTTTACTGGCAGAAACATTACCAGAATTATCTACCGCGACTACAGTAAATGAATAAGAAGTGCCGTTACTCAAGTTATTAATCGTAGCACTTTCTCCAAAAGAAATTACCTCACCACCATCATAAGTAATTCGTACACTATTGAAATCAGAATCTTGAGGATTATTCCAATTTAAAACTACAGAACCATTTCTAGCTACCGCATTTAACTCCGATACTGGTCCGGGAGGAATTGTATCATCGTTTCCGTCCTCTTCTTTTCCATAAATTTCCGTTTCAATAATACTATTCCAGCTATTTTTAGAATTACCAAAACTAGATATTCTTACGTATCTAGCGTCAACATCATCAAAATCAAAAGTTTCTAACCCTTCTGTTGTCCCACTACTTCCCGTAGTTTTTGCATTATATACAGTTTGTAAAGAAGATGTAGAATTACCCACTCTAATTTGAAAATATGCTTCTCTTTCATCTCCTTTAAACCAAGCTATTTTTAAACTTGATACTGTTTTAATAGCACCTAAATCATAAGTAATATATTTACCTTTATACCCATTGGATGACCATCTTGATTCCGTATTTTCAACGATACCATCAACCGTATTTTCTGGTCCATATCCAATTTGATTTCCATTGGCAGAAATACTAATTGGTACTATCTGACCTGTAGCTACTGGCCCATCTATCAAAGTACTTTTAAGTGTAAAATCATCAAAACGGACATCTCCACTATTTCTTATTCCTAATATAGTCACTGAAGAATTACTACCACTGTTAAAGTTAATAGCAATCTCTTCAAAATCGTTTGTATCAAAATCAATTGATTGTCCACCTACAGAAAGTTTGCCATCTCCGTTAACCCAAGCTTTAAGGATATAGTCTGTATTTTGACTTACATCAACCGTTTGTTCTATTTTGCCAGATGAACTCGTTACTTTTCCAGATTTTATACCTGAATTTCTATCACTTGAGATAGCATAATTTTCAGAATCTCCCCAATTAACTTCTCCAAGTTCGAATCCAGGGTTTTGAATTGGTATGGAAACCTTAATTTCCGAATCACCCTTAATAGTTTCTAGTAGCTCGCTGTCAAATTCTTCATTTGTACAGCTTACTATTGGAAAAAATAATATTGCAATAAATAACGAAAAAAGAGACCTTTTTCTAATAATAAATGTTAGTTTCATTGTAAATGATTGTTTTTAAAATGTTTACGTTTTTAAATTATAAATAAAAATAAATTGGTTATCCAATAGTATAATTGGTCAACCAATTTATTTTGCAATAATACCCCCCAGAAAAGAAGTATTCCTAATTTAAGATGGGGAAATTCCCCTAATTATTAAAAGATTAACATACCTCAGATACTTTGTTAAAATAAACAAAACAGTAGGTACTTAATCGCCAAAACCTATAATCAGGTTTTGAAAGTGAAAATAACAAGTACTTTATTAAAGTTTTAACCGTAACATCTATATGCGTGCTAAAAAATAGTATTCGTAATTATTCAGATAGTATTCGTTTGTACATATTGTTTAAAAAAACTCCAAAAAATAAAACAGTAAACAACTAATCTTTAAAATCACTGTTCTTTCACCAACTTTTCTTTCCTGTAAATCCAGATTTGTACTAATTTTTATAATGTTTTTATTAACAAATCAAAAAACCAAAATCTAAAAATAAACTGCTAAAAACTAGTATTAATTCTAAATAAAACTTAAAAAATTAAAGATTTATCTATTTAACCTATCTCAGAGAAATTGGAAGAGAAAAAATCCCCCTAAAAAAAATTTAATTAAAGGCGATATCCTTTGTTAATATTGATTTATTACTATCTTTATTTTTACCAATTTAATTATTATTTACATGAAAAAGCTCACACTCATCTTAGGGATGCTGTATGCCAGCATTTCTTTTTCTCAACTTCAAGTAACAGGTACTGTAACCGATACAGATGGCACTCCCTTACCTGGAGTTAACATCCTTGAAAAAGGAACAAACAATGGGGTCATTACTGATTTTAATGGAACTTACACTATAGAAGTAAATCCTGACGGGGTTTTAGTTTATAGTTTCGTAGGTTTTGGATCTAAAGAAGTGCCCATAAACAACCAGTCTACTATTAATGTAACTTTATCCAGTGGTTCTGAATTAGACGAAGTATTGCTAGTTGGTTCTCGAGCATTGCCAAGAAGTAACACTACTTCATCATTACCTATTGATGTTTTAGCATCTAAAGAGCTAGCATCTACCGGTCAGGTAACTTTTGATAAAGCCCTCCAATATAAGATTCCATCATTTAACACGGTTCAAACTCCGGTTAACGATGCAACTTCATTATTAGACCCTTATGAAATAAGAAATATGGGACCAAGTAGGACATTGATTCTTATCAACGGAAAGCGTAAAAACCTGAGTGCTCTTTTATATACTCAGACTTCTCCTGGTCGAGGAGAAACAGGTTCTGATATTTCTGCAATACCAACAGATGCAATTAAACGAGTAGAAATATTAAGGGACGGTGCTTCTGCACAATATGGTTCAGATGCGATTGCAGGAGTTATGAATATTATTCTAAAAGACAATCCTAATGATGGTTCTGCTACTTTAAGAACCGGTATAACATCTGAAGGAGATGGAGAAACGATCGGTATCAGTTTAAATAATGGAGCTACTATCGGAGATAATAAAGGCTTTTTTAATTATACTGTAGATTTTTCTAAAGTAAACTTAGCCAATCGTCCGGGAACAGTTGATGCTGATGGAGAATTTAATGATTTTGTATTTGTAGATCCAAATCTTCCTGATGGAACCCCAAAACCGGACGCCGCAAATATAGCTATTGGAAATACCTTAGGACGAACTTCGGTAGACAACTTTTTAAGTCAGTTTCCTGATGCTGGAAATATCAATGGATCTCCCGAAACATCTGCTGCAAAATTCTTAGTGAATGGAGGGTATGACATTAATGAGAACACTAATATATATATGAATGCTGCTTATGTATATAAAAAGGTAAACAGTTTTGCGAATTATAGAACTCCCTATTGGAGACGTGCAGAAGCATTCAACCCAGATGATGTAGATGGTGTTGACTTCTTTTCTTACCTTAATGATTTCTTTCCAAATGGTTCTAATGGAGAATATATAGGATATCTTCCAACATTCGAAGGAGATTTAAATGATTACAATGCTACTATAGGATTTAAAACCAAAAAGAATGGTTGGAACTTTGATCTAAGTTACACTACTGGAGGTAATTCTCAAGATTATAGCGTAAATAACTCTCATAACCGTAATTCTGTTTTATCACCATCAACTTGGGTGGATGCAAACGATAACGGAGTTGTAGATCCAGGAGAAATCACGGAAGGGTCTGAATTATATCAAGAAAATAGTCCGATATCCTTTGATCCAGGAGGAACAAAGTTTACACATAGTGTAGGTAATATAGATATTGCTAAACTCATTACTGATCAAATTAGTATTGGTGTTGGAGCAGAATTTAGAACAGAAACATTCGAAATTATTGAGGGAGATCTTGCTTCTTATGATGGTGGTGGAGCTGATTCTTTTGCGGGAAACAGACCTGAAAACTCTGGAAAATTTAACCGTTATAACTTTGGTGGATATCTCGACATATCTGCTGATATTACTGAGGATTTCTTGGTAAATGGAACAATTCGTTTAGAGGACTATAGTGATTTTGGAGAAGCCTTTGTTTGGAAAATTAGTAGTCGTTATAAGTTCTTAGAAGATAAATTTACAGTAAGAGCATCTTTATCTACAGGTTTCCGAGCTCCTACGCTACATCAAATTTATACACAGAGAGCTCAATTCAGTTTCATTCCAGGTCAGGGAATTCAGGTTGGAGGATTAATTAATAATGTTTCTCCGCAAGCCAGACTTTTATCAATCCCTCAATTAGATGCTGAAGAGTCTACAAACTTTACCATAGGTTTCGGCGCAAAGATCAATAAGAACATCAATGTAACTGTAGATTATTACAACATACAAGTGGATGATCGTATAGTTCTGAGTACCGAAATTGGAGCTACAGATGCAGGAAATACACCATTAGATGACGTATTACAAAATAATAATCTATCTGATGTTAGTTTCTTTGTAAATGCAATCGATACCAGAACTTCTGGAATCGACGTTGTTGCTAATTATAGAAATATCGGTATTGGTCCTGGAAAACTTAATTTTAGTTTATCGGGAAATTACGTTATTCAAAATGAAAGAGATGGTGCTGTAAACAACCCAACATTGGTAGCTGATGCAGGTCAATCCGTTGTAAATGATACCCAAGAAGCGCTATTCTTTACTTCGCGTCCAGAATTTAAAGCCATTCTTGGTGCTAACTATGATATTGGAAAATTTAATTTCTCATTAAATAATACGCTATTCGGTCCAACTAAATTTAGAAATCAAGGATTACAGGATCTAGAATCTTTAGTAGGTGGTGATCCAGCTGATAGTGATGGCGGTTCTGATTTAAGCGTTGAATTTAAAACAAAAATAGTTACAGATCTTGGTATTAATTATAACGCTACAGATAATATTACCGTAGCACTAAACATTAATAACATTTTAAATGTACTACCAGAATGGGAATTTAAATCATTAACTCCCACAGGAGATGCTGTATTAAATGATCCAGATGCTGAGAAAACAGCTTTTAACCTTATTACATTTAACGGAAGATATTCACAAATGTCATATGATGGTTATCACTTCAGTCAGCTTGGAACCCTGTTCAATTTGTCTTTGAATTATAAATTCTAAATCGTGTTCAAAAATCTATCGTTTATTGATAAATTTTGAATACCTATAATTTTAAAAACCTTAGAGAAATTATTCTCTAAGGTTTTCATTTACTTCAGTAATAAAATTATCTGGATTATTTCTTTTGAACAATTTGTAAACACATGAAAATTCATAATACTAATCTAAATACACTTACATGAAAAAACTCACTCTTATTTTATTTGGGCTAATTACTGGCATGACTTTTAGCCAAAAAATTATTACTGGAACAGTTACTGATGTTTCGGGTACCCCAATACCCTTTGTTAATATTTTAGAAAAAGGTTCCGACAAGGGCACTACTACAGATGATAATGGTAATTACACCATCGCAGTAGATGAAAATGCCGTATTGGTATTTAGTTTTGTAGGGTTTCAGACTCAAGAAATTTCCGTAAAAAACCAAGAAAAAATAGATATTACCTTATTAGAAGGAGAAGCTTTAAGTACTATTGTAGTTGTTGGTTCCAGAAGCCCTAAAAGAACCGCTACAGATACTCCTGTTGCCGTTGACATTATTGATATGCAAGATATTGTTACTAAAAGTGGTAAAATAGAAATCAATGAATTACTACAATATTCAGCGCCTTCTTTTAACGCCAACAAACAATCAGGTTCTGATGGTGCAGATCATATTGATCCTGCTAGTTTAAGAGGTTTAGGTCCTGATCAAACTCTGGTTCTTATTAATGGAAAAAGAAGGCACTCTTCCTCACTTATTAATATTTTTGGTACAAGAGGAAGAGGAAACTCTGGTACTGATCTTAATACGATTCCTGCCACATCCATCAAAAGAATTGAAATTTTAAGAGATGGTGCAGCAGCACAATATGGATCCGATGCCATCGCCGGTGTGATCAATATCGTACTTAAAGATAATATAGATAAACTTAGTGGAAGTATTAGCTACGGAGCTTATAACACAAATGCTAAAGGAGATTTTCCTGAAGGAACCCCAAATACTGATGGAAATCGATTAGATACAGAAAACGATGGAAATCGCATAGGAGAAGATAAGGATTTTGATGGCGGATCGGTAAAGGTAACTGCTAATTATGGAGTGGGTATTGGAGATAAGGGTTATATCAACTTTACCACAGAATATTTAAGTAAAAATAAAACACTTAGACCTGGATTTGATTTTAGACGAGGATTTGGAGAAGCTGCAATCGATGGTTTTAATTTCTTTGCTAATGCTAATATCCCATTATCCGATAAAACAGAATTATATGCTTTTGGAGGTAGAAACTACAGAGATACCGATGCATTTGCTTTTACCAGAAACGGTGGTGAACGCGTGGTCACCGAAATTTATCCAAATGGCTTTACGCCAAGAATTACTTCAAATATTATTGACAATTCTGTTTCTGCAGGTATTAGAACAGAAACCAATAATGGTTGGAAAATTGATCTTAGCAATACCTGGGGAAAAAACAATTTCCACTACTTTATAGAAGGAACTTTAAATGCCTCCTTGGAAGAAAACTCACCAACAGAATTTGATGCAGGAGGACATAGCTTAAGTCAAAATACTCTTAATTTAGATTTTTCTAAATACTATCCAAAGGTATCAAAAGGTTTGAATATTGCCTTAGGTGCTGAGTATAGGACAGAGAATTTTATCATTTTTGCAGGAGAAGAAGGTTCTTATGCGACTTATGACACGAATGGATTACCTATTATCGATCCTGCGACTCAAACACAACCTATTGATCCCGATAGTGGTCAACCTAGACCTGGAGGATCACAAGGATTTCCTGGGTACAGTCCTGCAAACGAAGTAGATCGATCTAGATCCAATCTATCTCTTTATGCAGATGCAGAATTGGATATTACAGATGCATTTCTTTTGGCTGGAGCCGCAAGATTTGAGAACTATAGTGATTTTGGAAGTACCATAAATGGGAAGCTTGCTTTAAGAGTAAAAGCAACTGAGAATATCAATTTTAGAGGTTCAGTTAGTTCTGGATTCCGCGCTCCATCATTGGCACAGATTTATTATAATCTTAGATTTACAGATTTCCAAGGAGGTGTAGCTTCAGAAACACTATTATCTCCTAACAATAGTCCAGTTACTGCTTCTTTTAGAATTGATCGTTTAAAAGAAGAAACTTCGGTAAATGCTTCGGTTGGAGTTACTGCTAAGCTTGGTGATTTTTCAGCTACTGTAGATGGTTATTACATAGATATCAAGGATCGTATCGTACTTACAGGTACTTTTGAAGCCACTGATATTGATAATGTAAATGAAGCTCAGTTTTTTGCAAATGGAGTTGATACTGAAACCGTGGGTATGGATGTTGTCTTATCTTGGAAGTCAAACTATACTTTTGGGACATTATCAGCACTATTAGCAGGAAACGTAAATAATATGTATATCACTGCTGTAAATACCGATTTAGATCCAGATATATTCTTTGGAAAAAGAGAACAAGGATTTTTACTGGCTTCAGCACCAAGAAGTAAATTTGCTTTAAATCTGAATTACAATACGGAAAAATTCAATGCGGGTCTTGGTTTAACCAGATTTAGTGAAATTACATTGGTAGATTTTGATGATAATGATGATGTCTACGGAGCTAAAATAACTGCTGATCTCACTTTAGGTTATGAACTTACCGAACAACTAAAGCTTACCATTGGAGGAAATAATATTACTAACGAATATCCTGATCAACAAGATGATTTAACAGAAGCCGGTGGATATTGGGACGCTGTACAAATGGGATTTAGTGGAGCTTACTATTATGCTAGATTAGACTTTAATTTTTAAAAAACTGGTCACCTTAAATGAACTAATTAATTTAGGGTGACCTTTTAATAGTATTCTTAAAAAGTACTCAAAACACTGTTAATTGTACTTTGATACAATTCAAATTCATTAAGATTATTATGAGCCCCTCCTTCAATTACAATCATATTTTTCTGGGAAGATATAATACTCTTAAATAATTTTTCCCCTGATGAAAATGGTACTACCCTATCCTTTGTACCATGATAAATGGTAATATTACAAGTAACACTCTTAATGAACTGATCTGATGGAAATTTAAATTTTAAAAGAGCATTTACTGGAAATATTGGAACCCAATACGAAGTTGCATCTTCCATGGAACTAAATGGGGTTTCCAAAACTAAATTACCAGGTTGATTTTGTGCTGCTATTTTGGTTGCAATTCCAGTACCCAACGATCGACCATAAATGATAATCTTGTCTTCAGAATATTGATTTTTTGCATAGTTATAAAACAATTGTGCATCAGAATATAGTAGTTGCTCTGTTATAGTTCCATGATTCTTACCATATCCGCGATAATCCATAATAACTACGTCATATTGTTTCTCTACAAAAAAAGTAGCAACCTTTCCCCATCTTTTTAAACTACCACGATTACCATGAAAATAGAGAATCACACCTTTTGGATTTTTGGTTTTAAAATGTAATCCATTTAGCTTTAAATTATCTTCTGCAGTGATAAAGAATTCCTCAAAATCATGATCAAACCGATATTGATAATTCAAAGAAAGTTTTTCTGGTTGAAAAATAATTTTATGCTGAAAAAAGTATAATAAAACAATAATCAGTAGATATACAGATACTATCCAAAACAAAATTTTTTTAAGCTTGGACATTAACTCCTTTTTTGGCATGTTGTACACCAATACTAGTGTTAGAAAGATTGATTTTTCTCATTTTAGAATTAATAATCTCCCCTAACATTTTATGGTACGATTCAAAATTATTAAGATTCTTATGTCCACCACCAATTACTGTATATAATCGGGTTAGTTTTGGTTTAATTTTAGAAAGTTTGATACTGGATTTAAAAGGAATTAATCTATCGTGTGTTCCATGGATAATATGAATTGGGCAATTGACATACTTTAACCATTTATAAGTAGGAATTGGATATCTCATAATCAAAGAGACAGGCATAAATGGTATATATTTAGCAGCTACTTTACTTAAACTATAGTACGGTGCATCTAGTATCAACATCTTTGGATTATTAATAGAAGCTAATTTCGCTGCGAAACCAGATCCCATAGAACGTCCATATAAAATGATATATTTTTCATCTACCTTTTCTTTTAGCTTGTTATAAACAAATTGTAAATCTCTTTTTAGTGCTTTAAAAGAACGTCTTCCTGTACTTTTTCCAAATCCTCTGTAATCCAACATACAAACATCGTATCGATGTCTCGTAAAATCGACAGCGAATTTACCCCAACCTTTAATACTTTTAGAGTTTCCTTTTAAATATAAAACAACTCCTTTAGGATTTTCAACTTTAAAATGAAGTCCATTTATAATAGCTCCATCTCTAGTTTCTAAATTATATTCTTCGACGATCTGATTATTGTAATGAAACTGAAAATCTTTATCTAACTTTTCTGGTTTAAAAATGAAGTATTCTTGCAAATAATATAAAGCAATACTAGCTACGATATAGCACGCAAGAATAATAATAGCTATGTATCCCCAATTTGGCATATTAGTATTCTTAAAGTATTTATAAGTATCTAATTTACAAAAAATTAAACTGATTGCATAAAAAATCCCGCCGAAGCGGGATCTTTACTTTTATCTAATGTTCTTATCTTCTTGCATCGTATATTCTAAAACGAACACCGACTCTTGCATAAAAATCAAAAAACTTACTGCCTCCAGTATTTATAATCTGAAGGTTATCATCTTTTAAGTTGTCAGTAAAATCATTCATCACACCAGCTTCAAAAAAGATATCAAACATCTCCCCTATCATTTGAGAAAAACCAGCTCCATAGACACCTCCTATTACCAATTGTTCATAAGCTTCAGATTCTAATTCTATGCCAGAAATTTCGAAATTAGTATTTAATCTAAATGAGGGTCCAACATTTACAAAGGCTCTAAAGCGATCTTTTCCTCTACCGAATAAATATCTAAATTTAGGATTAAAACCAACCTGCAATGTTTTAGCATCACCTAACCCCTGAATTTCACTAGAACGCTGAACAAGATCTAAAGAAAAAACGAAACTAGTTTTAGCTCTTACCCCCATGAGATATCCGTATCCGGCATTTAGATAAAAACCAGTTCCAACTTCAGTATCAAGATTATCAAGATTAAGTTTAGAAAAAGTTGGTCCTCCAGAAACTTCCCATCTATATTGTCCAAAAGAAGTAGCTGTAAAAGCCATAAAAAGTGTAAATAATAGTATTTTTTTCATAATTCTAGGTTTGGATTTGAGGTTAAATTCTTGACGAAAATAGTAAATTTTAAAAAATGTGTACAAAAAAACCTGTCTAAAGAGACAGGTTTTTCATTATCTTGATAATACTACTTGATTATTCTTTGTGCATAAAAGCTTGTTTCTGTAATAAAAACTCTTCAGTTTCAACGATATCTTCATCAGGAACACAACAATCTACAGGACATACTGCAGCACATTGAGGTTCTTCATGAAAACCTTTACACTCTGTACATTTATCAGGAACGATATAATAAATCTCATCACTTACTGGTTCCTGAGCTTCATCTGCATTCACAGCTTTTCCTCCAGGAAGTACAACATCTCCTTCTAAATCAGTACCATCAGCATATCGCCAATCATCCGCACCTTCATAAATTGCAGTGTTAGGGCATTCAGGCTCACAAGCACCACAGTTTATACATTCATCTGTTATTATAATTGCCATAGCTCTTTTTTATTCTAAATTTGCAACACAAAAATAACTCGTAAACTAGTTATAAACAAATTACAAATGGTATTAAATGACCGAATTATCGCTTTTTCTGAACTAGGAAAGTTCTTGAGTCAATTCAAAAACACTGGTTATGAGAAGATTAGTAACGTTAAACATAATGAGGATTTTTTTGATGGAATGATCCAAAAAATAGTATCTGCTAAGAATCATAATGGTTGGTTTACAGAAGAAAACATTTTATTTTCTTTAGAACAGTGGAGTACGTTATTAACCAAAGAAAATCTTGAAAAATGGTTATCACCTTACAACCTAGATAAAGTATCGACAAAAACAGTTGGAATTATCATGGCTGGAAACATTCCATTGGTAGGTTTTCATGATTTTATTTCTGTAGTAATTAGTGGACATAAGGTAATTGCCAAACAATCATCTAATGACAATCAACTTCTTCCCTATCTGGCTTCTTATCTGATTTCAATTCAACCCGAGTTAAAAGACTACATTTCTTTTACCGATGATAGAATTAAAGATTTTGACGCTATAATAGCTACGGGAAGTAATAATACAGCTCGTTATTTTGAACATTATTTCGGTAATAAACCTAACATTATTCGTAAAAACCGAAATTCTGTAGCTGTATTAACAGGTAATGAAACTAAGGAGCAACTAGCAGCACTTGGTAATGACATTTTTAGATATTATGGTTTAGGGTGTAGAAGTGTATCTAAAGTAATGGTACCATCGAATTATGATTTTGATTTATTCTTTAAATCGATATACGAGTTTAATGATATAATCAAAGGGGCCAAATACGCTAATAATTATGATTATAACAAAGCCGTATACCTAATGAGTAGTTTTAAATTACTCGAAAATGGTTTTCTGATGCTAAAAGAAGATGAAAGTTACAGCTCACCAATAGCTACTTTGTTTTATGAAACATATTCGTCAAAAGAAGAGCTAGAAAGAAAATTTGAGTTAGACAAAGAAGAAATACAATGTATCGTAAGCGATCAGTTCTCTGATGAGAGTATCGATTTTGGCAACACACAATCCCCTTCTCTATCAGATTACGCAGATAATATTGATGTTATTGAATTTTTAACAACAATTAGCTAAATAATTTATCATTTTGACAATGAATTTGTTTTAGATTATTAGCACCTTTGTGGTGTTTTTTCGAACTGGTTTAGACAACCAGAAAATAACAAGAAAAGTAACTATTAAAAATTATAAAAACTACTGATGAAAAAGCACAACTTTAGCGCAGGACCTTGTATTTTACCACAAGAAGTATTTCAAGAAGCATCCCAAGCGGTATTGGATTTTAACAACTCTGGGTTATCCATTTTGGAGATTTCACATCGTAGCAAGGATTTTGTTGATGTAATGGAAGAAGCCCGAAGTTTAGCACTAGAATTACTGGGCTTAGAAGGCAAAGGCTATAAAGTACTTTTTCTACAAGGAGGTGCTAGTACTCAGTTCTTGATGACCGCTTACAATTTATTACAATCAAAAGCAGGATACATCAACACAGGTAGCTGGAGTGACAAGGCTATTAAAGAAGCTAAAATATTTGGAGAAGTAATAGAAGTTGCTTCTTCTAAAGATGCTAACTACAATTACATCCCTAAGGGATATGATATTCCAAAAGGATTAGACTATCTACATTGTACAAGTAACAACACTATTTTTGGTACTCAGATAAAAGAGTTTCCTACAACTGATGCTCCTCTAATTTGTGATATGAGTAGTGACATTTTCTCCAGACAATTAGACTTCTCTCAATTTAGCTTGATTTATGCAGGTGCACAAAAAAACATGGGACCTGCTGGTACTACTCTAGTAGTAATCAAAGAAGATATACTGGGTAAAGTAGAAAGACAAATTCCTTCGATGTTAGACTATAATGTGCATATCAGTAAAGGAAGTATGTTTAATACACCTCCTGTATTTGCTGTTTACACTTCTATGCTTACACTAAGATGGTTAAAGAAACTTGGTGGTATCGCTGCTATCGAAGAAGAGAATGAGAAGAAGGCAAAACTTATCTATTCAGAGATTGACTTAAATCCTTTATTCAAAGGTTTTGCAAAAGAAGAAGATAGATCAACTATGAATGCAACTTTCTCTCTCGTAGAAGGAAATCTAAAAGAAACCTTTGATGCAATGTGGAAAGAAGCAGGTATTAATGGAGTTAATGGACATCGAAGCGTTGGTGGTTACAGAGCAAGTATGTACAACGCAATGAGCATGGAAAGTGTCGCTGCTTTAGTAGATGTTATGAGTGATTTAGAAAGAAAAGCATAACGGAATAAGCTCATAGTAATTAAAAGCTAAATTCTTAAATAAGAACTAAAAACTTAAAAAATCAAACCTTTACAATGAAAGTATTAGCAAATGATGGTGTATCACAAAGTGGTATTGATGCCCTTGAAAAAGCTGGATTCGAAGTGCAAACTACCACAGTTGCACAAGATCAATTAGTAGATTACATAAATGACAATGAAATTAATGTATTATTAGTTCGTAGTGCTACCAAAGTAAGAACGGATATTATTGATAATTGTAGTTCTTTAAAAATCATTGGTCGTGGTGGTGTTGGTATGGATAATATCGATGTTGCTTATGCACGCGAAAAAGGATTACATGTAATTAATACTCCAGCTGCGTCTTCTGGTTCGGTTGCTGAACTCGTATTCGCACACTTATACGGAAGTGTTCGTTTTTTACATGATGCTAATAGAAATATGCCTTTAGAAGGAGATAGTAAATTTAAAAACCTTAAAAAAGCATATGCAGGTGGTATCGAACTTAGAGGAAAAACGCTGGGTGTTATTGGTATCGGTCGTATTGGTCAGGCAACTGCCAAAATTGCTATTGGAGTTGGAATGAAAGTAGTAGCTTTTGATCCATTTATTGAAGAAGTGGATATCCCTCTAGAATTTTTCGACGGACAATCTGCAAACTTTAAACTGAAAACAGTTTCTAAAGAAGAAGTGCTTAAAAATGCAGATTTCTTAACATTACATGTTCCCGCACAAGAAGAATATGTTATAGGGAAGAATGAAATAGCTCAGATGAAAGATGGTGCTGGATTAATTAATGCTGCACGTGGTGGAGTAATTGATGAGGTTGCTTTGGTTGATGCTCTAGAAAAGGGTAAATTAAGTTTTGCAGGATTGGATGTATTCGAAAATGAACCTAAACCAGCAATAAAGGTATTAATGAATAATAAAATTTCATTAACTCCGCATATCGGTGCTGCAACAGGAGAAGCACAAGACAGAATAGGACAAGAACTAGCAGATCAGATCATCTCTATTCTGAAATAATATACTTACGATAAAATCTTGACAGAAACACCTTTATACTTGCTATAAAGGTGTTTTTTGTTGTTCATCGTCGAAAAACACCTTTCGTCTATTATTTACTGAAATAAACACAAGCCTATTCTCTGATCTTACTGATAAAAAATGTAACTTTAGAACACATAATAAAAATATATAAATCATGTCTGGAATTTTAGATCTTTTAAATAGTCCAATCGGAAAACAAATTATTAGCGGAGTAAGTAATCAAACTGGGCAATCTGCCGATAAAACTGGAAACTTACTTAGTATGGCCATGCCTGTGTTAATGGGTGCAATGCAAAAAAACGCATCTACTCCAGAAGGAGCTTCTGGTTTATTAGGTGCCTTATCAGGAAAGCACTCTGGAGGAAATATCTTAGATAACCTTGGAGGTTTATTTGAAGGTGGTGTTGAAGAAAGTGTAACGAATGATGGTGCGGGAATTTTAGGTCACATTTTAGGTGGTAAACAACCTGCTGTAGAAAACGCTTTAAGTCAAAAGTCTGGTATTGATGCAGGTTCTGTTGGACAAATTCTTAAAGTTGCTGCTCCAATTCTTATGGGAGTTTTAGGAAAACAAGCTGCTCAAAATAATGTTTCTGATGCTAATGGATTATCAAGTATGCTCGGCGGGATGCTTGGTGGAGGTCAAGGATCACAACAACAATCTTTAATTGAATCTTTCTTAGATGCTGATGGAGATGGTAGTATTTTAGATGATGTCGCTGGTATGGTGCTAGGTGGTGGTCAAAAGAAAGGTGGAATCGGAGGATTACTTGGTGGCCTTTTTGGAAAATAAAAAGAATATAATTTTCATATAATTAAAAGGAGTTTAGATAAGTTCTAAACTCTTTTTTCGTTTATAGTAAGAGGTAAGCTAAATTCACAAAAATGTTAAATACAAAAGCTTTTTAGTTAACTTTTTGTACATTTTAACTATGGGAAAGATGAAAAATATTATTTATGTGAGTATCCTCTCCTTATTTATATATAGTTGTGCTACAACCAAGGAAAGAAGTCTTGATACCACTGCTACCAATACGACTTCGGATACGTTGCGAATTGCAAATGACGACCTAGAATATGAAATTATTATTATAGAACCAGGATTTAATACTTGGTTAGTTACTCAGAGACCAAGAGGGTATTATAATCAACAATTTTTGGAAATTAGAAATCGTCAATACGTAATCGAATACAACCAAAGAGTGATACAACCACAGCGTTTTAATCCCAATTTATATATCCAACAAATAAACTACGAGCAACATATCGATTACGGATACGAAGTAAACTATTTACTCTACAATTACTTCTTGTTTTTTGAACAGCGATATAACCAACGTTTTTTTGTAAGTAGAGGATAAAGGTTTTGGCGTAGAGAGTTTAAATCGTATTTTTGTGCTATGCAAAAATTCAAAGATCGCTGGGAAATTCAGGCTAACTGGCAATTAATTTTTCCCGTACTAGGAGTCGTAAGTTTATTATTCTCTTCATTCCTTTTGGCAAGAGGAATCATCTCCAATTTCTTTACGTTATCAGAAGACAAGGAACTTTTTATTATTACTATTTCCGTAATATCTTTACTACTTTTTATAGTTCTATTGGTAATAACACTAAAACTATTCAAAGCTTTAGAAACTAGATGGAATGTTACGTATCGCTGGGAACTTATAGCCATCTTTATTGCTTTTGCAATTACTGGTTCTACCTCGGCTAGAATATCTGATCCGATTTTATCTTTGATAGGCTTGAGCAAGGAAACAACCAATGGATGGATCTACTGGCCTTTAAGAATTTTCTTAATATTCCCAATATACCAAGTAATTTTACTAATAGTCGGGTGGCTATTTGGTCAATTCAAATTCTTCTGGTGGTTCGAAAAAAAAATGCTTCGTAGAATGGGATTTGCTAAGTTTTTGAAAGACTAAGAAGGGTCTACCTCCATTACGTCTCCTTTAACTTTTTCTTTTTTCACAACATATGTATAAATCCACATCAACGTAAATGTCGGAATAAAATCCAATCCTGGAAAACCTTCTTCAATCAAGGTAAAAAATCCTGCAGCCTTCCCTACTTTACCTTTGTACATTTTAGTCATTAACCATCCTGCTAAAGGGGCCCAAGCAATGTCTATTATCTCGGTAAAAGGAGGAAAAATGTAAGATAGCATTCCAATGGCATCAAATAAGATACTAAGTGCTAACTTTTTTGTTTTGTTTTCTGTCATATACTATTATTTTGGGTTCTTTAATTTACACAAAATAAAGCAAATAGCATTCCAAAATAATAGTATGCCAAATCGGCGGTTATTATCTCAAAAATTCTGTTCTTGTTTCTGTTTTATCAAACTGTCCTATAAATCCAGATGTAGTGGTTATTGAATTTTATTTTTGTACTCCAAGGATCATCAGTAACTTTTATATTATATTCTTCAAACTTGTTATATGGTATCCGTACTAATTATTCTCTTATTTCAATTTACTTTTAAAAGTGTTTTGCAATTTACTTAGTTTGGGATTAATCACAAACTGGCAATAACCTTGTTCACTATTTTGATTATAATAATTCTGATGATACTCTTCTGCATTATAAAATGGCCCAAGCGGAGTTATTTCAGTAACAATGGGATTATCAAAAACACCTTCAGCATTTAAATAATCTATCATTTGTTGTGCTAGCTTGTTTTGTTCTTCATTTTCATAAAAAATAGCACTCCTGTATTGTGTACCTCGATCGGCACCTTGTCTATTTAGTGTAGTAGGATCATGAGTTGCAAAAAAAACTTCTAATAACTCCCAAAAAGTAATCTGATCTGCATCGAATTCAATTTTTATAGCTTCGGCATGACCAGTTCTTCCTGTAGTAATTTCGCGATAAGCTGGGTTTTTAATAGTTCCTCCTGTATATCCAGAAATAACTTTTTCCACTCCTTGCAAACGTTGAAAAACAGCCTCAGTACACCAAAAGCAACCACCAGCAAAAACAGCTGTATGTAAGTTATTATTTCCCATAATATTGTTAAAAAATAAGTATTGTTGAACGAATGTACATATATCGTAAACAGCTATGACGCTTTTTAACTTTTCATTAGTATGTCATTTATCTGTAAAGCATAGTTTTGCAAATAAGTCAAAAAAGTAAGGATTTTTTTACAAAATATGGAAAGAAACATACGCCCTATCTTAAGTGTGCTAATTTTACTGCATGCCTTTCACTTATTTGGTCAAGAAAAAAAACAAATTACTGCCCATAGAATATCTACTCCACCAAAAATTGACGGTATTTTAAATGACGATGTTTGGCAAAATATAGAGCCATCTGGAGACTTCAAGATGTGGCAACCCGGAAATGAAGGAACCATACCAGATAATGTAAGAACCGAAGTAAAAATGGCTTATGACGACAAAGCTGTATATTTTGCTGCCTATCTATATGATGATCAACCAGATAAAATCTTAAAACAGTTTAGTCAGAGAGATAATGTTTTTGCACAAGCAGATTTTTTTAATATTTCGATAAACACCTACAATGACGGGATTAATGAAACCCGATTCTTTATAACGAGCGCTGGAACGATTGGAGATGCTAGAGCTGATCAGTTTAATGAAGATTTTAGTTACAATGTAGTTTTTAGTGCTAAAATTTCCTATGATGACAAGGGATGGTATGCTGAGTTTAAAATTCCTTATAATGCCTTACGTTTCCCAGAAGTGGAGGTGCAGGATTGGAGTATTAACTTTTTTAGACGCTTCCAAAACAGAAATGAAACCCACTCCTGGAATTTTATTGATAATGAAGTAGGACAGCGTACGCAATACAACGGAATTGTAAAAGGAGTTAAAAATATCAATCCACCTGTTAGGCTTACTTTTTTTCCTTTTGTTCAAGGTTTGGTTTCTAGTACAGATGGGGAAACAGAAACTGATTTTAGCGCGGGCGTTGATGTAAAGTATGGTTTAAGTGATAGTTTCACTCTAGACGCTACTTTGATACCTGATTTTGGTCAAGCAGCATTTGACGAAGTTCGATTAAATTTGGGGCCTTTTGAGCAAACATTTGGAGAGAATAGGCAATTTTTTACAGAAGGAACCGAATTATTTAATAAAGGAAGAATTTTCTTTTCTAGAAGGGTTGGTAACGGGCCTACTGGTTTTGTCTCTGATGAAGATCTAAACGAGAATGAAGTTGCCGAAGATGCTCCTACAAAAGTGAATCTTTTAAATGCATTGAAAATATCAGGTAGAACCAAAGACAATCTAGGTATTGGTTTTTTTAATGCAATTACCGAAAAAACAGAAGTGCGAATTACGGATACTATAACCGGAGAACAGCGATCTAAGGTAGTAGAACCTTTAGCAAACTACAATATCTTTGTGCTAGACCAACAGTTTAATCAAAATTCTTCATTATCACTCATTAATACCAATGTTACCAGAAACGGAAGTGATTTTAGAGATGCCAATGTAACTGGACTGGTATGGAATTTGGCGAATAAAGCAAACTCTTATCGGTTAACAGGTAGATCTATTGTGAGTCAGGTGAATCTTCCTGGAGATAATATTGCTGGATTTAGATCAGAACTAGATTTTGATCGTATCAAAGGAAAATGGAGATATGGTTTTGGGCATGATCTCGCGAACACCACATTTGATATCAATGATTTAGGTGTGAATTTTAGAAATAATTTTAACAGCTTTAGAATAAGTACTTCTTATCAAATTTTTGAACCAACAAAAGTGTTTAACAACTACAGGATTAATCTTTTTGCCAGGCACCGAAGATTATATGATCCGAGTGTTCAAACATCAAACTCTCTCGGAGTAGATTGGTTTTTTGTTACTCGCGAACGTTTTGCTTTTGGTGGGTTTACCATTTATGATTCAGATACAGATGATTACTTTGAGCCTCGTGTAGATGGACGTTTTGTAACTTTCAGTGAAAACCTTGGAGTAAATATGTGGGTATCTTCTGATTATCGAAAAAAATTCGCGTATGATGTGCGTCTTTTCCATCGAAATTGGTTCGAAGATAATCAACAAACCTACAGTATGAATCTTTCTCCGCGATATCGTTTTTCGGATAAATTATTAATGATTTGGACTACTGACTATTCTATTCGCAAAAGAAATTTTGGATATATTGATAATAATGATACCGATGTGTTTTTAGGACAAAGAGACATTACTACTATCGAAAACTCATTAAGTGCTAGTTATAATTTTGATCCTTATAAAGCCATCAATCTACGTTTTAGAAATTTTTGGAGTACAGCTGATTATTCTGAGAATGTCTTCTATGTCTTAAATGATAACGGTAGTAGAACACAAATTGATTATGACACTTCTGACAATGATCCTAATACCAATTTCAATATCTGGAATCTTGATCTAAGTTTTAGTTGGAGATTCGCTCCAGGAAGTGAAGCTACCCTACTCTACAGAAATCAAATTTTTAATCAAGATCAACTTTCTACAATAAATTATTCAGAAAGTTTGGATAATCTATTTGCGCAACCTATACAACATACACTTTCTTTAAGAGTGGTTTATTTTCTTGATGTTAATAATTTAAAAGGTTCTTTTAAGGGATAATTTTGGCGATTTTTAGGATATTTAACTAATTTCACCATCTGTACAAATTGAACTGATGATAAAAGCCAAAAATATTCATAAGAATTATGGTGATTTACATGTATTAAAAGGTGTAGATCTTCATATCAAAGAAGGAGAGGTTGTTTCTATAGTTGGAGCTTCTGGAGCAGGAAAAACTACCTTATTACAAATATTGGGAACCTTAGATAGAGCCTCTGAAGTAAAAGGAAGTGATTTATCTATTAACAACAATATCATCAATTTTTTATCGGAAAAACAATTATCAAAATTCCGAAACGAACAACTTGGTTTTATTTTTCAATTTCATCAATTACTACCAGAATTTACAGCCTTAGAGAATGTATGTATTCCTGCATTTATAAAAAAAGTCCCTAAAGATGAAGCCGAAAAAAGGGCTAAAGAGCTTTTAGGTTTTTTAGGATTATCACATCGATGTGATCACAAACCCAGTGAACTATCAGGAGGAGAACAGCAACGAGTTGCAGTAGCCAGGTCATTAATAAACAACCCAAAAGTTATCTTCGCAGATGAGCCTTCTGGAAATCTGGATAGCGAATCAGCAGAAAACCTTCATAAACTATTCTTTAAACTTAGAGATGAATACGGACAGACCTTTGTGATCGTAACTCATAATGAAGAACTTGCTGATATGGCAGACAGAAAATTGGTTATGGTAGATGGTAAAATAGTTGATAAATCATAACCTTCCTTTGCTTTTAGAATAGCGATTTGATCTAAGATCTTGTGAAGAAATTAAACCAAAAAGAGCTTAAAGAATTTCTTGATGAAAAAGCTGCCTTCTATGAACAGCCAAAGTTTATAGAAACAGATCCTGTACAGATACCACATCTTTTTACTCAGAAAGAAGATATTGAAATAGCTGGTTTTCTAACGGCTACTATTTCTTGGGGAAATCGTAAAAGCATTCTCACTAATGCACATCGGTTAATGGAAATGCTAGGAAACTCTCCTTATGATTTCGTAATGAATCACTCAAATACTGATTTAGAAAATTTAGAAGGTTTTGTACATAGAACTTTTAATGACAAAGATCTTCTATATTTTATCAAAGCATTAAAACACCTCTATACAAAATATGGTGATATGGAAGGATTCTTTAAGCAATACGCTCAGGAAGAATTTTTACAAGATGCTATTCACTACTTCAAAAAGGAGTTTTTTAGTCTCCCACATTTACCAAGAACTGAAAAACACGTTAGCGACCCACATAAAAATTCTGCAGCTAAAAGAATCAATATGTTCTTTAGGTGGATGGTTAGAGATAAAGAACCTGGCGTAGATTTAGGTATCTGGAAAAATATTTCTCCTTCTCAACTTTCTTGTCCATTGGATGTTCATTCTGGTAATGTAGCTAGAAAATTATATCTAATCCGCAGAAAGCAAAACGATGCCAAAGCATTGCATCTTCTTGATAATAACTTACGATTATTAGACCCATCAGATCCAGTAAAATATGACTATGCATTATTTGGATTGGGTGTTTTTGAAAAATTTTAGTTTAGAATAATCATAAAACTTTCTCCTAAAGTTCTCAAGGAAGTGCCATAATACATTTGCTTTAATAATATTTACGCAGTCATGAAATTAACTTACAACTCCTTGCTCTATTTTTATGGATTGTTACGTCCTAAACCAAGAATATAACAAAACTCTACACAAGATTTTCTTGAACTTAAATAAAAAAGAATTAGATTATAATTTTTTATTAACGTTTGGTCGAATACACATTGGTAAATCTTAATTTTTAATATTTTTTTGTTAATTTTATTAAGAATTGTTTCACACAAGGCAATTCTTGATGAAGATGATTATACCCGGACTCCCCATAAATGAAGATTTTAGAATTGAGGCTTTACATTCATTAGACATACTGGATACAGAACCTGAAAATGAATTTGATGAAATCACAACACTTGCAGCCTATCTTTGTGATACTGAAATAGCGCTCATTTCCCTTGTTGATTCAGATCGAGAATGGTTCAAGTCTGCACATAATTTTAGTACTAAAGAAATACATAGAGATCATTCTTTTTGTGCACATTCTATCTTACAACCTGAAACTCCTTTAATCATAACTGATGCTAGAAAGGATTCTCGTTTCAAGGATAATCCATATACATTAAACGGAACTATAATCTTTTATGCAGGGGTTCCATTAATAGATAAAAATGGTTTCGCTTTAGGTACTTTATGTGTTATCGATAGTAAACCTAAAGAACTTACCAATAAACAATTGGAAGCACTAAAATCATTAGCTCATCAGGTGGTGATTCTCTTTGAACTCAATAAAAAGAACAAAGACCTAGAAAAAATAGAGAATAAACTCAGAAAGCGAAATGAATCTTTAAAAGATTTTGCAAGAGTAATATCTCATGATCTCAAAATGCCTTTAGCTAATGTAATTACCACATCGGATCTGTTAAAACTAAAATTAGCGAATGATCTAGATCAGGAAACTTCAGAGTATTTTGAATATATCAAACAGTCTTCGTTTACGATGAGTGATTATATCAATGATGTACTCGACCATTATGAAAGTGACAGCCTTGCACAGCATAAACCAGAATTATTCAAACTAAATCATTTATTAAAAGAAATAGCAGAATTATTAAGTATTAAACCGGATTGTACCATTAATTTTCCAGAGTCTAATCCTACTTTAGAATGTAATAAGTCTGCTCTGAAACAAATATTCTTCAATCTTATTGGCAATAGTATAAAGTATAATGATAAAGATCATATTCTAATAGACATCAAACATTGTGAAGATAAAATGTTCTATTATTTTAAAGTAGTTGATAATGGTATGGGAATTCCTAATGACAAAATAAATACCATTTTTGATTTATTCACTACTGCCAACGGTACAGATCGAAGTGGAAATAAAGGTAATGGTATTGGTCTTTCTACTGTTAAAAAACTAGTAGAATCCTTAGGAGGGCGTATTAAGGTACAATCTACTTTAGGTATTCAAACAATTTTTGATTTTTCTATCAAAAAGCAAATAGAAAGTTAAGATAAACTAGCAACGCAGGCTTCCGCACACTTTTCTCCATCTATAGCTGCAGAAATAATTCCACCAGCATATCCGGCTCCTTCTCCACAAGGATACAGACCTTTTATTTGAGTATGCTCTAACGTCTTGCGATCTCTAGGAATCCTAACAGGCGATGATGTTCTGGATTCGGGAGCATGTGCAACTGCTTCATTTGTTAGATAACCTCGCATACTTTTGTCGAAAGCCTTAAAACCTTCTTTTAGCGTTTCATAAATAAATTGTGGAAACACTTCACTCATATCTATAGAACTTAAACCTGGCTTATAAGAAGTTTCAGGTAAATCAGTTGATACTCTTCCGTTTGTAAGATCTACTAATCGTTGAGCAGGTACCTTCTGCGTTTCTCCAGCTAAATGCCATGCTTGTTGTTCTATTCTTTTTTGAAAATACATTCCTGCTAAAGGACCATACTCCGAAAAATCTTTAAAATCCTCCAATCGAAGTTCAACCACAATACCACTATTAGAGGTAGGTTGATCCCTTTTAGATGGTGACCATCCATTCGTGACTACTTCACCAGGGCTCGTCGCACAAGGAGCAATAACACCTCCTGGACACATACAAAATGAATACATTCCTCTTCCGCCTACTTGTTTTACAATACTATATGGCGATGGAGGGAGAAAAGGACCGCGAGTCGGACATTTATACTGTATCTGATCAATCAGTTGCTGTGAGTGTTCCACTCGCACCCCTAAAGCAAAAGGCTTTGCTTCTATTTCAACTTTTTTGCGATATAATAATTCAAAAATATCACGAGCAGAATGTCCTGTAGCCAAAATGACTTTTTTGGCATCTATAATATCTCCATTGTGTGTAATAACACCTTGTATTTCGTTAAGCGCAATTTTTAAATCTGTTACTCTTGTTTCGAAAAGTACCTTGCCCCCATGATCTATAATCTTATTTCTTATCGCCGCAATGATTCCTGGTAATTTGTTTGTACCAATATGTGGATGTGCTTCTACTAATATCTGATCCGTAGCTCCAAAACCGACTAAAAGCCGTAAAATTCGATTGACGTCACCTCTTTTTTTTGACCTTGTGTACAATTTACCATCGCTATAGGTTCCTGCACCTCCTTCTCCAAAACAATAGTTAGAATCTTCATGTACTATATGATCCCGATTAATTGCTTTAAGATCCCTTCTCCTACTTCGTACATCTTTACCCCTTTCTATAACAATGGGTTTATATCCTAGTTCTATGCATTTTAACGCAGCAAATAATCCTGCTGGACCAGCTCCGATAATTACTACTTCTGAAGCATTAGATACCTCTGGATAATCTGGTAATAAAATAGGTTCTTCTGTAAATTCTTCATTTACATAAACCCTTATTTTTAGATTTACCTTAATCACCCGTTGACGCGCATCTATCGATCGTTTTAGGATCTGCACATGTCTGATATCTTCAATAGGTATGTTGTTTTGTATCGAAACCTGTTTTTTTAACAAATCAGGATTTCCAGCTACTTCAGGTAATACTTGTATGCTAAATTCGTATTGCAAAGAGATATGATATTTAGTTTTTTGCGAAGATACAACCTTAGGATAGATATATCTATGTAAAAATATTTCTCGATTGATTTCAGGATCAAGGCCTTTCTAATTATAGAAACTATTTAACTTTTTTTAATCTTTAAGTTTCTATATTTGAATTGAACAAACAAACAATTTAACTCATGAAAAAACTATTTTTATTAGCAATAATGCTTATTGGTTTTACTTCGATTTCCAACGCACAACGTTTAAAGTTGGGAGTTAAGGGAGGAATTAACTTATCTACAATCAATGGAGATGACGCTAATTCGAATTTTGATGCCAGAACTGGATATCATATTGGAGTTGCTGCTCAAATAGGATTACCTGGTAAATTTGCATTACAACCAGAGATTATCTATTCTGCCCAAGGTTCCGATGACTTAGATATAGACTATGTAAACGTTCCTATTTTAGTAAAATATAAGTTTTTGAAGTTCTTAAGTTTTGAAGCGGGACCACAATTCGGAATATTAGTAAACGATGAATATCCTGAAGCGTTCGAAACCAAAAGTTTTGATCTAAGTGTGGCTGCAGGTGCTGGGGTAGAATTTGGAAAATTCTTTGCACAAGCAAGATATAATTATGGTTTTACTGATGTAGTAGAAAACAATGATGTTAAGAATGGTACGTTTCAACTTTCTGTCGGGTATTATTTCTTATAACATTTCGTAATTTAAAGATTGGAAAAAGCGGAAGGATTCTTCCGCTTTTTTATTTTACAACAACATTTTTAAAATTTTAAAGTATAAAATCAGATTAAGGAATTATCTTACCTAAAAATTAGTTAACCCTAAACCGTCAATATCAAATCTTATAGTATATTTGACAAACGTTACTCGCGAATGCAATTTAAAAACCCAGAATTCCTTTATGCTTTATTTGCGCTTGTTATCCCTATCATAGTTCATTTATTTCAGTTAAGACGTTTTCAGAAAGTACCTTTTACCAATGTTCAGTTTTTAAAAGCAGTTACGATACAGACTCGTAAGAGTTCCCAAATCAAAAAATGGCTTACGCTAATCACACGGTTACTTATCTTTGCTGCTATTATTCTTGCTTTTGCACAACCATTTCTAGCTTCTGAAGAAATTGTAAATAAAAAGAGTGAAGTTGCGATTTATTTAGACAACTCCTTTAGCATGCAGGCAAAAGGTGCAAAAGGCGCTTTGTTACAACGCGCCGTACAAGAATTATTAAGTTCTTTAGCAGAAGATGAAACCGTATCCGTCTTTACCAATACAGAAACATTTAGACAAGTAAACAAAAAAGACATCCTCAATGATCTTTTGCAATTAGAGTATACTTCTAACCAAATCTCTTATACTGCTGCTTATCTGAAGGGAAAGGAACTGCTTGGAAATGCTCCAGAAACATTGAAACGAATGATTATGGTGTCTGATTTTCAGCAAAAAGATGAGAATTTTGATATACCTTCCGATTCATCTATTAAAACAAATCTTGTTCAACTCAAACCCGTAACACAGCAAAACATAGCTATTGATAGCTTATACGTTAATCGTAATCAAAATAATGAGCTTGTTCTTAATGCTCTTCTAAGTAATGCTGACAAAAAACCCGATAATGTTGCAGTCGCTTTATATAATGACACCAAGCTTCTTGCAAAAACAACGATTCCAATAAATGCCAATGGTACTGCTCGTACAGAATTTAAGATAGATGAAAATACTAAAATCAACGGACGTGTGATGATCGAGGATCCTGCACTAACCTTTGATAACTATAGATACTTTACGATTAATACCCCAGAAAAGATAAAAGTAGTTGCGATCAATGAAGCCAAGGATGCTTTTCTAAAAAACATTTATACAAAAGATGAATTTTCGTTGATCAGTACTCCTTTCAATGAACTTAATTATAATGATATTAGTAATGCCAATCTTGTTGTCATTAATGAACTAAAACAAATACCTATTTCTTTAATAAATACACTTAAACAGTTTACAGATCAAGGTGGAAGTATTTGTTTTATTCCGGCAACAGATGGTAACTTAACTTCTTATCAACAATTGATTAATAGTTTTTCTGCGGAGAGTTTTCTTTCTCTGAAAACACAAGAAAAGAAAATAACTGGAATTAACTTCTCTCATCCACTGTATAAAGGAGTATTTGATAAACCCGTAACTAATTTTCAGTATCCAAAAGTTAACACCTATTATCAAGCTTCTCCAAATAACACTATCATTTCGTATGAAGACAAAGCGCCTTTCCTGTATAAAACAAATGCGTTGTATGTGTTTACAGCTTCATTGAATGATGAGAATTCCAATTTCCAGAATTCACCACTAATTGTACCTACGTTGTATAACATTGGTAAGCAAAGTTTAAAGTTACCAGATATTTCCTATATCATTGGTCAAACGAACACCTATGATGTTCCTATTTCTCTAGGTCAGGATGGTATTTTATCTTTACAATCAGATAAAGAAAGTAGTATTCCTTTGCAGCAAAGTTTTAGTTCTAAAGTAAAAATTACTACTGAAGATGTTCCTTCGAAGGCAGGTATTTATGCGCTTAAAGACAAGGAAAATATTATTCAACATGTAAGTTATAATTATAATAATCAAGAGAGTCATTTACAATATTATAACCTATCCACAAATTCTTCGTATCAAGTTAGTGACTCGGTTTCTAATCTATTTGAAGAAATAAAAGAAGAAACCAGTATTCACGAACTTTGGAAATGGTTTATTATTTTTGCCTTGATTTTCTTATTAATCGAAATCTTATTACTAAAATATCTCAAATGAATTTCTTATTAAAGGCTGCTACTGTTATTGATCCCTCTTCTCCTTTTCATCATCAAACAGTAGATATTCTCATTGAAAATGGAATCATAAAAGATATAGATGCTTTATTAGAAGTTTCAGAAAATGTAGAGGAAATTAAACTACATAATCTTCATGTTTCTAAAGGGTGGTTTGATAGCAGTGTGAGTTATGGTGAGCCTGGTTATGAGGAGCGTGAAACTATAGAAAATGGACTTTTTGTTGCGGCAAAAAGTGGGTTTACAGGAATTGCATTAAACCCTAACACACTACCTATTATAGATACCAGTGCTTCTGTTGGATTTTTAAAAGGAAAATCATTGCAAAATGCTGTAAGCTTGTACCCTATTGGAGCACTAACAGTAAAGTCTGAAGGTGTAGATCTCGCAGAGTTATATGATATGCAGCAAGCAGGAGCTATTGCTTTTGGTGATTATAAAAAAGCTATTCAAAATCCGAATTTACTTAAAATAGCCTTATTATATGCTCAGAACTTTGATGGTTTAGTACTTTCCTATCCTCAGGATAATAGCATAGCAGGAAAAGGAATGGTACACGAGGAGGAACAAAGTACACTTTTGGGATTAAAGGGGATTCCAGCGCTTGCAGAAGAATTACAAATTTCGAGAGATTTGTTTTTACTGGAATATACTGGTGGTAAATTGCACATTCCTACCATTTCCACAGCAAAATCAGTACAGCTCATAAGAGAGGCAAAAGCAAAAGGATTACAAGTTAGTTGTAGTGTTTCGGTACATCATTTATATCTTACCGATCAGGAGTTAAGTAGTTTTGATACCAACTATAAAGTACTCCCTCCTTTAAGAACACAAAAAGATATAGAAGCATTGCTTGAAGGTATCAAGGATGGAACAATTGATATGGTTACTAGTGATCATCAACCTATAGATATTGAGCATAAAAAAGTAGAATTCGATAATGCTAAGTACGGTACCATTGGCTTAGAAAGTACTTTTGGAATTTTAAATACTGTATTAAGCTTAGAACAAACTATAAATGTATTAACCAGTGGAAGAGATGTATTTAAAGTAGAAAACATTTCTATCGATAAAGGAAATAGAGCAAACTTATCACTGTTTAATCCTAAAGGAACTAATACTTTCTCATTAGACCATGTACTTTCTACTTCCAAAAACAGTGCTTTTCTAGGCAAAGAAATTACTGGGAAGGTTTATGGAGTAATTTCTAACGGAAAAGGAATCATATAATAATACTAAGCAAATTATGGAATCAGATTACGCAAAACAAGGTAAAACAGCTGCCGTTGTAGCCTACCTAACTTTAATAGGAACAATCATTGCCTTTTTTATGAATCAAGAGGATAAAAATACTTTTGCTTATTTCCATATTAGACAAGCATTAGGTATCAATATTGGATTTTATTTACTTGGAGCTTTAGTAAGTATTTTTGATTCATGGCTCATCTCCTCATCATTTTATGTTTTTATATTCGTAATATGGTTTTATGGTATTATTACCGCAGTAAAAGAAGAACAAAAAACGGTTCCTTTGGTTGGCAAACAATTCCAACAATGGTTCTCTTCTATTAAATAATTACAAAAGTTATAAATTATTCGGTTGTAAACTTGGTGAGTTTTAAATCTGGAGATAATTCTATTACTAAAATAATCGAATCACTTTCTGATTGTATCAGATAACGATGACCTCCATCTTTATCCATAAAATCAAACTCAGAAAATTTACCCTGATCTTCTAGTGTTTTTGTTAAAAATGCTTTTAACTTATCTAATGGATAGCTTGCTTGTAAATCTGCAGAAAATTGATCGAAAATTTTTTGAGCATCACTAGCATTATAAGAGGTTATAATATTTTTTAAGGTGTTTTCATAATCTGCATCTGTTTGTGCTACTGTAATTTGAAAACAAAACAACAAACAAATAAAAATAAGTTTTTTCATGGTACGATCTACTTAATTAGGTTTTAAAAGGGAATCGAAAAAGGGAATATTCCACTCTTCAAAACCAAAAGTAAGTATTAATACGTATATTACAAATAAGAATAATCTAATTTTATAAACAAAAAGCTGACAATCTTTATAAAATTCATAAAAAAAACTGAGAAATCAATTTCTCAGTTTTTTTAAATTCTATTGGTAAGCAACTATTCTGCCGGTTTAGGACTCCATTTTAAGAAGTTTGGTTTTACAACTAACATTGCCCATCCCCAGTTTTGTAAACCGCTTGAATCTGTAACACCTTTAAGCACTTCCATACTGTCTCCTGCAAACATCTGAGAATATCCGATCTTTAAGGTAGCAAATGATAATATTTTTTGAGTAAATACCAAATCCAATTCTGTACCTAAATACTTATCATCAGTTCCTGCAATGTCCTCAGCAGCAGAAAAATAATGAAGTTTAGCTAAAAAACTATTTGTTTTTCCTGTCTTGATAACCGCTTTAGCATATAAATCTTGTAATCCTACACTATTAGCATGATTTCCAACAAAGAAATAATCCATATATCCATTAAACTTATGGTTGGTTCCAAAAATTGGGAAGAACGATTTAATTTCTCCATCAGTTCCTCCATTATCATCACCACTTAAGATTTCTCCTCCAAGACCAAATAGGGTTTTACCTGGTTTATAAGTTACTTCAAGCGCTGCATTGTAGGCAGATAAATCCACAGTTTCTGTAAATTTTCCTGTTTGTCCATATAAGTTTACAGCAATTTTTAATCCTTTTGCTGGTTTAGCTACCAAATGTGTCCCAAAAGTCTGTCTATTTACTGTTCCATCGATTGGTGTTTGCTCATCCGCAGGATCAAGGTTCTGGTAAGAATTATTTACAAACAAGAAACTTCCAGAAAATTTAGCCCAGTCTTTATGCAACCAAGCATATGCCATGCCTTTATAATCAAACACTGCTCTGGCATTTCCATCATTATTAGGATCAAATAAGGTGTTTATTCTACTAAGACCATTCTGGTTAAAAGAGAATCCAAGATCTAATTTAAAACCGCTATCATTTTTATAGCGCACTAAAGCTGCATCATGAAATCTTCCTTGCATTGCCCAATCTAAACCTCCTAAGATTCTTTGATCATCGTATGATAGTGCCTGTCTTCCTAGTTTTGTAGACCATCCTTTTCCAAATTTAAAATCTATCCAGGCTTGCGCCAGTGAAAAACTATTATTATTATCGGCAGCAGCAATCTGCGGCGTATCTCCCCATACACTAACATCCTGAACACTCACATAAGCAGCAAATTTATCTGCAGTATATCCAAATTTTAATCGAGAACGTTGTTGAACAAAAATAGCAGCATCCACTCCAGAAGGAACAAGATTACCAAAACCTCGCAAATATTCTGCTCGTGGCCTTATGTCTGCATCTATACTTAATTCTTGTGACGTAACAGTACTCATACATAATAAAAAAGTACAAATCACTAGTTGTAAAGTTTTTTTCATTTTAAGTGGTTTTTTGAGTTAATTTGAAATATTGGTAAAAAAAATGCGTATTTAACACTTGATTAAAATACGCAATTTTCCCCGTTTTAAACCTGACTTAATCTAGTAATTATATTTTTACTTTTTCATATAATCCAGTTACTGCATTGAAAGCCTTTGTTAAATCGTTACTAATTTGATACATCTCAGAAGGCTTAAAACCTTGATTCATCAATTTCTCTTTATTGTTTTTTACATTCTCCCACTTGGTCATAGCGACCCCTAATTTCTCATCAATCTTTTCATTATTAAAATTAGAGATCAACAACATCGTAATAGCTCCATCTATTTCGTTAAAAACGTTACTAAGCATAGACTCCGAATTTTTAGTCTTTAGAGTAGTTTGATTTGCAAAATAATATAATGCCAATCGCTGAGATAACATACGCTGTCTACCTGCCATATTGATCATTTTTTTAAGCTCTAAATCAGATTCTCCTAGACCTTCATCCTCTAACAGATTATCATCACTTTTATTAGCACCTTTTGATTCTACAATAACTGCTGATACCACATCATTTGTAGCTTTTAACAGATCTGTATTTAGATCAATGATTTTCTTAGCATTATCATAGTTTGGTGTACTTTCGATAAGCTTTTTAAATTCAATCCAGATTTTATCTACTTTAGTAAGTCTATCTTTCGTTAATTTATATCCAGAATTTTGTCTAATGATACCATTTTGTTTTTCAAAAATGATTTTACTTGTTAAAAGGTCTCTCTTAGCTTTGGCATCGCTAGGGTTCTCAACCAAATAAAGGTATGATTTTGCCATTTTTTGGCTTAACATTCTTTGCTTTCCAGAAATATTAACCGCTTTATTAAAAGTTAACATTCCATATTTCATATTTTGTTGTGCACATATCGTATTCGTGCTAGATATTCCAATTCCAATAGATAGGAATAATATCATAAATTTAAATGTAAAACTATTTTTCATTGTTTAATTTTTAAAATTGAGATTAATTTTAGTATTCCTCTAGTGCTAGTTGAGTGATTTTATTATCGGTCGATAATCCTAATATCAATATGGTAGAAGAATTATCGAATTCCATTAAATAATGTTTAGTACCTTCATCATCCATTAAAAATGAAGAGGATCCCATTTTACCTTTTTTATTGTGATTATCTGTGATAAAAGTTTTTACTTTATCTAATGTGAATGAAGATTGAAGTTCGGGAGAAAACAATCCAAATATCTGATCTGCATCATTGGCATTATACGCATCTGCAATCTTAGTGACAGTCATTTTATAACTATCCTCAGTTTGAATAAAACTAGAACAAATACATATTAATAATAAAAGAGTAATTTTTTTCATAAGATTTAGGGTTAAAATATTATAAGATTTAACGTTATTAGTTACACTTTGGTTATTTCGAAATAGTTAACTTATTGACTTAAAATTATCCAGAAATCCTTTAAAACACATCGCTAATCGACGAAGTACAAATTACATACGTTAGGCAGCTCTATATAATCGACAACTATATTTTATATGATCAATAATAATTTTTTACTAATCCAGTTAACTAGATAATAGTACATTGACAAAGAACATTTAGATTGTTTCAAAACAACATAAACACCTATTTTTCAAATAAATAAACTTAATCATATCATAAGTTTATAAAAACGTCGAGTATCAAAAATTTCTTAAATCTATGTTAAAATTACGGTTAAACCATAACAAAACTATTGTTTTAATACATGTTTAACAATTGTAAATGTATTTCATCGATATTATTAACATTTAATCGAAAAACAAAGCAACTTTTATATAACAAAAAAGAGTGAAATCGTTACGCACTAAGTATTAAATATTGAATTTCAACAATATAAACACTTTAACACAATTTACATTAGTAAGAATAAAGCTACATTTTTTTATGAATAAAATATTATTAATCCTAGGGAAATTTCTATTAGCTCTTTTATTGACAGTACTTACTCAAATTGGAGGCATCATCTATTTGATTATAGAAGTACTGTTCTTTAAAAAAAATAAAGGTTACAGAATACAGAAGTACGGTATACTCCTAGTAACCTACATAATATGTACTTTTATTTTAGTCCCTTATTTAGCGCCACTATTTGGTAGAGAGAAAATTAAAAATACCGAATACATAGAAGCTTGTTCATTTTTTACTGTACTATCCAATAGAAATTACGTTACTCCCGATTTAAATCTTTCCATACAAGCAATTGCTAAAAAAATAAGTCTAAAGCATTCTAATATCAAATTGGTATATCTAGATGCTAATTTTCCATTTATAGATAAATTCCCTTTGCTTCCTCATCTTAGTCACAATGATGGAAAAAAAATAGATATCTCATTCATTTATAAAGATGTAGATAATCAACTAACTAATAAAAAGCCTTCCTTATTTGGATATGGTGCTTTTGTAAATCCTGTTGGCAATGAAATTGATCAAACTCATAGATGTAAGAAAAAAGGATATTGGCAATATGACTTTACCAAGTACGTAACATTTGGTTTTGTAAATAATCAATTGAAACTTTCTGAAACCGCCACAAAAGATTTAATTTTGGCAAGCGTAAATGAAAAGATAGTTGGTAAAATTTTTATCGAACCTCATCTAAAAAACAGACTACATCTAACAAATCCTAAAATAAGATTTCACGGGTGTCAAGCAGTAAGACATGATGACCATATTCATTTACAATTAAAATAGACTTCGATAAGCTCAGTCTGATATAAAAAAATAGCAATATGCAAACTAAGACACTATCATTACATCACATCATTAAAACTCCAACTATTAAAAGTGATAAAACTCCTGTTTTATTTATGTTTCACGGATATGGTAGTGATGAAAATGATTTATTTTCTTTTGCACCAGAACTACAACAAGAATTATGTATCATCTCTGTAAGAGCTCCTTATCCTATGCAACCATATGGAAATGCTTGGTATGCTATTTATTTTGACGCCGCTCAAGGAAAATTTAGTGATGATGCACAGGCTATAGAATCTCGTGATAAGATTGCAAACTTTATCGATGAAGCTATTGAAGCTTACCAATTAGATGCAAGTAATGTAACATTATTAGGTTTTAGTCAGGGAACCATACTCAGTTATTCAGTTGCATTATCATATCCTAAAAAAGTAAAAAATGTAATTGCGCTAAGTGGATATTTAAATGAAGATATTCTTAAAGAAAATTACGAAAATCAGGATTTTTCAAATCTAAATATTTATTGTTCTCATGGTAGTGTAGACCAAGTAATTCCTATCGATTGGGCAAGAAAAGCTCCTGTTAAATTAAATGAACTAGGAATCCAAACAACACTAAATGAATTTCCTGTGGGTCATGGTGTAGCACCACAAAATTTTTATCAATTTAAAGATTGGTTAGCTAAACATTTGTAAAAGTATACTCATGCTATACTAAACGGTTATTGTTTTCGTTGAATTAAAACCACAAGTCTTAAAACTCTTCAAATGAAAACACTAACTACTCCAATTGTTTTCCTATTTTTTTTATTGTCTTTTACCTTAATAGGAACAGCGCAGATCACTTATGAAAATGCTTTTCCAAATATCGATTTTGAATTTCCGGTAGAAATTCAGTCTCCAAGAGATGGAACCGACAGAATGTTTATTCTAGAACAGAGAGGACGAGTTAAGGTGTTTCCAAGAAGAAGTAATGTACTAGAGAGTGAAGTTGATACTTTTTTAAATATTACTGATCGTGTGCGATTTAGAGATGGACAAGAAGTGGGTCTTTTAGGATTAGCATTTCATCCAGATTATGACACCAATGGATATTTTTATACATACTATACCACTGATAGTCCAGTTTCAGGAATTACTGTTAGAATGGTACTCTCAAGATTTACAGTCAGCCCTACAAATCCTAATTTTGTAGATCCCAATAGTGAATTAGTTATTTTTCAGTTCGATAAAAACCAAAATAATAGCAATCACAACGGTGGTAAAATCGAATTTGGTCCTGATGGATATCTATACATTTCTATTGGAGATGGTGGCGGTGGAAATGATCCTGAAGGAAATGGACAAAATAAAAATACTGTTTTCGGTAGTATCTTACGAATTGATGTGGACTTAGACGGAAATAATGCTGTTGAAACCAATCCTGATTTACCTAACGGAAATTATGAAATACCTAGCGATAATCCTTTTGTAGGAGTAAATGGATTAGACGAAATATATGCATACGGAATAAGGAACACCTGGAAATTCTCTTTTGACGATGTTACAGGAAGATTATGGGGTGCTGATGTAGGACAAGGTGCTTTTGAAGAGGTGAATCTTATAGAAAATGGTAAAAACTATGGTTGGAGTCGTTTCGAAGCTAATTCTGTAGCCAATAGTAGTGTTACTATTTCAGGACCTACGGAATTCCCTGTACACTTTTATAATAGAAATCAGGGAGATAGATCAATAACAGGTGGATATGTGTATAGAGGTTCCGAAATAACAAGTCTTAGCCCAGATATTAGCTCAAAATATATTTTCGGAGATTATGTAAGCGGAAGAGTTTGGGTCTTAGACTATAATCCATCTACCGGAGATGCAAGCAGCACATTACTATTTAATACTTCTGGAGAATTTGTCTCATCCTTTGGAGTAGATAAAAATGGAGAACTCTACTTTAGTGATTACGGAAGTAATGCTCAATTATACAAGCTTGTGGATGGTACTTCTGCCCCATCAGGAACTGCTGTAAATGGTATCGGAGAATGGAATCCTCTTAACCAAGGAATTCCCGATGGAATAGTCCAGGCAATAGCAACAGATACCAATGGAGATGTATATCATGGTGGTACTTTTACCGAAGCTGGAAACATAAACGCTAATAATATTGCTGTCTGGAATGAATCTTCTGGATGGAGAACATTTAGTACTGGTGCTAACGGTACAATTAATACTCTCAAAATTGCTGGAAATGGCAATCTCTACGCAGGAGGTAGTTTTACCGAAATTGGCGGTGTTGCTGCAAATAATATTGCTATGTGGAATGGAACTTCTTGGTCAGCTTTAGGTCCTGGAATAGATGGTACCGTTGCAGCCATAGAAATAGATAACAACCTTGTTTATGTCGGTGGTGTTTTTGAAACTGTGGATGGTACTACAGTGAGAAATATTGCTTCTTGGAACGGTGCCTCATGGTCAGCTCTAACAGATAATACCTCTTCAGTTTCCGGAACTAACAATGAAGTACGATCTCTAGCTGTAGACACGGATGGGATATTGTATGTTGGTGGAAATTTTGATGAAGCCGGTGATATGACCGCTAATCGAATTGCCACTTGGAATGGAAATAATTGGGATACTCTTGGAACAGGAACGAGCGGCTTTGTTGAAGCGATCGCAATTTCAGGAAATGAAATTTTTATTGGAGGGAACTTCTCTATTGCAGGTGGACAAACCGTAAATCGTATTGCCAGATGGAACAAAACCTCATCTAGTTGGTCTAGTTTGGATAATGGCGTAAATAATATTGTAAATACGCTAATCCACGATGGAACTCATGTATATGTAGGAGGTGCTTTCGATACCGCCAATATTGATAATTCTAATAGTATTATCGTAAATAATATTGCTCGATGGAGTGAAACTGATGGATGGCAAGCACTGGGAACAAATACTAATGTTGGTGTTAATGTAAAAATAAACACGCTAAGTTTTGCATCCAATACTAATGATACCGATACATTATTCGCAGGAGGTAATTTCTCTATAGCAGGTGCAAATAATGCTAATAATACTGCTCAATGGATATCAGATAGCGTGTTAAGCACTCCGGATATACAAGAAGAGCAAGTATACCTTTATCCTAATCCTACCACTGGTATTGTAGAACTTCCAGAACAAACTGATTGGATTCTTACAGATATTACTGGAAAAATTATAGAAGAAGGATTTAGTAGTTCCTTGGATATTTCTACAAGAAAAACCGGAATGTACTTTCTTACCATAAAGGACAAGAAAACTCTAAAAATCATTAAGAGATAAGTTAAAAAAAAGATTATCTATACTTATCATTCAGGCCAATGCCTTTTAAAATCATTGGTATTATTTTTTGTAATCTAGCGTCTTTGGTAGCATCTCTTTTTGCGGTAGAAATATACTCCATATATTCCTTTTGTTTAAAAGGCATTAGTTTACTAAAACTTGTTTTTAGTTCTTTATTCTGTTCTAACTCCGTTTTCAAATGATATGGCATTTCTATTTCCGTAGAAGATCTTTCGATGGTTATTTCCTTACCTTCTTTTTGATTCTGTATTGCCTCTAACACATATGCTAATACCTGATCTTTATTTATGTCATCAAAAGAACTAAACCTCCATTGTCTTAAACCTTTGGTTTTTCCTTCTTGTGCATTTATTAGCTTACTATAAGGATCTTTTAAAAAAACTCCCTGATGAAACCATATTCCAACATAAGACTTAAAAGCACTTAAGCCAACAACATTTTTGCCATTGATTGTATACGTAGGAACTCCCCATTTAATAGTTTCTTCCATTTCGGTAGTAAGCATAATGGATCTGAGCAATTGCAAGCTCTTCACCCACTCTGGCTTTTTTGAGATAAATTCTTCTACTGATGTATTGTACTGCATACCGCTTTTTGATTCAAACTTTCACATAATTCATTGATTAACTTCAATATACTTATATCTTTTTACATATAAGAAAACTATGGTATAAAACTTGATAATCAAAAAAAATAAAATTAAAACAATGAGAACTCTAATTTTTGGACTTTTATTAATGCTATTGTGTAACTCTTGTTTTCCAACGAAAATTGCTCCAAGAATTGAGGATTATAAGGTCACTACAGGTAAAAAATTTAAAAAACAACTTCCTAAAAGAGGTGCTTTTATTTTTGAAGACCCTAAAGACGCCAATGAGTTCTATAAGTTCGTGAACGCAAAATTCAAATTAAATGATCTAAATGTCCAATGGAATGTTCCTTTTAAAATAGATGAAAAAGAATTTTATTTTTCTTTTTACGAAGTTGAAAGAACTTCCAATATGGTAAATTTAGCTCCAATGGTAATTGACGGAGTACTATCAAGATATGATCATGGCACGATAATGGAAGATATTTACACCACCAGAAGTGGTACATGGTACATCGCATTAACAGTAAATGATGAAGAGTTTATGGATCCTTTAAAGGAAAACTACCCTCAAAAAGAAGAGGTAATTACATTCTTAAGAAATCTCAAAAAGGAATATCTATCTACTCGTAATTATAGAAAATATTCAATGATGAACTAAATCCTTTAGTAGTACTAAAAATAACATCGAATAAACAATCTTGTTTAATAATTAGACTACAATATCGGAATATAAAAATCTACCAAAAACTTTCCTTCTGGATGTTCTCTAAAATCATTATGATATATTTCGAAAGGAGTTTTCTCTGATTTTGTATACCCTTGATCATTCATCCAAACAAATAAACTACTCCAAGATTTCTCGAAATCACTTGGTTTAATTTCCATACTGGCAACGATACTTCTACCTCCAACAATCGTAAGTGGTTGTATTTCTCCTTCAGACTTAATTTTCTGATCCAATAATAGAGAGATACTCATTCGCACTTTATCTGGTGAAGTAACCTTAAAGCTATCGTGAAATACCCTTGCAACTTTAGTTTCTCTGTCATTCATTACACCATTAGATCTTCCCCATTTAAAGAGTCTTTCAAAAGTATTTTCGATACCTTCTACTCCAATATGTGTAATGCTAGCAAAATGTAAATCTGGTAATTCTTTAATCTCAATTTTTGTATTCATCTCAATCCATTTTAAGTGATTAGTTATATTGCAAATGTATTGCTCAAACAACAGCTCTTCTTTTCCATTCTTGCTTTTCACTTTGCCAATCTTGCTAAACTTATTGGGAAGACGTTTTCTAAACTGACTTGGACTTACTCCATAAAACTTTTTGAACGCTTTAGTTAGTGAAGAATTACTACTAAAACCAAACTGAAAAGCTACTTCGGTTATACTTACTGTTTCCTTATGCATTAAAATAGAAGCTATTTTTTCTAAACGTCTTCTACCGATATAGGAGTTTAAGGTTTCACCTATGATCGCTTTAAAAATACGATGAAAATGAAATGACGAATATGAAGCTACATTTGAAATAATATCTAATGACAACTCTTTATCAAGATTATGATCAATATACTCAAGCGCCAAATTAATTCTCTGAATATATTCTTTCTTTAGAAACTGTTCTGAATCAAACTCCATAGTATTTATTGTCCACTTTTTAGTCTAAATCTTCTCTACTAAAATCCTTGTGAAAATCTTTTGTATTCTTAAAACCTAGTTCTTCAAGTTTTTCAAGTTTTTCAAAATATGGATTAATAAGATTACTAAACTAGAATAAAAATTCCCTATAAATATTAAAGTAATATAGTAAGTTAAACTAAAAAGTTATAAATTCCTTCCTCAACCAAACACCTGTTTTATGAAATTAAATGAAATAATTAAAAACTCAACATCATATCTATTTATTATTTATATAATCGGTTTTTTAATTGTAAATATAAGTTTAAGTAGATATGGTGTTTTTGTAAAAGACTTATTTTCATTAGATTACATAAAATCAGGTGTTCTATTCTTAATACTTTTTGTAGCTCCTGCTATATCACAAATTGAATCAGCTAAGAGAGTACGTTCATATGTTTGGAATAGTGATAATATATTTTCAAAATGGCTGATAACAAATTATCTGGTAAAGATATTACTTTCTATAATTTTTTTGTTAGCAGTTCCTATGGCTTTTTTAGGTATTGTAGAACTAATATTTATTAATCACTTTGAAAACAAATATGTTATATATCTTATTTACGCATTTATGATTACAATTATTAGTTTTCTAGTAAATAGATCCTTTGATCTTAAAAAACCTGAAATTTTTATGGAACTATTACCTTTAACATTTTTCATAATTTTATCATTACATCTTTTTGCAGTAAGTATATACCCAAACATTAAGTTCCAACTTGGTGGAGGAGCAATTTACACAAAAACCATACTAGTAAATGATAAAAATGATAATGTGATAACAGAAGTGTCAAAAGTTCTTTACGAATCAGAAAAAAATATTTATACCCTACACGACTCTATAGTTATAACTATACCAAAAAATAGAATCCTAAAAGAGATTTTCAAACTCCAGGAATAATTAAGTAAATTGATTTAAAATTAATCGTACAATAATATTTTTAAATTTTGATCAAGATTTGAATTCCATTCAAATTCTATAGTTATTAGAGCCTTTTCTTCATTCCAATCAAATTCTGTGGCTTGATCGCCAATAAGAATAGATTCTGGAGCTTTTGAGATGTTATGAATCACTAAAGAGATGCTTCTTTTAGTTTTTTCAAAATTAGCTCCTGTTTCTGCAGTAAAGTTCATTGAAAGTGTAGTATCGGTAGTAGAACTTTTAAACCTTAAAAGCTCATATTTACCTTTTTCATAGGCATTCGGTGTACTTCCGTCATCATCATATAAAATATCACTGCTCTTTTTAACAGTCGCATCATAATAATAATGTAAAGTCAACTCTTTTGTATTGTACGATTCTGTGTTTTGTACGGTAGCAACCATGGGTATAAATGCTCCTCCTCTTACAAAAACTGGTATGTGGTTTTCTTCAGTCTCTACTGTAATATATCTTCCTCCTTCATATTTTTTTCCTGAATAAAAATCAAACCAGTTTGCTGTTTTAGGAAAATATACATCTTTAGAAGCTACTCCAGGTTTTACAACTGGAGATACTAAAAAATCATCTCCCCATAAATATGTATTAGAAACTGTTTGTAATTCTTTAGTATCCATATCCTCAAAAAATAGAGGTCTCATTAATGGCATTCCTTTTTGGTTGTTTTCAAATGCTAATGTATAATTATAAGGAAGCATTTGATATCTGAGTTCGATACTTTGCTTAGCTAAATCTTTCGTTTTTGTATCATGAAAAACAGGTTCTGGTGCTATATGTTCTTGTGCATGTGGTCTGTAAATTGGTTGAAAAACTCCGTACTGCAACCAACGTGTATATAGTTCGGGATCAAACTTTTCGCCTCCCGCAAATCCTCCTAAATCAGAATGCATATATCCTAATCCCTGAATAGCCATGGATAATGCAATCTCTGTTTGCGGTTGTAAACCACCCCAACTTCTACTGACATCTCCAGACCAAGGGATCATTCCAAATCTCTGAGAGCCAGAATACCCAGCACGCATTAGGATAAAAGGACGTTGATTAGGAAAATCCTTTTGATATCCTTCCTGAACCAATCTTGCCCAATCATGACCATATATATTATGCACTTCATCTGCAGATCCTGTAGCATGTAATAAAGCAGATGGATGTACTTCGGGCTCACCTAAATCTCCCCACCAACCAGCAATATTATAGTCTTTGGTATAGGTTTTATAAATATTCCAAAACCAATCTTTTCCCTTCTGATCATAAATATCTACAATTCCAGTATTTCCAAAGTAAAAATCATAGACGAAAGGATTTCCAATAGAATCTTTACCCAACACTTTTTCAGCTACTGCTTCTTCCCACTTTTTAGAAGTTGATAATATAAATGGCTCTGTAATTAATATCGTTTTGACTCCTTGATCTTTGAAATCGTTAATCATTTGTTTTGGATTAGGAAATGAATCTTTTAAAAACTCAAGATTTCCCATATGACCTTTAATATCTTTACCAAACCAATAGATATCTAAAATAACTGCATCCACAGGAATTGAATCCTTTTTAAACTTAGCAATTGTTTCTTTTGTTTCTCTTTCAGAATGGTATCCAAAACGACTGGCAAAATTTCCAAAAGCCCATCTAGGTGGTAGCGGTTGTTTTCCTGTTAAGTCTGTATATTGATCCATTAAGTCTTTCCAATCATCTCCTGCAACTACCTGATATGTTTTTCTCCCATTTATCGTTTCATAACTTAACGTATTATCTTTCTTGCTATCGATATCAAGAAATCCAATCGGTGCATTATCAAAATGAACGGCATATTTTTTTGATGATAAAACTAGAGGCATGGTATAATTCATCAATTCAGAACGTGTCTCATATCCGTAGTGCGCTCGATTATACAGTTGTAATCGATTTCCTCTTCTATTCATTCCTACTACTCGTGAACCTGCTCCATAAATCACTTCTTCTTTATCTAAATTAAAATTTAAGATCTCTGTAGTATCTGTTTTTACGTACCCATCTTTTTCAGAAATAAGCTCTTTGTCATTGTACAAATAAGATATATGAAAAGGTTCTTTTGAGATATTTACACTAATTCCATTTGCAAGTCCATAAGTAATTAATCCATCGGTTTCAGTAAGATTGGCTTCTATTCCATTTTTCAAAATTACTGCATGAGATGACTCATTATAGGTTTCACCAGCAGGTATAAAAGAAGTCTCTACAATTTTATTCGAATATAATTTGATAATATATTTTCCATTATCTCTAGGAATTTCTATAAAGCCATCTTTTTTATAAGTACTATAATTAGCGATGGCATCACTAGAATTATATTTACAAGAAAGCAATAAAAAGGTAAACACTCCTAAGAGCAAAATAGAAAAAAATCTTGAATTCATTTGGTATAGAGTTTTCGACAATAGATAAGAGTCAAATATAGCAGAATCCCTTTACAATAGGGATATAACAACAATCGCTCTGATCGAATTATTAAATTTTCATCGAAATTCAAAAAACGCAACAAAAATCACAACAGATTACTACAACGTTTTCGTTATACCAATAGACAAGCTGTTCCTTAAAAGTAAGCGTATTCATACACTTGTACAGTAATATAAAACACCTAACCTTAAGCTAAACATTTCTTGAGATACACTAAACATTTTGGTAATACCGAAACTATACTTTTAGGGTATTAATAACCAATTTAATCTTAATCGTATCACACATGAAAAATCATTCTTACTCTGTGGTAAGTAGATTCAAGAAAACACTATGTGTTTCAGCTTGTTTAGGCTTACTTTTCTCTTTTTCAACTTTTGCTCAAAAACAAAAAGACGAAACCAAACCATCCTTTGATCTTCCAAAAGATAATCATTATGGTAAAGAGGTTTATGCCAAAGGTCAAGGTAGATCCTTCAGAAATTTTGGAGATTTATTATTCTCGCGAGCAGTATTAGACGCGTCTAGCTTTTCTGAAGGACCAACTTCTGGTTTATTTATTGGAAATGGTCCAATCAACCAACAAGAACTTCCATTTACAGGTAAACAACCGATTCAGGGTTTCTCTGCTGTACTAAATAACTTCGACGGAACATTCACTGCGATGTCTGATAATGGTTTTGGTAGCATTGAAAACTCTGCAGACTATAACTTACGATTATACAAAATTAGACCTAGATTTGAAACGTTCTTTGGAAGAGGTGAAGGAGATATCCAAGTGCTTGATTTTATCGAACTAAGAGATCCTAATGGATTGATTCCTTTTGCTATTACCAACCACTTTAGTGATGAAAGAATACTTACAGGTGCTGATTTTGATATCGAATCTATTCAGAGAACAGCTAATGGCGACTACTGGATTGGTGATGAGTTTGGTCCATTCTTACTGCATTTTGATAAGAATGGTGTCTTATTAGATGCACCTTATGCGCTACCTGATTTAGACAATCCTGGCAAAGAATTAAGAGCTCCACAAAATCCTTTTAGCGAAGAAGCTAGTGCTATTAGAATTATGAATGCAATGCGTTCACATGCACAAGCTAATGGTAGTAAAGTACCGGTAATGTCTCCTTGGTTTGTAATGTTAGATGATAATGATACGAATACATTGGTAGGAAGTAGAACTACTCCTCCAAATGGATTATCAGAGGCTTCTAGCGAATTATTTAATGTTTCTTCTTTAAACAGAGCTGGACACCCTGTTGTTGTATATACTGTTAATGATTCTGAGAACATGAATCGACTATTAGATCTAGATCTGCAAGGTATTATTTCTGATCGTCCTGACTTATTATTAGAAGCAGTTCAAAATTTTGATAAAAACCAAGACGGACGTTCTGACTATTTAGATGAAGAAGGACTGATCGATGTAAATCTTTTTGATGCTCAAGGACATCGTGGAGCTAGAAACTTACGCCCTGAAAACACCTTACCTTCTATGGAAGCTGCATTAGATTACTTAATGCCTACTTTAGAAACGGATTGCGGAATTACCTTAGATAGAGTTCCTGTTTTGGATCATGATCCACATATCGAAGCTGCAAAAACAAGAAAAGCAGATGGAACACCTTATGAATTTGAGGATGAAGTATTAGTAAAAGATCTTACGCTAGCTGAAATTCAAAATACTTTTATTGCAGACAAAATATTAGCTGGTAGACCTGTACAAACAAATGATCTAGCCTTATCTCCTGTATCTGTAGCTTTTGCTAATGAAAGAGGGTTTATCGATCCTTATATCATGCCTTCTTTGCAACAACTATTTGATTTTGTTGAGTTTTATGTGGAGTATTATAAAAATGGAGCTGGAGCATCAACACCAGATGCTACTAGACGATGGAAAAACGCGTCTAAAGTTCGTTTCAACATAGAAACAAAAATAAACCCGAGAACTGATGTAGATGATCGTGGAGATGTATTCGCAGAAAGAACTGTAAATCCAGAAACCTTTACACAAGCGATCGCAGATATTATCGTAGCCAACAATTTAGAGGATCGTGCAGATATTCAAAGTTTTGACTTTAGAACTTTACTGATCTCTCAAAAGCAATATCCTTCTATTAGAACAGTTTGTTTATTTGGTGATTTTCCAAAAGTAGGAGATGCTGGTGATGGAACAAATCTTCAGGATCAAAATGGTGAAAACACTCCTTGGTTAGCAGGAATGTACTGGCCATATAGAGTAACAAAATTAGATACGCCTTTTAATGTAAAACAAAGTGGTGGTTTCGAAGGAATGGCTTTAACCACTGACAATACAAAATTACTACCATTATTAGAAAAACCATTAGAAGGTAGCGAATCTAATAACTTATTGATTCACGAATTTGATCTTGCAAGTAAATCATACACAAATAACAAATATGAATATCCGCTGAACGAAAGAGCAACTGCTATTGGTGATTTCATTATGTTTAGTGGAACAAGAGGGTTAATCATTGAAAGAGATGGTTCTCAAGGAGATTTAGAAGGTTTTAAAGCCATTTATGAAATCGAATTAGATCAAGATTCTACTTTAGTACAAAAGAGATTAAACGTTGATCTATTAAAAATAAGAGATCCAAGAAGAATTTCTGAACCTGGATTGCCTGGTGATGTGGGTATCGGTAGAGATTTTGCTTTCCCATTTGTTACTATAGAGAGTGTAGTAGTATTTAACCCCTTCCTTATTGGAGTATTAAATGACAACAACTATCCATTTAGTGTAGGAAGACATGTGGGCGAAGGATTACCAGATGATAATGAGTTTATCTTACTATGGTTAGATCAACGATTAGGAATGCCTTGGTATACCAAAGAAAACACCACCTCAAGACTTCAAAATGATGATTTTAAAGCATACCCAAATACATTTACAAATAAGGTAACTTTTGAGTATGCAAAAAATGACATCAAATCTGTAGCGATTGATATTTATGATGTAGCAGGAAATCTTGTAAAAAAAGTGGACAATACTTCTAATATTAATGAGAATGGTTTCGAATATACCTGGGATGCATTATCCGACGGAGGTGCTACAATAGCTACAGGAATTTACTTTGCCATTATAGAAGTGGATGGTGAGTTCATTAAGAAAAAACTTGTAAAAAAATAAATCTAATATATTAACCAACTTGCCAAAACCAAAAAAGACCTGTTTATTATGAACAGGTCTTTTTCTATTTGTAATTTTCTTTTTGTTTCTTATTGGCTTCTAGGATATAAAAAGGATTGTGCTACTTCAAAATCCACTACTCCATCCTTACGTACATCGTAAATAATAAATAATTGACCCCAATACACTCCATCGGTAAAATCTGCGATAATCCATTTATGATTTAGCAATCGCACCTTATTAATTGCCATGTTTCCTTCCATTCCTGCATAAGGAACTATTGGATTATCCGCTCCAGCTTTGTTTTGAGCTATAATTTGGTCACTAATCGTTAATTCCAGTTTTTCTGCATCATAACCTTGTTCTTCGAAATAATTGATTGCTTCTTCATCACTTTCCAAAGAAAAATAAGTAAGTTCTAAAACACGATCTATCAACGAATCTCTTTCTAGATTTTTAGTTTCAATTTCTTTATCCTTTTCTGCTATTGTGGCCATTAGATTCTCAATCTTACCATCGTAAGATTCTTTGGCTTTTTTAGCATTCATGAACTGAAATAAAACGAACAAGACAGAAAAAATAAATAGGTATAGAAATATTCTACTTCGCATATTAAATGGTAATTTTTAAATTATCGTAAGCCAAAAATACATTTTTGGGGAGTTGTTTTTGTACTTCTTCATGAAAGCCTAACATATGGCTAATATGTGTGAGATATGCTCTCTCGGGCTTTACTTCTTCTATAAATGCCAAAGCTTCGTCTAAATTAAAATGAGAATGATGTGGTTCTATTCGAAGTGCATTGACCACTAACACCTTTACTCCTTTTAATTTTTCGGTTTCTTTTTTCTCGATCGTTTTCATATCTGTTAGATAAGCAAAATCTTTAAATCTAAATCCAAAAACTTGCAATCTATTATGCATGAGATCAATGGGCATCACATCCAGGTTACCCAGTGAAAATGGTTGGTTAGTTAGTTCATTTTCTATAACACTGGGTGCTCCTGGATATTTATTTTCTGAAGAAAATATATAACTAAATCTTTCTCTTAAAGCTTCTAATACTCGTTTATGCGCATATACTGGTATATCACCTTGCCTAAAAAAGAATGGGCGTATATCATCCATTCCCATAGTATGGTCTGCATGTTCGTGTGTAAAAAGAATTCCATCAATTCGTGTTACCTTATTGGCTAGCATCTGTTGTCTAAAATCAGGACCACAATCAATTACATACTGATATTTATCCCAAGAGACAAGTACAGATACTCGTAATCTTTTATCTTTTTGATCTTCACTTAAACATACAGGATGTGTGCTTCCTATGATTGGAATTCCTTGTGATGTTCCGGTTCCAAGAAATGTAATTTCCATATTAAACTATGCGTACAAGCAAATGTACTTATAATTTTTTTGCGTCAAAAGTAATTCATTTCTACAGTCATTATTTATATCAATTATAAAATGCGAAAAATTACGTTCACTTTTTTTTAATAATCCTTAATCTATTAGTAACTTTACGTTAAACAAAAAAAGCCCATTTTGCTATGCCTATTACGATTATGGGAGACAAAGAATTTGAGTCTGTCCCTTCAATTAAAAGTAAAGCCTTACGAATTAATTTAAATGCCAATATATATGGTACCTTCGCTGAGATTGGTGCCGGACAAGAAACTGTACGTAATTTCTTTAGAGCTGGTGGTGCTTCAGGTACTATCGCGAAAGCCATGAGTGCTTATGACAAAGACTTTAGTGATGCTATCTACGGAATCGAAGATGATAAACGATATGTGACAGAAGCACGGTTAAAGAAAATGCTGAAGCATGAAGTAAAATTAGTCGAACAACGTATCAGCAGAGAAAAACATCCAAACAAATTATTTTTTAGTTACGCCAATACTGTTGCTACTATTGACTTTGCAAAAAAATATAAAGGTCATGGATGGGTAGGTATCAGATATCAAACGAAACCAGATGAAGATTATAATGAGATTATTCTTCATATTCGTTTTCATGAAAATGATGCCAAGTTACAACAGATGACACTTGGTATATTAGGAGTAAATTTAATTTACGGAGCCTACTATAAGTATGATAATCCAAAAAAATTACTTCGATATTTATACGATCATTTAGATAAAGATCAAATCGAAATTGATACCATTAATTTCTCTGGTCCGAGATTTAAGAAAGTAGATAACCGATTGATGAGTTTACAATTGGTTAAAAATGGAATGACCGAAGCTGTAATGTTTGGTCCTGATGGTAATAACGTTTTACCAGCAGCTGTATTATACAAAAAGAACATTCTAGCACTTCGCGGTAGTTTTAGACCAGTGACCAAAGTAAACATGGATATTTACAAGAAATCATTAAACATGTTTCTTAATGAGAATAAGGTAAATAAAAATAAAACCATAGAAATTTTTGAAATTACACTTTCTAACCTAAGAGCAGAAGGAGAAATCGATGAAGAAGATTTTATGTCTAGAGCCAGATTGTTATGTTCATTAGGACAAACTGTGATGATCTCCAACTTCCAGGAATATTATAAAGTTGTAGAATATTTCTCCAATTATACAAAAGAGCGAATGGCTTTATCTATGGGTGTAAACAATCTAGTGGATATTTTTGACGAAAAATATTATCGTCACTTAAGTGGTGGTATTTTGGAAGCTTTTGGAAAATTGTTCTTCAAGGATCTGAAAGTATACCTCTACCCTCTTAAAAATCCAAAGACAGGAGAGCTTACAACCAGTGAAAATCTGAAAGTACATCCAAGAATGAAGGAATTATACAAGTTCTTTAAATATAATGGTAAACTACAAGATATTGTGGACTATGATCCTACGATTATGGATATTTTTTCCAGAGAGGTTTTACAAAAGATACAAGACGGAGAATCTGGTTGGGAAGAACAACTACCAGAACTTATTCCAGAAATGATTAAGGAGAATAATTTCTTTGGATATAAAGAAACAGAGACCGTTTAATCGATTAGCGCGCTAATTGATGATTTCAGTTCATTATAAGATTTAATATAGCTATCCTTTAGGGTAGCTATATTTCATTATAAACCAACTATACATACAATATAATGAGAGTAACTTCTAAATTTAGAACTGGGTTTTGGATCCAATCATTTATTGTATTTTTTGCTTGGTTATGTATTACTTTAGTAAACATTTTATATCCCTTTAATAACATTCAAATAGATTTTCGAGATATCACCTTATGGATTGGTATTTTTTCAGCGGCATGGCTAATTTTCACAACCAGAAGATTTCTTATCCGCAACTTGAAACAGATTAGCGTGACTGAAAATGAAATATTAATTAAGTCTTTATTAAATAATAAAATTAAATCAATTTCTTTTGATCAAATAAAAGGGTTTAAAACCCGAAGAGAGAAATCATCCGCTGAAGAAGGAACTCAAGTTTATGGTAGCGAAGAGTTTGAAATACAACTAATGGATGACTCTGCGATAAGATTTAACTCTGATCAGTTCAAAAATTACGCTGAATTAAAAATCCTGATATATACAAACTATAAATCAATACAAGATTGAATACATTTTTATATATTAAGAATAAAATGAGAAAAATGTATTACTAATTCAAAAAAGGATTGTAATGCCTATTTCATAAAAGAAAATAAAACCTAGTTACATCAATTTACAGAAATAAAGCACAAATGAAGATTCAAAATATTTTTATAACATTCATATGCTGCCTCCTTAGCAATATAGTTTTAGCTCAAAATAAGCATACTACTACTCCACTTTCAATTGGAGAAAAAATCGAATTTGAATCAAAAATTCTAAAAGAAAAAAGAGTACTGAATATTTATGTACCTCATAAATACTCTAAAGATTCTATAAAAACATATCCTGTAATTTATCTATTAGATGGTTCTATAGATGAAGATTTTATTCATATATCAGGTCTCGTACAATTTGGTTCATTCTCCTGGATTCGCATGATCCCAGAATCTATTGTAGTTGGTATAGCCAATGTAGATAGAAAAAGAGATTTTACCTATCCTACTAATAATAAAAAAGACAAAGAGGATTTTCCTACTACAGGTGGATCAGAAAATTTTATCAATTTTATTGAAAAAGAATTACAACCTTTCATAGAGAAAAAATACAAGACAACTGCTACTAAAACTATCATAGGACAATCCTTAGGCGGACTTTTGGCAACAGAAATTTTATTTAAAAAACCTAATCTTTTCGACAACTATATCATTACAAGTCCTAGTTTATGGTGGGATGATGAATCGTTACTTACATATGTTCCTACACCTTATAACTCTGAAAAATCAATTTATATTGCTGTTGGTGAAGAAGGGAAAATTATGAAAAGAGTTGCTAAAGAATTATATGACAAACTGAAGTTACTACAGAACGATAATACCGAATTATATTACGAATTTTTCGAAAAGCAAAATCATGGAGATGCATTACATTTAGCAGTTTATAACGCTTTCGAAAAAATATTCAAACCTAAAAAATAAAAAATGGCTTCTGATCAAAACTTTGTAGATTTTGTAGTAGGACAAATCAAAAATACTGGAGAAATAATTGCAAAAAAGATGTTTGGAGAATATGGAGTATATGCTGACGGTAAAATGTTTGGTCTTATTTGTGATAATAAACTATTTATAAAACCTACTACATCAGGAAGAGATTTTATTGGAAATATCGTGGAGGCTCCTCCCTATCCTGGAGCCAAACCAAGTTTCTTGATCGAAGAAAAAATAGAGGATTCTGATTGGTTAAGCGAACTAGTGAGTATTACCATTAAAGAACTACCTGAGCCAAAACCGAAGAGAAAAAGATGAAAAATTCTTAAATACTATTGAACCTCTAAAGCATCAAGTATAAGGATAAAATTGAACAATAAGTATAACAATTAAGTGCACAATGATAGTTATAATAACGTTAGAGTAAATTACTAAATGAAAACATTTAAAATATTATTAATATTGACACTTATAATCTCCTGTAAAAATCAAAGTAAAAAGAAAGATCTCGCTAAACCAGACTTAAGTGAACAAAATGAAGGTTTGGATTTAGAAAATCTAAACAAGGCCAAAGTTTCTATTAAGTATTTTATCACTAAAGATTGGTTGAAAGATTCTGGCGCATATCAACCTATTAGTTGGAGTAAATTAGAGATTATAAATGGACTTGATTTCAAATATAAAGTTGCTCATCAATTTAAAGGGATGTCTAAATTTTATACTAAAACAAAAGTTATTGATTCTCTAGTAATTTATGATATGACTTTTAACATCTCAGATCAATACAAAGTCATTTCCGCTACTAAAACAGACGAGTATTCTGAGCATTACGATAAACAAGGTTTACCTTACCAAATGTTCGGTAATAAAGAATTACAAAAGATTGGACTGAAATATGGCTTTGATATGATACTTTACAAGAATAATAAAAATAAACTATCATTTGTTGGAGGTGGTATTGAATTTCCAGAGACAATTGGAATATCAAAAGAAAAATGGTCTTCTGAAAATTCAATTAAAATAAGTCCTGAATTGATCAAAATGACGGATACAATTGAATACTGTACTGACTTAATTGGAGGTGACTGTATTCAATTTGTTTTTAAAGAAGGAAAATTAAACGAAATAAAAAACATACCATAACACATTATATATTGCATATGCGGCCTTAGCAAGGCAGACGCAACATACTAGCAACGATATACTCTACATGAAAAACTACATTTTTATTCTTATTTCTATTGTAACCTTAAGTTGTTCCCAAAACAAAGAGAATATTGTAGAATTTGAAAAAGTCCTGGGAGCTAAAGAAACCAAAGCTCTGGATTTATTAGTTTCTGATTTCGAAAAGAATCTAAAAAAGATTTATCCAAAGTTATCCACTGAAAAAGGTTACACACAGTATTTAAAGGACTTAATTTCTAAACCACCTACTCATCCAGAAAAGTTTAATTTTAAATCTGATAAAACAAATTTAGAATTTCATAAAAGTGGATTGTGGGATGATATTTATAGCAAAGCCTCCGATTCAGGCTTTCAGTTAACACTACCGGAAAATACATTCAGGCTCTATTTAGTATTAAAAAACCAGACCCTTTGATAAAAGTATATAGAGAAAAACGAAAGGCAGTTGGTATGATGCAAAATGAATTATTTGTTAATGGAATTTTGAACTCTAATCCAAATTTCAACAATTATTTTCATAAGCGAATTGTTGTTCTAGAATTTAGTTTTTAATTTGAAAGAACTATTAAAATCAAAGCATCGAAAAAAATTAAAAAAAGATGAAAACCATTATTACATTGTCTTTATTGTTGTTGAGCATTATATCACTAGCACAAACAAATCAAGTGGTTGGAGATTACATAATTACTCTGGGTAAACAAGAAAAGCATCATATAGAATATAAGCTGTCTCTGAAAGAAGATGGAACCTTTTTCTTTCATTCTTATTCCAATAATTCTCAAGGAATTCCTAACGAGGTAAATATCTACGGAAAAGGCACATGGAAAATAGAAAAAAATGTAGTTCATTTTTTTGCAGATAAAAAAAAGGACATAAACGAAAAATATTCTTTAGATTTTAATAACTCTAAGGCAAGATTTATATCAAAATCACCAAGAGACAAAACAGACCGAGTTATCAAAACATGCCTTCAATTTTTCAACTCTAAAATATTTTGGATCAAAAGATTAAGAATATTTAAAAAAAATAGCATTCAATTATGAAGCTAAAGGACAAAATAATAATTGATTTCGAGATTTTTTTTAAAACAGGAAAATTTGATTTTCTAAAATTAGGAAAGACTAAAGAATGGATCATACATAATTTTCCAGATCCAGATGGGTTTGATGAAAACCCTGATATTTATAGAGATCCAATTTGGAGGTATGGAAACATAGAACTACACTTTAACAAAGATGAGTTGTTCTTAATTTTCTCAGATTATATAGATGATCTAGATGGAGGAAATTCTTTAGAATTAAAGAAATGGTTTATGGGAAATCTTGATAAATTAAACCTTTCAAATGTAATTTCTGAATTGAATAAAGCTCATATAGACTTCCATAAAAAGAAATGTCATATTGTAGAATCTGCAGTAAATATCGAATTACAAAGTGGCGTTGTGCTTGGGTTTCATCTTGAAGAAAATGAAGATGAAGATTATGACAATTTTTTAAAACGTTGTAAAATTACAAATCAAGATAAATTTAGACTTAGTTCGTTTAGCCTAATGAAAAAACGAAAAGTGACAACTCATTAAGAATCATCACTTTCATCTTTTCGTTTTTTGGGTAGTCTTTTAGCCTCTTTTAAGCTTTTATTGATCATCCATTCGATCTGTCCGTTCACACTACGAAACTCATCATCTGCCCATTTTTCGATCTGCTTAAACATCTCTGGGTCTATTCTTAGTACGAATGATTTTCTTTTACTCACAATTAAGAATTTAGAGTTCCAGCATTTACTACCGGAACAGCTTCTTTATCACCGCATAAAACTACCATTAAATTACTTACCATAGAAGCTTTTTTATCATCATCAAAGTCTATGATGTTATCCGTAGACAATTTTTGCAACGCATCTTCTACCATACCTACCGCTCCTTCTACTATTTTCTTTCTAGCTGCTACAATAGCAACAGCTTGTTGTCTTTTTAACATAGAACTTGCAATCTCTGGTGCATATGCCAAATATCCAATTCTAGCTTCCATCACTTTAATACCAGCAATTGCCAAACGCTCGGTAACTTCGTTTTCTAAAGCTTCATTTACTTCATCCATACCCGATCTAAGTGTAAATTCAGCTTGCTCATCATCGAAATTATCATATGGATACGATCCTGCCAATTTACGAACAGCAGCATCGGTTTGAACCTTTACAAACTCTTCATAATTATCCACATCAAAAGCTGATTTATAAGTATCTGCTACCTGCCAGACCAAAATTACATTGATCATGATGGGGTTTCCGATTTTATCATTCACCTTTACACGTTCACTATCAAAATTTCTAGCTCTTAACGAAATTTTCTGACGACTAAAAAAAGGATTTGCCCAAAAGAAACCATTATCTCTAACCGTTCCTTTATAAGCTCCAAACAATACCAACACCTTAGAACTATTTGGATTCACTATAAAAAAACCTTTCGCTATTAATATAATTGGTAGTATAAAGATTAAAAATAATGGATTATCCATTGTTACCAAACCTACTATCGTACCTACAATAAATACTAGCAGTACCATAAGCATTACATATCCATTCGTTGCTTTAATTTTTGTTTCTTTATTCATAATGATATTATTTTGATATCACAATAATACTAAATTTATTTGAATTTTGAAAATCACAGATGATAAAACAGGTAAAACTAGCGCGATTATCACATTCAAATTCTTAGAAAGTATTATAAGAATGAAATAATTATTTACATAACTTAGAGCCTCTAAAACATAAAACAGGTTTATAAACAAATGGCCGCATTTAATATTCAAGTAAATCCAAAAGTACAATCGGTGTATGATTCATATCCCAATCATATTCACCCAAAAATTATGGATCTTAGAAACTTGATAATTAAGACAGCAAAAGAAATAGAAGGAATATCTAATATAGAAGAAACCCTAAAATGGGGAGAACCAAGCTTCTTAACCAAGAAAGGAAGTACCATCAGAATAGATTGGAAAAAAGGCGCACCTGATCAATATGCCATGTATTTTCAATGCACTAGCAAACTAGTTACCACCTTTAGAGTAGTTTATAAAGACACTTTTCAGTTTGAAGGAAATAGAGCTATTGTTTTTCCTTTAGATTTTAAAATTCCTGAACCAGAACTCAAAAGCTGTATAAAGGCTGCCTTACAATATCATTCTGTAAAACACTTACCAACTTTAGGCATGTAGATCCGCCAGAGTAAGTTGATGATAATTTGATAGGAAAATGTTTTTAGACTTTAAATATTCATCAATTTTATAATGGAATCTATAGAAATCTAATCAGTAAAAATCTCCATAAAGTTCACAGAACATTCAAAGAATATTCAAATAACTTCTCTCGTTTTCAAACTGTTTATGTTTTACTGGCGAGGAGATCCTTGGAACATTGACGCTTCTAGAACAAAGAAAGCCATATGTCTAGTACATATGGCTTTAAGTTGTAAAGGTTAATTTTTAATTAATTTTTTAACCACCCTATCACCTGAATTATTCTTTATTTTTAATAAATAGACACCTTTCGTCAAAGAAGACACGTCTATTTCCCTTGATTCTAATTTTTTACTGATTATTTTCTTTCCTTGCATATCATAAATATCTACGGATGAAATATCTAAGGAACTGAAATTTTTAATATAAATAGAAGTATTTGCTGGATTTGGATAAAAGGAAACTATTTCCTCATTAAACTCAATATCCTCATTAGATAGAGTATTATCATGAACCAATTCTACCACACCCCAACAAGAATCAAAAGTACCGATATCTAAAGTGATATTTCCAGAATTATCTGTTTGTACAGAAAGATCCACAGATTGCTTACCAGGAATGTGAAGTTTTGCTCCTACAATAGCATTTGGGAAAACAGCAGATGGAATTTGCACAGAAATATCATTATGGGCTTGAGCAGCATCATTAGAAGCATCATATTTTCTGTTGACTAAATGCAACACATAAGGCGCATCAGGATCATTAGAAGACTTTCTTGGCAAGGCAGAAATTAAATAATTGACCCACTGATTATTACTTAAAACATTAATTTTCCATGAAGTAAGTCCAAGTATATCTCCTGAATTATTCATTGAAACTATATTAGTACCACTAGAATTAATAGTTGCATTTTGCTCTGTCGTTAAATATTGAATATCACTATCATGCACTACCACATCATATTGCGATAATTCCGAGGCAGATGGACTTATGGGTTGATCAGGATCCCCAAATATTTTTAGATCAAATGAAATATTTCTTGTTACTAAATAATCAAGTGTTTGACGAGCATTCGAACTACCAGACATTCCGCCTTCTAATAAAGAAGCGTATACAGAATACGCAAGAGCTACGTTCGACACTGCCTGATAATCATCAAATAAATCGCTATGATCATGAACAAATGCATATAAATCTGCAAAATTTTCCCAACCAGTATCCCAAGTATTGCTTCCTCCTATCCATACTCTACCTGGAATTGTAAAAATAGAGCCTGTAGCATATGCTTGTGCAATCCATGCTCGGGCTTGTCTAGGAGAATTTCTATTATACAACGCCTGAAATGCATCTGGATATGGAAAATATATCAAAGTTTTATCAAGAGCTTCAGCGGCTTTATAATGTAATAGCGGTTCTGTAGAGGGGCTCGTCGCCGGATCATGAGGATGACCATATTCTCCTGCTAGATATGTTAATCGATCGGAGAAAACAAACCCTCTAGGTTCCACTACGTTTGTAGTTGCTCCAATGTCGATACCAGGTCTAATTGTATCTATATAATCAAATAGCTCTTCCATTGTATCATTCAGGGATTGACGTTGGAAATAAACGAAGTCTTTGTATAACGGAATATTACCGTTGATACTATTTGCTCGATTTCTATAAGTTTGAAGCGTGAATCCTCTGTTAATTAAAAACTGACGATAATTGAAATTATCAATATTATTAATCCCTTGATCCATAAGCTGCTGAGTGGTGTACTTATCTTTCATATATGCTCTAAAACCATTCATCGAATGCACAGAAAAATCTCCTCCTAACCAATGTAAGGTTCTGGTAGCAGATGTTTGTGAATCAAACATCATATGTGTTACAGGTGCTAAAGTCATTCTATCCACCTGATACTTTAACCATTCTAAAAAATCAGGTCCCTGATGACTCATCCAACTATGAATCTGTCCATTGTATGTACCTCCATTATCGGCAGCATTTCCCCAATGAATATTATTACCATTAAGATCTTTTGCCCAATACGATTCTGGATCATCCATAAAATCAATCATCCATTTCCATCCCCAATCAAATTCTCCTCTACCAAAATAATACTTACCGTTTGAAGTACGATTTTCGACTTTTGAAACCCATTGATTCATAGCAGCATCAGACTCAATACTTGCATTTGGCATAAATCCCCAAAAAATACCATCAGCTCTATATTGATCATAATTAAAAGGAGTAGCTGCTGATTCTTGTGTAAATAATACAGTGGATTTATTTATTAAGGAACTAGATGTTTGTGCATAAATATTAATACAATAAAAAATAATAATTAGAGTGAGTGAAGTTCTTTTCATAGGTTTTAATTTTTTTCTCAATAATTAACTTTGGGTGATAAAATCATGATCCAAAAATATTTCTACTCCAATAAAATGTTAGAAAAGAAATAGAATTCGTTATGAGTTAACTAGTAAGCGTTTTTTTAATGATTTGGTAGCTTTTTTCGATCTAAAAATAGAAAAAAGCCATATGTCTGAAACATATGGCTTTTAAAAATTATGTATTGTCTAGTTTAAATCTAGTTTATAAAATCTGTGCAGCGTGTTCTTTGGTTTTTACTTTTGTAATTACTTCAGATAATATTCCATTTTCATCAATAACAAAGGTAGTACGATGGATACCATCATATTCTTTACCCATAAATTTTTTAGGTCCCCAAACACCAAAAGCTTCAATAACCTTTTTATCTTCATCCGCTAATAGAGGATAAGGCAGTTCATATTTGTTTTTGAAATTTTGTTGTCTCTTTGCGCTATCAGCACTTACTCCAAGAATCTCATACCCTTGTGATTGAAATGTTTGGTAATTGTCTTTCAGATTGCAAGCTTCAGCAGTACAACCTGGTGTGCTCGCTTTGGGGTAGAAAAAAACCACAAGTTTTTTTCCTTTATAATCTTCTAAACTAATGGTATTACCATCCTGATCTAATGCCGAGAAATTTGGAGCTTTATCTCCTGCTTTTAATGATGTCATATTATTATGGTTAATGATAAAAATTATATTTTGTTTAAACTTTTTTGATAAAGTTAGAACAAAATTATTTTCCTGAAACAATTTTATTAAAAATTTATGCTTTTATTAGATTCCTAAAAACATACAAATATTCATATTTTAGCACAAAAATAAGTTATGACTAAAAAGGAAAAAGTAGATTTCACCATAAATACACTTAAAGAATTATATCCAACCATCCCTATTCCTTTAGATCATAAAGACCCATATACCCTACTGATTGCAGTTCTAATGAGTGCTCAGAGTACTGATGTGCGAGTCAATCAAATTACTCCACTCCTATTCGAACGTGCTAATAACCCCTACACTATGGTAAAGTTATCTGTGGAAGAAATTAGAGAAATTATCAAACCTGTTGGATTAAGCCCAATGAAGTCCAAAGGTATCCATGGATTATCACAAATACTAATTGACCAACACAATGGAGAGGTTCCACAAAGTTTTGAAGCATTGGAAGCATTGCCAGCAGTTGGACACAAAACAGCCAGTGTTGTAATGTCTCAGGCCTTTGGAGTACCAGCATTTCCAGTAGACACACACATACATCGTTTAATGTATCGTTGGGGTTTTAGTAATGGTAAGAATGTTACTCAAACCGAAAAAGATGCAAAACGTTTGTTCCCAAGAGAATTGTGGAATGATCTACATCTTCAGATCATATGGTATGGACGAGAGTACTCTCCTGCACGAGGATGGAATCTAGATAACGATATTATAACAAAGACAATTGGAAGGAAATCTGTAATTAACGAGTACTATAAAAAATAAAAGACCTGTTTTGGAAACAGGTCTTTTACAAAGTTTAGTTTTAATTTAGAAGCGCTTCAAACTTCATTTTCTTATAATCTATAACACTTAAAGCCTTTGAGTAATTTAAAAGAAAATCTACTGTAATTTTCTTTGGTACTAATTGTTGTTGCTCCTCTTTCTGAGAAGACTTAAAGTAAAATTTTGCCATATTAATTTATCTTAAATTAAGGGTTATTTTTTTATAAATAACGAGGCAAATTCTACTTTATTGCATAAAGAAATGTTAATTTGTTAGGACAATATTATTTTTCTCTATAACCTTTCTTAAGTTAATTAATGCATAACGCATTCTTCCTAAGGCAGTATTGATACTTACACCTGTTTTATCCGAGATCTCTTTAAAACTCATATCACGGTACATACGCATTACCAAAACTTCCTTTTGATCTTCTGGAAGTTCTTGTATAAGGTTTCTTAAATCTTCCTCTACCTGATCTTTAATAATTCTTTTTTCAGCATTTAAATCACCATCACTGATAACAGAAAATATACTAAACTCTCCATTATCCTCGAATTTTGGCATTCTGTTTCCTTTTCTAAAGTGATCGATAACTAGGTTATGCGCAATTCTCATTACCCAAGGTAAAAATTTACCTTCTTCATTATACTTTCCAAGTTTTAGCGTACGAATCACTTTAATAAAAGTATCCTGAAATATATCTTCTGATACATCTCTATCAAAAACTTTAGAATAAATAAAACTGTAAATACGTTGTTTATGACGTTCGATTAGTGTAGAAAGTGCGCTTTCGTCACCTTTGATGTAATTATTAACCAGCACAGCGTCTGAAATAGTGTAATCCTTCATACCTATTACTTTATTTAGTACCAACAAGCTTGGGGCTCGGGCTTTGTTAAACTTTAAAGTAAAGGTGTGCTATAGGCGCTTCTTTTTTAGATTTGGTTACTTTTACAGGGGCTAATATAATAACAATCCTTGAAAATCAAACTATTTTGTGTTAATTTTTTTAACTTAACTTTCCGTATAAGTACACTATTATACTTCTTAAGTTATCATTATCTTTGCGCTCACACCGCATATAGACTATGATTCAAGACATTACTACCTTAGATCCTAAACAAAATATATTAATTAAAGGAGCCAAACTGCATAATCTCAAAAACTTAGATGCAGCCATTCCCCGAAATAAATTAGTGGTAATTACCGGATTATCAGGATCAGGAAAATCAAGTCTTGCATTCGATACCTTATATGCAGAAGGACAGAGAAGATACGTAGAGAGTTTATCTTCATATGCCAGACAATTTTTAGGTCGACTTAATAAACCAAAAGTTGATTACATAAAAGGTATTGCTCCAGCCATTGCTATTGAACAAAAAGTAAATTCTACAAATCCAAGATCCACGGTTGGAACAACTACCGAGATATATGATTATCTAAAGTTACTTTTTGCTAGAATAGGTAGAACCTACTCTCCTATTTCTGGTAATCAGGTAAAAAAAGATACCGTTACAGATGTTATCGAATATGTAAAAACCTTTGAAGAAGGTGAAAAACTATTGTTGTTAGCTCCAATACATGTAGAAAGTGGCAGAACCGTTGAAGAAAAGCTAAAAGTACTACAACAACAAGGATATGCACGTGTAAAAGTTAATGAAACGGTATCTAGAATTGAAGATGCTACCATTACTAAAAAAGATACTGTTCATTTGGTAATTGATCGTATTATTAAGCGAGATGAAGAAGACTTTTATAATAGACTGGCAGATGCCGTAGGCTCAGCTTTTTTTGAAGGAAAAGGAACTTGTTTTATAGAAACATTAAAAGATCAAAAATCACGTCAGTTTAGTAATAAATTTGAGTTGGATGGAATAACCTTTCTAGAGCCTAATGTGCATTTGTTTAGCTTTAATAATCCATATGGAGCTTGTCCTGAATGTGAAGGTTACGGAGATGTTATTGGTATTGATGAGGATTTAGTGATTCCAAATACATCCTTGAGCGTGTATGAAGGAGCTGTTTTTCCTTGGAAAGGCGATACTATGAGTTGGTATAAAGATCAACTTGTAAATAGTGCTTATAAATTCGATTTTCCTATACACAAGCCTTATTTTGAGTTATCAGAAGAACAAAAAGAATTATTATGGATTGGTAACGAGTATTTTGAAGGTATCGATGGATTTTTCAAAGAGCTAGAAGCAAAGGCTTATAAAATTCAGAATAGAGTAATGCTTTCTCGTTATCGTGGAAAAACGAAATGTACCAGCTGTAAAGGAAAACGTTTAAGACCTGAAGCTAGTTATGTAAAAGTTGGTGGATTAGCTATTACGGATCTTGTAGAAATGCCACTTGATGAACTGGCAACTTTTTTTAAAAATCTTGAACTAAATAAATATGAACTCCAAATTGGAAAAAGACTTTTAAAAGAAATTAATAGTAGGTTAGAGTTTTTACATAATGTAGGTCTTCAATACCTAACTCTTAATCGTAAATCAAATACCTTATCTGGTGGAGAATCCCAACGTATTAATCTTGCTACGTCTCTTGGTAGTAGCTTGGTTGGATCTATGTATATCTTAGACGAACCGAGTATTGGTCTACACCCTAAAGATACTGAGAAACTTATTAAAGTATTACAATCCCTTCGTGATTTAGGGAACACCGTTATTGTAGTTGAGCATGATGAAGATATTATGAAGGCTGCAGATGTTATTCTTGATATTGGTCCAGAAGCAGGTACCTATGGAGGTAATTTGGTCGCCGAAGGAACTTTTGAAGAAATTCTAAAATCTGATTCCTTAACCGCTAAATACCTAAATGGAGATTTACAAATCGAAGTCCCGAAGAACAGAAGAACCTCTAAATACTATTTAGAAATCCTAGGTGCAAGAGAAAACAATTTAAAAAATATTGATGTTACTATTCCGCTAGGAGTGTTTACAGCAGTTACAGGAGTTTCAGGTAGTGGAAAAAGTACTTTGATCAAAAAAATAGTGTATCCTTCGATATTAAAAAAACTAGGAGGATATGGAGAAAAAGCAGGTCAGTTTACAGAGCTTAAAGGAAATTACAGTAATATCAAACATGTAGAGTTTGTAGATCAAAACCCAATTGGTCGTTCTTCTAGATCTAATCCTGTAACTTATATCAAGGCATATGATGATATTAGAAGTCTTTTTGCTAGTCAGAAATTATCAAAAATAAGAAACTACCAATCCAAGCATTTTTCTTTTAATGTGGATGGTGGAAGATGTGAAACCTGTAAAGGTGAAGGTGAAGTTACGATCGAAATGCAATTCATGGCTGATGTTCATTTAGAATGTGAAACCTGCGCCGGAAAAAGATTTAAAAAAGATGTACTGGAGGTAACTTATGAAGATAAAAATATCGACGACATTTTAACAATGACCATTGATAATGCACTGGATTTCTTTGCAAAACATAATCAAACAAAAATAATTAGAAAGCTTCAACCTTTACAGGATGTTGGTCTTGGATATGTACAATTGGGGCAAAGCTCCTCTACCCTTTCTGGTGGTGAAGCACAGCGTATCAAATTAGCGTCTTTCTTAGTAAAAGGAAATACGAAAGATAAAGCTCTTTTTATTTTCGATGAGCCTACTACAGGATTACATTTTCATGATATCAAAAAATTACTAAAATCCTTTAACGAACTTATTGACAAAGGTCATTCTATACTGGTTATAGAACACAATCTGGATTTAGTAAAATGCGCTGATCATGTTATTGATTTAGGATTAGAAGGTGGAAATAATGGCGGAATGATTATAGCAGAAGGGACTCCTGAGGAAGTAAGTGCGAACCAAAAATCTTATACAGGGCATTATCTTGCTGAAAAAATTTAAAAAATTAACAAAATTGTAATATTTGATTCTGTAAAGACATGCGCTCTATTTCGGCTAAGTTCCCGAATAATAAAATGTAAAAAATGTCACTCACAGAACAATTAAAAGAAAAAGCAGCGCTATCCGCCAATAAAATCCCGGAAACTATTCAAAAAATCATGAATAATGGAATTGATAACCTTCGTGATAGTCAGCTTATAACAAGAGCTTTAAAAACGGGAGATAAAATTCCAGAAATTTCATTACCTAATGCAGCAAATAAAACTATTTCTGTACAGGAGTTATTACTTAACAAAAAAGTAGTATTGTCTTTTTATCGCGGAGGTTGGTGTCCTTATTGTAATCTAGAACTAAGAGCTCTACAGCAATATCAAGATAAATTCGAAGAGCTTGGTGCTACTCTCGTAGCAATAAGCCCAGAAACTCCAGATAACTCTTTAAGCACATCAGAAAAAAACAATCTTAGCTTCGAAGTACTTTCCGATATCGATAATAAAGTTGCTAATGAATTTAACTTGGTATTTACACTACCTAAAGATCTTACAGAAGTGTATAAAGGTTTTGGTATTGATTTGGTAAAAAGCAATGGTAATGAAGATCAACAATTACCAATAGCTGCAACTTATGTAATTGATCAAGATGGAACGATCATTTATGATTTTATCAAAGAAGATTATAAAGAAAGAGCAGATCCCGAAGATATTTATAATAGTCTTAAGTAGATTATTCTAAATTTTGATTGAGATCCTATTTATCAAACATCCAAAACATTTTGGATGTTTGATTATAATCCAGAATCTTCAGAAGCAACAGTTAACGTCTTAGAAAACAGTTTATATTCATTAATTGGATTAACAAAATTGGAATCCTTTTTTAAAGACGCCATTTTATAAGCTTCAAGAAAGTCACTAATCCTATAATCCAATAATTTTGCAGCAACAATATCCTTTTTCCACTCCCTTATTTGAGCTTTGGTCATATTTCCTTTATTAGCTCTTATCGCATGCTCTTTTAATTTATCCGTATACAAAGCACATTCACTTAATAAATACTTAAATTCTTTTGTTGGATAAGAAATATTGGTGGTTTTAGAAATTCTATACTTTCTATTATTCTCTATATATGCTTGTCTATCCAGCTTTTTCTTTTGCAAAGTATAATCTAATTTATCCAAAAAATCATCAGTAACAAAGTAAAACTTCATATCATCTAAATTGACAATGAGTGTATTATAATCATTGAAAATTATATGTCTTTCAGATACTCCTAATTCCTTAATACGCCATTCGGAAACCAATTCGTGTTTAGAATATTGACTATGTGTATCATTCATCATAAAATAACGACCCATTTTCATAAATACTCCTGATAAAGAGTTTGGTTGTAAAGTATCTTTAATAATAAATGCATTCTTTTTATGCTTTAAAATCTTTTCTTCAATACCAAAGACGGTTGAAACGTTCTTTGATTCTACTATAATCTTTTTAGTGTAGTCAGCATTTAGAATATATTCTTTTTCCTGTGCATATAGTCCAAAAGTTAAAAAACAATATGTAAGTAGTATTATATTTTTCATAGCCCCAATTATTATATTATTTCTCCAATTAGTATTAAAAGTCTTTTCTTTTAACTCCATAAAATTAGATCTAAGCCACCCAAAAAAAATATTCTCATTGTTTTTTTAAATCGTTTTTTCGCTGTAAAACCAATTTAATCGACAAAATTATATTTCACTGATTTTAAACAGTTAACACTCCTTATTTGAAATTTTTTCCCTGTTAAAAACTCTTTTTTTATCCTATTTCTTCTATGCTAACAGAAGATCTTTTACTTCCATAAAATAATTTTTGGCACGCCGTTTGGATATACTTTACACAAATAGCGGAAACCGAAAAGCTAATGAGTAGGTATAAACCCAAAAACATTTTAGTTATGAAAAAAGTAATACTTTTTATTGCAGTAATGTTACTAGTTGGAACAGCTGCACAAGCGGCCGATCAAAATAAGTCGGATCAAGTAGATAGGGTTACAAAACGCTATCGTAATGCAAAACCTATTGTATTTGTCGAAAATGGTGTTAGATTTTTTGTGTATCCTAATGGAGAAGTTGACTTTAGAACTCCAAGAAGAAGAAATTATAACAACTGGGATTGGAATTCGTCTAACTATAATACTCCAGGTAACAACAGAAACTATCGTAGACACAACAATCGTTTTACTGTGAAATATGATTATTACGGAAGATTGAAACGAGTTGGCCTAACTACAATAAGTTATAATCGATTTGATCAGGTAAGAAGAATAGGTTCTGTTCTTATCCGTTATAATAGAAGAGGAAAAGTTGCCAAAATAGGTGGATTACATATCTATTACGGAAAAAGAGGTAGAATTAGACATATAGAAGGAAATGTTCATTATACGGGATGTGGATATTGCGGAATAGACGGATGTAGCGCACCACATGATCCTTATTATAACATACAGGGAAGATCCAATCATCACAATTGGAATCAGGAAGATGATTTCTATTTTAAAAACAGAAAAAGAAATAAAAAGCATCATAAAGGAGAGGATGACGATGATGATTAGAATAAATTAGTTAGTTGGTTAGTTTTTGAAAGCCTGTTATCAATTTGGTAGCAGGCTTTCTTTGTGTACTCATAGTTTTAATCAAGTCCACTATCACTTTTAAATTTTTAATATATATAGAGAGTTTAAAATATAGAAATATATCGTATCCAAAAAGACCTGGAGTAAAATCAAAATACTGTTTATCAAATACTTACCATACAAAAATAGTCTGTTTCATGGAATAAACGTATGTATAATATATAGAGAAAAGTAATTTTTGGCACGCTGCTTGATACTATATAAGTGAGTGCAAAAAACAAATTTTTACACTCTTTATAAAATCACAGATTATGAAAAATATTGTTTTACTTTTTACAGGCTTACTATTAGCAACTTTTAGTGCTAATGCATTGGAAACAAATACAGAAACCGTATCTCGTTATTACAATTACGGAAAATCATTCATCTTTCATGAGAATGGAGTTGAGTTTTCGGTATACGCAGACGGACAGTTTGATTTCTATGTAAACAGACCAAGAGGCGGAGTTAGTGTAAATATTAACCGTCCTGGAGTAAACATTAGTTTTAATTCTGGATATGATTATGATGCCTATGTACAGTATGATGATTATGGAGCTGTGGTACAGGTAGAAAATGTTCCTATCTTTTATGATTATTATGGTAGAATTAGTCAAGCTGGAGATGTATTTATCAATTACAACCGTTTTGGTAGAGTATCTAGAGTTGGTGGATTATATGTAAACTATAACAGCTATGGTAATTTTGTAAACTGTACTGGATTCATTAATGATTTCAACAGATATTATGTATACAGTCCTTTTCACGCTTATTTTACGGTACCAGTAGTTAGTAGATGTATCGTTTTCAATAGACCTTATAGAAGATTTTATACTCCTTATAGATGTTCGTATAATGTATTTAGAAGAAACTACTTTGATGGATATTATGCAAGACCATATAGAAGTCGTACATATTATAGACCTAATCAAAGAGTTGCATCATATAACAGAGGATATAGAGTAAATAGAGCTAGAAGTCTTGACTACAGAACACGTGATAGAAGAACGGCAATGTATAAAAGAAACGACCGTAACTATAATACAGTAAATCGTTCTAGATCAAGAACAGTGAATAGAAACAGAACTACTGTAAATAGAAATTCTTCTAGAAGCACAACAAGAAGTAGCGCTATTACAAGAAACTCAAATAGCAGAGATAATGTAAGAACGAATAGAAGTGGAAATACCGTGACTAATAGAAGTACTAGAAGTACTGATACAAGAAGTCAGGTAAGAAGATCAGATAGAACTAGAACAAATGTAACACCTAGAAATACCGAAAGTAGAAATAGAGTACAATCTAATAACAGATCTCAGAGAACTAGAAGTGCTGTAACCAATAATAGCTCTAGAAAAGGTTCTTCAAAAGCCAGAACTTCAAGGTCTAACGGAAATAATAGATCTGGGAATGTAACAAAACGCTCTAATAACAGTCAATATACTAGTAAAGGAGGTTCTACAAGATCTCAAGTAAAAACTAGAAGAAGTAATTCTACGAACAGAGCTACAAGATCTAATAATTCAAGATCTCGTACGGCAAGAAGTAGAAGTTAATATAAAGAATTTATTTTTTTGGTTGGTTAGTTAGAAAATCCCTCAGAGTAGTATGCTTAGGCACCTCGAGGGATTTTCTTTATTATATCATTAATATCATCCGATACTCGTAAGAAATATAAAACACCTACATAAACACCTCCTATAAGTGTACTTTTTAAACCTATATTCACAACTGGATGGAAAGTAAAATCCCAAAAATAAAAGCCGTATACAAAAGCTAAAATCATGATCACAATGAGAAAAGTCTTTTTAGAAAATGGTTGCATTTTAAACTTTATATTCACTAAAAAAACTTTTGCAGTATTGTAGCAAAATACCGCCATACTGGTAGCTATAGCAGCCCCTACCACTCCATATACCGGAATGAGTAACCAATTAAGAACAAAAGCAATAACCGCCATGGCAATTCCTATGTATAGAATCAAACGATAATAATCTGAATTAAATATGATCGAATTATTATTGCCTAGCACATTATCAAATAACTTAGCTATTCCGATAAGAATTACCACCCAGATAAACAATTCGTATTCATCCGGAATTAATTCAAAAAGTTGATTTACATTACAAATAATCAATACGAATAATAAACCACTGATTGCGAAAAGATTTAAAGAACTTTTTTTATATAGTATTCTAAGTTGTTCAAAATTCTTTTCATTAATGAGTTTTGCCGTTAACGGATATGTAATTTGATGCATCGCTCTGGAAGGAATAATTATCACACTTGCGATATAAGCACAAATACCATATTTAGCCACATATTCGATAGGTAGATAACGCTCTATCATTGTCTTATCCAAATCAATTAAAAGAGTAGCGACAGATCCTGCCAACAAAATCAATAAAGAATACTTAAATACGTTTATGAAATTAGAAGGCAATGAAAAGCTAAATGAGAAATTTAGCAATCTATATACATAAATAGCCATAATGCATAATCTAGCTATATATACGAATACAATCGCATAAATAAATTGTACTACGGTAATTACTTCTAAATAAACTAAAAATAGTAATACCATAAGACAAGTTCTTACGAACAATTCTTTTAAAATATTACCAAAAACACTTTTAAGTTTCACTTTAGCCCAAGCAAAAAATATTTCGAAATAAGATAAAGCAATAGCGAGCACATAAATGGTCCAAACATAAGGCTGTACAATAGTGTTATCTTCTTTAAAATAACTTAGGACATTTTCATAAAAAACAGTACCTACGGCACCAATGATAATAGCGACGCACATAGGTAAAATAAGCATTATCGTCATAAACTTATTTTGTTCCTTTTTATCGGAATAGGATGAATAAAACTTTACAACAGTATTATGCACTCCAAAAGCCATTAGAGGCCACATAATATTTGATGCAGAAAACAAATAAGAAACCAGTCCGTAGTACTCCTCTTCCAAAAATTTTGTAAAAAGAAACAAGGTATTAATAGCACCAATCCCAAAACCTAAACAAGTAATGATGACATTTTTGATCGATTGATTAGCAACTATTCCCATTCTTTAATTTTATAGCTTACCGTTGGCTAGACTTTTTAGCAACATAGACATCTCTTTGGTCAAAGATCGTCTACTATATTTTTCAATTCCAATCGCCTGAGAATTAAGTTTTCCTTCTTTAAACTTACTAAAATATTCAAGAAGTAAACGTTTCATTTCATCATAAGCATCGTAATCAAAATATTTCCCGGAATCTGTTTCTTCTATTAATTTAGAAATATCTGCATCTCTGGGGCCAACAGCGATAATAGGTCTTTCCGAGATCATATATTCAAATAGTTTCCCAGGTATAATACATTTTGTTTCTTCTGAGTCAATCTCTATTAATAATAATACCTGAGAACTACGCTGAATCTCTATAGCTTCTTTATGAGATACATATCCTTTAATTTCCAGAAAATCTGATAAACCTGCTTCTTTAATAGAGGATAAAACATCTTCGCTCACTGCACCTACTAATTGTAGTTTTAATTGTTTTGCAAAATCCTCATTCTCTTGTGCAGTGTCATATATCGCTTGCCACAATCTCTTTGGATTTCGTCCTGATAACAAAGACCCAATATGTGAAATTGTAAAAGTAGTATCTAATCGAATATCAGCAACCTCTTCAGTATCATATCCATTCGTAATTACCGAGATAGGTCGTTTAGTAATATTAGAAAACTCTTCTTTAGTTGTATAACTCGTAACAGTTATGTGATCTGCAGATGACAACACCTCTTTCTCTAGTTGTATATGCTTATCTCTTGCACTTCTTATAAGCTTCAGTTTTTTATGATAACCAATAGTTGTCCAAGGATCTCTAAAATCAGCTACCCATTTAATATCCAGTTTTTTCTTAAGCTCCTTCCCTATCAGATGAATACTATGCGGTGGTCCAGTAGTAACTACAATATTTATATTCTCTTTAGAAATAAGATCATTTAAAAATTTCACAGAAGGTTTTACCCAATATTTGCGCGCATCTGGTATAAAAAAATTACCTCTAATGAACAACATAAGTTTCTGCATGAAAGATTGTTTATCTTTTCCGGCAATGATTCCTTTACTGATGGTTTTAGAATCTTTTTTAGAAAAAATTTCTGCAAAACGATACGGTTCAAAAATTGGTTGTTTAATAATAGTAACATCCGCAGGAATTTCTGAAATCAAGGATTCATCTATTAAAGGATACGTAGGATTTTCGGGAATATATACAGTTGGCTCAATTCCGAATTCCTTGAAGTATTTAACAAACTTGAGCCACCTTTGTACTCCAGGACCTCCCGCAGGAGGCCAGTAATATGTTATTAATAATACTTTCAAAACCTTGTAAGAGTGCTATTCAGAAACATCTGTTTTCCTCTTTTTATACTCAAAAAACAAAGCTCCTAAAAACAATAACCCAAAGATAATAGAACTTGCCAAAGTAATAGAACTTCCTGTTTTTACTACTTGTGGTTCAAATTTAAACTCAATAGTATGCTTACCTGCAGGAACTTTTATACCCCTAAGCATATAATTTACAGGATAAACAGTCTCAGGAGCTCCATCGATATAAGCATTCCATCCGTCTTTATAATAGGTTTCCGAAAAAACAACAAATCCAGGTTTATTCGTATACATATTATACGCTAAATGATTTGGATCTGTTTTCGAAATTGATATGGTAGAAACGCTATCTTTTACTGGTTTGTAACTTTCTAACTCATCTTTAAACTCATTTCTAATAACAGCCGTGTTTTTGGTATCTATATCGTTTAAAGCATCAAATTCAGACTTATAACCATCTACAAATTTTAATTCAGAAACAAACCATGCAGGTCCATTTATGGATGGGTTTTCTTGTACGGTTAATTTTCTATCTTCATTTTGCTGTATTACATACTTAACATTCAACATATTCACAACCTCTAGATTTCCTTGTAAAATGTGTTGATTATAAATATCATCAATCTTCCTAGGTCTTACGGCAGAATATCCATTTATAGAATTGAAGAAGTTATTGGTATGAGAATTTCTAAACCCTCTTGCCTGATCTAATACACGATAATAAGAGTTGTCTTTAAGAATCTGTTTATCAGTAGCTGTTGGCTGAAAATATTGTTTATATTCTCTTTTAGAAATAAAGGAATCACTATCTACACTGCGTCGATCTACACCTCCTAAATCCAGAATCACTAAAATACCAACTCCAACCAGCATTAGATTTTCAGAAATCTTTTTCTTTAAGGTAAACCAAAGTAATCCAGCTATTAGAAGAATAAATAATAAAGATCGAAGACTATCACTTTTCATAATCGTAATACGATCTTCTTTGATGGCATCGAATATAGCAGGTTGTTTAATAGCCACCTGTACATCATTTGGAGATTTAAAACTGAATAAGCTTCCACCAAACAACCAGAATATCAAACATAATCCTCCAAACACTCCTAAAGAAATTAAAAATTTCTTTTGTCTTTCTTTAAACTCTGTTTTTTCATTAAAAAGCTGGTAGAGTCCAAATACTGCTGCAATTGGCACTACAAATTCTAGTAGTACCTGAATACTGGAAACCGCTCTAAATTTATTGTATAAGGGAACATAATCAACAAAAAAGCGTGTAAGAAAATCTAGATTCTTACCCCAACTTAAAGTTAATGACACAATCATTCCGCCAAGTAACCACCAGCGCAATCTACCTTTTACTAAAAGTAATCCCAATAATGCAAGAAAAACAACTGTAATCCCAAGATAAGGAGGTGCTTCTACAAAAGGTTGAGCTCCCCAATATAAGCCAGTAATATTAGCATAATAATCTGCGGTTTCAGGAGACTCGCCTAACTGCAATAGCTTTTGATAGAAAGCTGATTCTTTCCCCAAATCAGAAGCTCTACCTAGTCCCATTAATTTAGGAACGAAAAGGTTTAAAGACTCTAACTTTCCATAACTATACGCCGTTATGTATTCATAATCCAGTCCATTCTTTTCAGAACTCTTCGTTGTGGCATCAGCTAACAAATTTTTACCTCGTATACTTGTTTTTGCGTATTCCGCTGTAGATAATAACGTAGTAGCGTTAGTCGCCAAACCTAAAAAAGCAGCAACGATCAATATTGCTGAAGACTTAAAGAAATGTGGTAATTCTTTCTTTTTGAAAGCATCTATTAAATAACTTATTCCCAAGACAACTACTAATAAACCTAAATAATAAGTCATTTGATAGTGATTAGCCTGTATTTCCAATCCCATCGCCACTGCGGTAAGCAGAAATCCCCAGACATACCGTTTTTGAAATACTAAAAGTATACCAGCAATAACTAATGGAAAATAAGCTATAGCATGTGCTTTTGCATTATGCCCCACTCCTATTATAATAATCAAATAAGAGGATAGCCCAAAGGCCAAAGCTCCAACAATTGCCATTTTCCAAGGAATTCGCATCACCAGTAACAAAACATAGAAACAGGCTAAATACAGAAAGAGATAATCTGCAGGTCTTGGTAAAAACCGAATCAATCGATCCAACTTATCCATATAATCATGAGGAAACTTTGCTCCTAAAGCATATGTGGGCATCCCTCCAAAGGCTGCATTATTCCAAAAAGTTTCCTCTCCGGTATTTTTCCGAAATTCATTTTGTTGCCTAGCCGTACCTTCATATAATTTTATATCATTTTGATATATCATTTTTCCGCTAAGAACAGGATTGAAAAAAACTAATGAAACGATAATAAAACCTAAAATCACGAAGATATGAGGTAAAATTCTTTTTAGATAAGGCATCATGCGAATGACAATTTATGTATGAGCCGCCAAATTAATCAATTTCCTCAAAATCGATGTACTCTCCCACATCTTTATTAGTAGATTTTTGTTTTGGCTTTTTATCAATGGTTACATCATTATCTCCAGAAGACTGAGACTGATTATATTGCTGAAACTGTTGTTGAAATCTTTCTCCAGCTTTCTTTGTTACATATCTAAGCAATAGAGGACCAAATAATCGCGTTAGTATCTTTAATCCGTAATATATCAATAACAGAATGAGAATTACCTTTAATACCCCTAAGAAAGAAGCCTCTTGCATATTATTTTTTTTCAAAAATAGGGAACTCTCTATACAATTACAGGCAGTCAATCCTAAAAAAATGATAAAATCTGCTATATTTGAACCAAATCTATGGAATATGAGCCCTAAATCGATGCTGCTGGTAGTTAGCCTATTGCTACTTGGTCTAACTTCAACTGCTCAATACACTGAAAAGATTAATACAAACAGACCTGGAGTTTCTCAAGGTGCCTTTTCTGTTGGTAATAATGTATTACAACTTGAAGGTGGATTAGGTTTCGGAAGAGAAAGACATAAAATATTTGATACAAAATCAAGTACATTCAACTTTGATTATAACATAAGATACGGGTTACTTATCGAGCAATTAGAAATTAGCTTAGATGGTAGTTTTAGAAGTGAAGGGATCAGGCAAACTATTGGTGCCAACGAACAAAAAATCAGAAAAACTGACTTTGAATCCAATACTATAGGAGTTAAATACCTTATTTATGATCCTTATAAAAAACCTAAAGAAAATGACTCTATCAATTATGATGAGTTAAAAAGTTGGAAAGAACGTTATCGATTTAAGTGGAAAAGTTTAATCCCAGCGGTTTCTGCATACGTAGGTATGAATTATGTAAATACAGATAACGCTTTTACTTTTCCAACGGATGCAACCATAAGTCCAAAAATTGTTATAATGACTCAAAACAACTGGTGGACGAGCAATGCTGGTAGTTGGGTATTAGTTACAAATCTTATTGTAGATAAAATCACTACGGATAATCCCGCTTATGGTTGGATTATCACAAGTACTCATACTCTAAATGATAAATGGGCCATATTTGGTGAATACCAAGGACAAAAGAGTGATTTCTATAGCGATAATATTATAAGACTTGGTGGAGCCTATTTATGGAATCAGGATCTGCAAATAGATGCCAACATTGCCACTAATTTTAAAGATACTCCATCGATATTTAGAGTAAGTCTTGGTGCTTCCTATAGGTTTGATTGGCATCGTAAAGATGAGATTATTGAAAAGCCAGGATTCGAAAGCGGGATCAAAAAGGATGAAAACGAGGAAGAGGAAGATGATAAAGATAAAGATGGCCTGGAGTTAGATGAAGAAATCGAAGAAATTGAAAACGATAGTTTAAAACAAGAGCAAACTCCATTCATTAATGATTTTGAAGATGGTAGTCATCGAGATGCAATGGAGAAAGACCTAGATGAAAGAAGAACAGCACAACGTTTAGAACGCGAACGAATTGAAAAAGAGAAGCAGGATAAAAAAGACGAAAAGAAATTTAAGAAAGAAGAAAGAAGACGTCTAAAACGTGAAGCTAAAGCTGCAAAACAAGCTGAAAAAGCAAAATTAAAGGCAGAAAAAGAAAAGCAAAAAATGATCGAAGACATCGATGCCGAATTGGATAAAATGGAGCAAGACGAAGGTGTGGATGATGAACTGAAGCAGATAGATGAAGAACTCAAGAAGTTGGAAGAGATGGAAAAAGAGCTCGGTTCTGACACGAAACCTGATGCCAAAGAAGATAAAACTGATGACAAGAAAGACGCAGAGGACGAAGAAGATATAGATGCTGCTTACGAGAAGTTACAGAAAGAGCAGGAAAAAGCTAAAAAGGAAGAAGAGAAGCGTAAAAAAGCTGAAGAAAAAAGAAGAAAGAAAGAAGAAAAGAAAAGAAAAAAGGAAGAAGAAAAGCGTAAAAAAGCTGAAGAAAAGAAGAGAAAAAAAGAAGAAAAAGAAAAAGAGGAAAATGATAATAATGATAATTAATCATTAATATATTCCGGAAATAACATCCGAGTTTGTATACCATATGAAAAAGGCTGAGTGCTATTGTACTCAGCCTTTTTTAATTCCATAATTTCCGTAAGTAACGATAAAAACATTTACGCAATAAAATGATAATTCCTAATAAAAGCATGCGCTAAATTAGTATTTCCATCATTTTTTAACATAAAAAATACGCAGGTTAAAATAATTACCTTATATTTGGTTAACCAATTTGGTTGACCAATTATAAACTATGAAAACTAACTTGAAACCAGAATCATTATCTCCTAGAGATGAAATTGAAACGGTTATTTCTAAAATAAGAGAATTAATTATAAACCGTCAACTCGAACCAGGAGACAAATTACCTTCCGAAAGAACCTTATCGGAAAAATTTGGAGTGAGTAGAAGTCAATTAAGACTAGCAATTCAAAAATTAGAGTTTTACGGACTTGTAAAAAAATATCCTAAGAGTGGAACTTTTGTTTCCAAAATAGGTGTAGGTGCATTGAATTCTATGATGGCCAATATTCTACACTTGCAAACACCGGATTTTAAATCATTAGTAGAAACCAGATTGATCTTAGAAACAAAGGCTGTTAAACTAGCCGCTGTTCGCAGAACAGAGCAACAACTTTATCAAATAGAGGTTGCTCATGAAGCTTACATAAATAAATCTATTAATGGAGAGAATGCTATCGATGAAGATCTACTATTTCATCTAAAATTAGCAGAAGCTAGTTGTAATAGTGTTATTAATTCATTAATGCTCGTTATAACTCCTGAAATAATAACAAATTTCGTAACAAATAAAATTTGCGATAAAACCAACTTTTCTACCCTAATTAAAGAACACCAAGATATCGTAAATGCAATAAAAAATAATGATCCAGATCAAGCTACAGAAAGCTTGAAAATACATTTTAATGATTTATACCAATACTGTAGAACCTAATACTCCTTGCCTATGTAAATTAAAACATTAAATGAAAAAAGGACAGGTGAAACCTATCCTCTTAAATTATTCTATTTATCACTTCAAGTTTCGAGAGAGAAGTCTGTTAAAATGAATAATACGCTTTATTACTTAAACAAATACGCATTGACAAAGGTAACAAATAATATAGAGTTAAACCTTTACTCTTGTTAATGTTTAGTTAAGTAATAGCAATACACACAAATTAAAAATAGCCAGTAATGGCTATGTGCTTATTTCTAAAATAAACTAAACAATGAAACGATTACTTGTAAAATTTAAAAGCTTTTTAATGTTTACGCTATTGTTATTGTATCATTTTAACTCCTATGCTCAACAAGGTTATGAGTTAACTGGTATCGTAACATCTGTAGAAACAAACACGCCTATACCAGGCGTCAGTGTTCTGGTTAAAGGAACCTCTAACGGTACAGTTACAGATTTTGATGGAAAATATGCAATACAGGTGTCCTCAGGAGATGTACTTCAGTTTACCTACATAGGACTTACCACCCAAACTATTACAATATCTAACCAAACTACTTTAAATGTGAAAATGGAAGAAGATTCTGAAGCATTAGAAGAAATAGTTGTTGTAGGATATGGAACTAGAAAGAAATCACACAATACAGGTGCTATTGCTCAAGTTAAAGGGAGCGATGTTGCAGCAATACAGGCAACTCGTGTGGATGAAGCCTTAGCAGGTAAATTATCCGGTGTACTTATACAAAATCAAAATCCTGAGCCAGGTGCCAATCCAAAAATTCAGGTACGTGCGGCTTCTTCTCTCTCCGGTGATTCTGGACCATTAATCATCGTAGATGGTTATCAAATTTCTGGAAATTTAGCTACTGTAAATCCTAGCGACATTGAAAGCTTAGAAGTATTAAAAGATGCGGCTTCAGCAGCTATATATGGAGCAAATGGTGCTAACGGAGTTATTTTGGTAACAACAAAAAAGGGTAAATCAGGAAGACCACAATTTAGTTATAATTCATTCATTAGTATTTCCAACAAATACCGAAAAAACATCTTAAAATCGGGACCTGAATGGGCTGCATTTTCAAGACAGGAAATTGCTGCTGGTAATTGGGATTTATCACAAGTTGATCCAGCTTTTGTAGAATACCGATTAAGAGCATATGAAAATTCTCCTGGTGCCATTAGTCCAGAAGACTGGTTATTTAGAACTGGTGTTACCACAAATCATGATTTTAGTATGTCAGGTGGCTCCGAAAACTCGAAGTTTTTCGGATCTGTAGGATACCAAAATGCAGAAGGGGTAGCAATAACACAAGGGTTTGAAAGATTTAATGCACGATTAAATATTGACACTCAATCTGGTGATAAATTTAAAGCTGGATTAAGCTTTAACGGTTTTGCATCTAGAAGAGACATCTTAGCACACGATATGAGAGATCTATTGAGAGCTTATGGTGTTCACCCTGTTTATCATACAGCAGAATCTATTGCATTCGTGCAAGCATTAGATGCGGAAGCACAAGGGTTAGGGTTATCACCTTTTGATAATGGTTATAGAGGTGGTATTGGCCCAACAAGTATCTATGAATTACAACCAGGAGATAGAGTTGATGATTGGCATTACGGTAGAGATAATAACGGAATTGGGGGTTCAGGAGATGCTGGGCCTGCCCAAAAATTAGATAATGCGGATGCTTGGCAAAAAGTTTATTTCGCAAATCTTTCATCCTATATACAGTATGAAATCATGGATGGTTTATTTTTAAAGACCGCCTTAGGTGGAGATTTTAATAATACTCAAAACTACTATTATCAAGGTTTAGGAGCAGATTCAAGAGCACGTACCGATCAAACGGATTTAGACGAGAGTACTAGAAATGCTTCATCTATTTTAAGCACCACCACATTAAACTATAATAAACTTATAGGCAAACATGATATTGATGCAGTGATCGGTTATGAATTTTTAAATAACTACATTAACGGTACTTCTCTTGTAGGTACTAATGTTCCCAATAGCGATATTATCAACTACAATCTGTTAAATCCAGAAGATATTACTACAACGGAAACTGAAATCACTAGATCAAGAAAAAGTGTTTTTGGTAGAATACAATATGCATATGATAATCGTTATTTAGTATCAGCTTCACTTAGAAGAGATGGAGATTCTCGTTTTGGAGCGAACAAACAGTATGGAGTTTTTCCTGCTATGTCCTTAGGTTGGAATGTTCATAACGAGAACTTTTGGAAATCAAATGCTTTAAGTCTTCTAAAACTAAGATTTAGTACAGGTTCTTTAGGAACCAGTTCATTCTTAAATGATTTTGATGCACAAAGCCTTTTAAATCCTATTCCTACAGTTTTCGGTACTGGATTTGGAATTTCTGGTAATGTAAATAACCCTGATTTAACCTGGCAAACGAATACAGAAACAAATTATGGTATTGATTTAGGGTTTGTTAATAATCGTTTTAGACTAAGCGTAGACTATTATAATTCTGACATCGAAGATATGTTAATAGGAAGCACCGTATCCTATACTACTGTTGGTCAACCTTCTATAATAGTAAACAATGGTGATATGACGAGTTCTGGACTTGAGTTTGAACTTTCCGCTAGTCTTATTCAAAATGAAAATTTTACATGGGATATTAATGCAAACCTAGCTACAGTGAATACAGAAATTACTGATCTAGACAATGTAGATGAACTTCCTCAAATTCAATATGGTCAAAGTGGTAGAGGTCCTATATTTAGAAATTATGTAGGTGGAGAAATTGGTGAAATGTGGGGCTTAGAAACTATTGGTGAAGTAGAAATGAGGTTTTTAGAAGATCCTACAAGACATCCTAATAATACTTCGGGAGAATCCTATGTAGTTGATCAAAATGGAGATGGTGTTATCGATAGCGATGATTATGTAAAAATAGGTCAAGCCACACCCGATTTTTATTGGGGATTAAATTCCTCTATGAGCTACAAGGCTTTTGATTTCTCTATGCAATGGCAGGGATCCCACGGAGCAGAAGTATATAATATTGACCCTCTTTACTATGAATCACAATGGTCTGGTCGATTGGTAGATACTTTTGATGCAAATGACGATGGTATTGCAGATCATAATGGAGAGCACTATATAGGTAACAGAAGACAAACCGATCACGGTATTCAGGATGCTTCGTATATAGCATTAAGAAATTTAACTATAGGTTATACTTTAAATAGAGAATTAATAAACAAAATAGGTTTGAATTCTCTTAGAATTTATGCAGCCTCTACTAACCTATTATACATCTGGGGAGATGATTACACTTCATATAATCCAGAAGGTATTGAAACTGGAAATAGCGGTTACGCAGGTCCGACGACATATGGTGTTCAAGTTGGTGCAAGCCCTATTGTACGAAGTTTTACGTTTGGTTTAAATGTTAATTTTTAAAAAAGAAAAAATGAAAAAAATCATTTTATTATTGGCAATGGCGTTATTCATCGCTGCCTGTGAAGATTTAGACCAGGTGCCATCAAATATCGCAAATTCAGATTCATTAACTGATTTTGAAGGTGTTCTTAATGCAGCATACTTCTATCAATTAGGTTCGGTAACTCCTATGGCAGTAATGGGAGATTTTAGAGCTGATAATGCATTAATGATAGAAGAGCCTTACCCGTCTTTTGATAGATTCAATAGTGATCTCATAGTTATGGAAGATCAGTTCTTTGAACCGTTTTATATTGCTTTATATAGATCAATTTTAAGTGCAAACAATGTTATTGAAAATTCAGCAAATACGACAGATGTTGGTGAAGCAAAGTTTTTAAGAGCTTTATCATATTTTAAGCTAGTGCGTGTTTTTGGAGATGTTACTGTAAATCTAAGTTCTGGAGATCTTAGCTTAGATTTAACAAGACAACCGGCTGCGGACATTTACAATAATATTATTATCCCAGACTTACAAGATGCCATATCAGTTCTGAATAATTCTGGCTTATCAAACGGTAGAGCTACACAAATAGCTGCTCAAGGTTTATTAGGTAAAGTTTACATGCAAATAGGCGACTTTACTAGTGCAGAATCATATCTCGCAGCTGTGGTAAATGGTGCAGCAGATGCAGGCGTAAGTTTACAGGCTAACTTTGCTGATATTTTTGGAGATGCCAATGATTTAAACTCTGAGATTCTTTTTGCGACTCAAGTATCAAGCTCAATTCCAGATGAATATGGTTTTACAGAGTTTACAGGTTGGTATATTGGTAATGATTCAAAATCTTTTGAACCATTGGACTTAGATTTAGTAGCTGCATTTGATGCGGCAGGAGATGTTAATAGAAAAGCTCTCACGGTGGATGAAGATGCCGTTAGAGGAATAAAGTATTTATCTGAAAATCCAGATCAAGATTGGATCGAATTGAGATTAGCAGATGTCATTTTATTGTATGCAGAAGCACTTAATGAAAATAATAATGGAGATGGATCTCAATCAGCAACTATTTTAAGTCTACTAGATGATATTAGAACTAGAGCTGGTTTAGCCAGTTTAAGCGGTACCGCAAATACACAAATAGAAGTTAGACAAGCTATTGCAGATGAAAGAAGATTAGAATTAGCCTTTGAAGGACAACGATGGTTTGATCTTGTTAGAACAGGTACCGTGGATGTGGAAATGGGAGAAACTGTTAATCCTAACTATTATGTGTTCCCAATTCCCGATTCCGAAATACTTGCTAGTAATGGTATCATTACTCAAAATCCTGGATACTAAAGTTGTGTGTGTTAAAAAACAATAGGTGAAATTATTGTTTGTTCAGTATCCTATACTCCATTAATCATTAATTTGATTAATGGAGTTTTTTTTGAAAACATCTAAGTTTCTAAATACAATAAACTTATTCTGTAATTTATTAAAATGATACAAATACGTTAAGATGTTTGACAAAAGCGTTATATATTTGCTATGAACTAGCGAAGTTGTATGATTACCATAAAAGAAATTACCTCCAAAGCAGATTTGACCACATTTGTTAAGTTTCCCTTTGAATTATATAAAGACTCTCCTTATTACGTTCCTTCGATTATTAAGGAAGAATTGGATGTAATGAACCCAAAAAAGAATCCTGTTTTTAAAAATGCAATAGCAAAATACTTTTTAGCATATCGCGACAATAAAATTGTAGGTAGAATAGCAGCTATTATCAATTGGATTGAGGTAAAGGAACAAAAAAAAGCAAAAGTACGTTTTGGTTGGTTTGATGTAATTGACGATATCGAAGTTACAAAAGCGCTTTTAGAAAAAGTTACTGAATTTGGAAAACAACATTCTTTAGAATATATGGAAGGCCCAGTAGGTTTTTCTAATATGGATAAAGCAGGTATCCTTATTAAGGGGTACGAAGAGCTTAATACCATGATCACTTGGTATAATTATCCATATTATAAAGAACATATGGAACAACTTGGTTTTGAAGATGCTGCAACTTGGGTTGAATATAAAATTAAAGTTCCAAAAGAGACTAAAGAAAAGGTTATTAAGTTTGCGAAAATAATTAAGGAGCGTTATCAACTTCAACTACTAAAGTTCAGGAAGAGTAAAGAGCTATTAAAATATGCAGATGATATGTTTGATCTACTTAATAAAACATATAGCAGTTTGCAGACCTTTGTGCCTATACAACAATATCAGGTAGAAATGTACAAGAAAAAGTATCTACCCTACTTAAATCCAGAATATATTACCTGTATCGCGGATAACACTGGAAAACTCATCGCTTTCTCTATTGTAATGCCTTCTTTTTCCAAAGCTTTAAAGAAAATGAATGGTAAAATTTATCCCTTAAAGTTTTTACATATTCTTAAAGCACAACGCAGAAACGATACTGCAGCATTTTACTTAATAGGGGTTGATCCAGAATATCAAAACAAAGGTGTTACCGCTTTGATATTTAAAGAAATGAACGAAACCTTTATTCGCAACGGAATTGAAATGGTAGAAACCAATCCTGAATTAGAAGAAAACAAGGCTATTCAGGCTCTTTGGAATGACTACGAACATGAGCAGCATAAAATGAGAAGGACTTACAGAAAATATTTTTCTTAACAAATCTTCAGTTATTTTAATAGATTTTTAATACAAAAAGTTTAAAATTTCCCCATTTATAAGCTATTTTGGAAAGAAATATTATCTCTTTAAACCAAATAGTTATGATCAAAAACATTTTAAACTTAAATGGAGTTAAAGAACTCCAAAAGAAACAACAATTATCTATTAACGGTGGTAGCAGTCCATATTGTAATTTTGGACCTTTAACCTTAGACTGTTCTATTAATACAGATGGTCGTTGTACTTGTGTTAATGGAAGATGTGTACAAGGTCCAGAATATCACTGCCGATAAGAATAACAGTCTTCTAATTACTAATAAATAATAGGTAGATCACTATTATTTCATTACAAATCATTTTTAAACTTAAAATTCTCAATTATGTTACTCAACATTCTAAAAATTCAAGGTGTACAAAAATTAAATAGAACGGTACAAGAAAATATCAAAGGAGGTGATCATCTAAACACTGGGCGTTCTTTATGTTATAATGACTCTGATTGTATTACAAATCATATTTGTTGTACTGGAGTTTGTTTTAATCCCTTGATCGCATTTGAATTACCTAACTGTTAAGGTAATTCACATAGCTATCAAAAAACACAATTTTTATAGGCTTGTCCTTCTCATTAATCATTATTAAAAAACAATATTACTTATTTTAAAACCTATAAATCATGATCAAAAACATTTTAAAAATCGACAACGTACGAGAACTTAAAAAACAAGAATTACAAAAAATTAAAGGTGGAGATGGAGAAGTCATCTGTAATGGTATATTATGTCCTAGAACATATATTTGTTGTGGACAAACCGGTTGTACCAATCCAACTTACGCCGTATTAAGTTGTGATTAAAGCAAGAAGGAATTCAAGTTATGAACTTAGGCAACTAAAATATAGTATAAAAGACACTTTATTAGAAGATTTTCTTTCGAGGTTGTACTAGTACAAGATTGAATTTAAATTATTAAATCACCGAAATATAAAGTCCATCCGAAGATGGACTTTTGTAATTTTTTAAAACCTTTCAATCAATAATTCAAATTATTATTAACATAAAAATAACAATATCTAAAAGTAACAAACCCTCTTTAAAACAAAGGTTTAGGTTACATAAGTCATTGTATTATTATCCGGATAGCTAAACGTAATATGACTTTTGAATTATTAACTTTTTAAACAAAATTATTATGTTAAAACAGATTTTAAAAATCAAAGGAGTAAATCAGTTAAAAAACTTTGAAAAAAAGGGTATTAAAGGAGGGTTTATTGATTGGGGAGCTGGTTGTGAATACAATGGTAACGGATGTCAAGATCCTAGAGATGTTTGTTGTAACGGAATATGCCTAAGATATGAATATGCTTTAGCAATTCCTAACTGCGAATAAATAGAAAGCACCTCTGAGAACATCTCAGAGGTGCTTGTTTTGTATATATCATCTATATAAACTACTCTCCCATTGCTTCTGCAAGAGCAGCAGACATCTTTTTGTAAGTTCCATTTTCTAAAGATTCTCGAATAGCTGAAAAAGCATTCAATGTATCTTCTACATCCTCCAAGGTATGCGAAGCAGTAGGTATCAATCTCAATAAAATCATTCCTTTAGGGATCACTGGATATACCACTATAGAGCAAAAGATTCCATGGTTCTCTCTTAGATCTTTAACTAATGCCATTGCCTCAGGTATACTACCTTTCAAATATACTGGTGTTACGCAACTTTGCGTAGTTCCTAAATCAAAACCTCTGTCTCGCAATCCATTTTGTAAAGCATTTACATTTCTCCATAACTTTGCTTTTAGTTCTGGCATTGTTCTAAGCATATCTAAACGCTTAAGTGCACCAACAACTAATTGCATCTGTAATGATTTTGCGAACATCTGAGATCGTAGATTGTACTTTAAATAATCAATAATTTCCTGATCTGCAGCGATGAATGCTCCTGTACTAGCCATAGATTTCGCAAAAGTTGCAAAATACACATCGATATCGTCTTGCACTCCTTGTTCTTCACCAGTTCCTGCTCCTGTGGCACCTAAAGTTCCAAAACCATGAGCATCATCTACGAATAATCTAAAGTTATATTTCTCTTTTAGAGCAACGATTTCTTTTAATCGTCCTTGCTCTCCACGCATTCCAAAAACACCTTCAGAGATTAATAATATTCCACCTCCTGTTTTCTGAGCCATTCTAGTAGCTCTCATAAGATTCTTTTCGATACTTTCTATATCGTTATGCCTGTAAGTATATCGTTGTCCTTGATGCAATCTAACACCATCAATAATACAAGCGTGAGCGTCTACATCATATACAATAATATCGTCTTTACTAACCAATGCATCTATGGTAGACACCATTCCCTGATATCCAAAATTCAACAAATAAGCAGCCTCTTTATGCACAAATTCTGCAAGTTCATTCTGTAATTGTTCATGAAGATCTGTGTGACCACTCATCATCCTTGCACCCATTGGATATGCTGATCCATAAGCCGCTGCTGCCTCAGCATCAACTTTACGGACTTCCTCCATATTTGCCAGTCCTAAATAGTCATTGATACTCCAGGTAACTACTTCTCTACCCTGAAACTTCATTCTATTTGATATTGGACCTTCTAATTTAGGAAATACAAAATATCCCTCTGCTTGATCCGCCCATTTCCCTAGAGGCCCTTTGTCTTTGTATATTTTATCAAATAAATCTCTCATCTACCGTAAATTTGATTTCTTTAAGTGTGCGAAAATACAGAAAATTGACGTGATACCATAATAATATACCAATTCACTACAATATCTATTTTTCACAAAAAAAGCATCTGTAAACTATCAGATGCTCTAGTTTATTTTTTATTAAATTTTATTTCACAAACTGGACTTTGGTAGCATCTTCTTCATGAACGCTATCAAAAAATCCTTGTTCCATCATCCAATCATCGCTAAAAACTTTGCTCATATAACGAGATCCATGATCCGGTAATATGACAACAACATTGCTGTTTTCGTCAAACTCACCTTGTTTAGCTAATTGCTTTATACCTTGAATTGCAGCACCGCTAGTATATCCTAAAAACATACCTTCTTTTCTTACTAATTCTCTAGCAGAATGGGCGCTATCCTCATCACTTACCTTTTCGAATTTATCGATAATCTCAAAATCTGTAGCAGTAGGTATTAAGTTTTTCCCTAAACCTTCTATTCGATAAGGATAAATTTCCTCCTCGTCAAACTCTTTAGTTTCGTGGTATTTTTTTAATACGGATCCATAGGCATCAATACCCAAAACTCTGATATCGCTATTCTGTTCTTTTAAATATCTTGCGGTTCCAGAAATGGTACCTCCTGTTCCACAGCAAGCTACAAAATGAGTTATATTTCCTCCAGTTTGCTTCCATACTTCAGGACCGGTTGAATTATAATGAGCATCAATATTTAGCTCATTAAAATACTGATTGATATAAACCGAACCTTTTATTTCTTCATGCAGTCTTTTGGCAACTTGGTAATACGATCGAGGATCATCAGCGCTAACATGTGCAGGGCAAACATACACCTTTGCTCCCATGTTTTTAAGCATTGCGATTTTATCTTTTGAAGATTTGGAACTAACTGCAAGAATACAATCATATCCTTTAATTACGCTAACCATTGCCAGACTAAAACCAGTATTACCACTAGTAGTTTCTATAATGGTGTCACCTGGTTTAAGTATACCTTTTCTTTCTGCCTGTTCTATAATGTATAATGCTATCCTGTCTTTAGTAGAATGTCCGGGATTAAATGATTCTATTTTCGCATAGAAATTCCCAGGATAGCCTTTCATAACTCTGTTTAATTTTACAAGTGGTGTGTCACCTATAAGCTCTAAAACATTATTATAAGCTTGTATATTTTCTTTCATAAGGGTTGTGTTTTAACAAGTTTATAGAACTTAGTGAGGGGAGTCTATAAACTGTTAGAAAAACATTACGAAGTTACGTTAATTTTTTTAATTAATGATTTATACCTTCTAAATCTAATAAAAAAGCATATTCCTCGGCTACCTCCTTTAAAGCTTCAAATCTTCCTGAGGCTCCGCCATGACCAGCTTCCATATTAGTATGTAATAATAATAAATTTTCATCTGTTTTCAATTCACGTAGTTTAGCAACCCATTTTGCAGGTTCCCAATACTGAACTTGAGAATCGTGTAGACCTGTTGTTACCAACATATTCGGATAACTTTGAGCTACAACATTGTCATATGGAGAATACGATTTCATATATTCATAATACTCCTTTTCGTTAGGGTTTCCCCATTCATCATACTCACCAGTAGTCAAAGGAATTGTATCATCTAGCATGGTAGTAACTACATCAACAAAAGGTACTGCTGCCACAACTCCATTATATAACTCAGGAGCCATATTCACGATCGCTCCCATTAACAGCCCTCCTGCAGAACCTCCCATAGCATAGAGATGTTTTGTAGAAGTATACCCTTCATCTATTAAAAACCTAGAACAATCTATAAAATCAGTGAATGTATTCTTCTTTTTAAACAGTTTACCATCTTCATACCAAGAACGACCAAGGTACTCTCCTCCTCTAATATGAGCGATTGCATAGATAAATCCTCTATCTAATAAACTTAATCTCACTGTAGAAAAATATGGATCTATAGTAGAGCCATAAGATCCATAAGCATATTGTAACAAAGGATTACTTCCATCTTTTTTAATTCCTTTTTTATATACTAATGAAATCGGAACCTGAGTTCCATCTTTTGCATTTGCCCAAACACGTTCGGAAACATAATTCGCTTTATCAAATTTCCCACCTAAAACTTCTTGTTCTTTTTGGACATGTTTTTCTTTTGATTCCATATCAAAATCAATTACTGAATTAGGAGTAGTCAAAGAATTGTAAGCGTATCTTAGGATTTTAGTGTCAAAATCAACATTTGTGCTAACATAAGCGGTGTAGGTTTCATTATCAAAAGGAAGATAATAATCTTCTTTACCATCCCATCGTTTAATATTTATCTTATTTAAACCATTATGTCGCTCACTGATCACCAAATAATCCTTGAAAATATCCACATCCTCTAGTAATACATCTTTGCGATGAGGAATAAGATCTTTCCAATACTTTTTTGAAGTATTTTCTTCGGAAACTTGCATCAATTTAAAATTCTTGGCTTCATCTGCATTAGTAAGCACATAAAAGTTACCATCATAATGTGCTATCCCATATTCTAAACCTCTAATACGCTCCTGAAACACCTTAAAATCACCTGTAGGGTCATTTGCCTTGAGAATATGATATTCTGATGTTAAAGTGCTACTGGAACCAATTACCAAATATTGTTTAGATTTGGTTTTGTAAACAAAGGTATTAAAGGTGTCGTCAGACTCATGATACACTTCTATATCCTTAGATGAATCTGTATTAAGAATATGTCTATATATTTTATGTGATCTTAAGGTCTCCTCGTCTTTCTTTGTATAGAATAAGGTTTTGCTATCTGCAGCCCAAGTACTTCCACCTGTAGTAGTCTTAATTATTTCAGGATATATTTCTCCTGTTATTAGATTTTTTATTCTAATGGTATATTTCCTTCTACTTAAAGTATCAACACCAAAAGCAATCAAAGTATTGTCTGGACTAACATTTAGACCTACCATTTTAAAATAGGAATGTCCTTCAGCTTCTTCATTACAATCAAATAAAATTTCTTCTTTTGCATCGAGACTTCCTTTTTTTCTTGCATAAATAGGATAATCCTTTCCAGTTTCATAGCGCGTTATATACCAATAACCATTTAGCTTATATGGTACCGAAGAATCATCTTCTTTGATACGACTTTTCATTTCTTCAAAAAGGCTTTTTTGAAAGTCATTAGTATGCCCCATCATCTTTTCATTATACTCATTCTCTTGCTCTAAATACTTAATTACCTCTGGGTTTTCCTTATCATTTAACCAAAAATAATTATCAATACGAACATCACCATGTTTTTCTAAATGAGTAGCTTTCTTTTCTGCAACGGGATTCTTAACTTCTATCTGCAATTTCTTGATATTTATTTGAACTATACGAAGATGCAAAAGTAAGAGTTACCATTTATATAACCCTTAGACTTTTAGCATAAATCTCTTAGTTTATTAACAGGTAAAATACTAATTTTGTTCTTAATAAATTCTAAAAAAACAAAATCGATGTTTGGAGATATGATGGGTAAGCTAAAGGAAACCCAGAAAAAAGTTGAAGAAACTAAAAAAAGATTAGATACTGTTATGGTAGATGAATCTAGTTCTGATAATCTTCTAAAAGTTACTATTACAGCAAATAGAGAAGTTAAAAGCATTTCTATTGCAGATGAGTTGTTAAATGACAAAGAACAATTAGAGGATTATCTAATTCTAACAATGAATAAGGCAATAGCCAAAGCTACATCTGTTAATGAGACAGAATTAGCTGCAGTTGCTAAAGAAGGAATGCCTAATATACCAGGGTTAGATCTTTTTAAATAAATGAATCTATAGAAATAAAAAAAGGAAGCAAATTGCTTCCTTTTTTTATACTCTTTAACGTAGATTAGTTGTTAATCAATCTAAATTCAGTTCTACGGTTAGCCGCATGCTGACGCTCAGTACAAGAAACACCATCAGAACATCTGTTCTTTAATCTTGTTTCACCATATCCGTTAGCTACTAATCTACTTCCGTTTATACCTTTAGACAATAAATAAGTTACAACTGCTTGCGCTCTTCTTTCAGAAAGACTTTTGTTACTAGACTTTGATCCTCTAGCATCCGTATGCGATGCAATCTCCATTTTAGCTCCTGGATTGTTTGCTAATACTGGCATTAATCTAGTATCGATTATACTTTTTGCCTGAGAAGTAAGGGTAGCACTACCTAAATTCCAGTTGATTGGTAACGCAGAATATTCTACTAATGAACACTCAACTTCTTTCCAAGTAGTTAAACCTCCTTTTTGAGTAAGCACTTCTTTGCTTACTGATTTAAATGTAGCCGGAACTACTACTTCCTCACTATATGCGTCTTTTACCATTACTGTTTTAGTAATCGTTGCATACTCTGCAGGAATTACTTCTTCGATCACTTTTGCAGGCTCAGCAATTACTCTTTTAGTATAAGTACTTGTTAATTCATCTATTGGAGTACTTCTTGTGGTTGCATCAGAGCTTAATGTTTGTACAGCTACCGTAGTAAATTCAGCTGGATATCCTTTATAACACCAGTAACGACAATCATCTGGGTTACTAGATGCACAATCTGGAGCAGGAGAACCAAGTTCCCATTGAGCATATGCTGGCTTAATTTCTAAAGTTTCTGAACCTTTTCCAAATTTTGCAGGAATTACAGATAACTTAGATGCTTTTTGCTTCTTAATAAAAGTTACTGTTTCATTCTTATACTTAGCTGGTACATAAGTAAACTTCTTAGTTTCCTCTTTTACCAAAACTCTCTCAGTTACTGTTTCGAAAGTAGCAGGAAATGTTTTTAATTTTCTGTATTCAGGTGTTATTTGCACTTGTACTGTTTGATTTTCGTAAATATCAGGAGTGGTACAACGTACATAACATTTTCCAGGTTCTGGATTTGCAGGAAGGTCTTGAGCCTGTGCAGCTACACCTACGAATGCAAGGAAAATAAGTAAAATACGATTTTTCATGTTTGATGATTTTTGTGGTTATTATATATGTTACACTTAAAGGTACAAATTTATCCACATCAAAAAGAAATGTTAAAATTAAGATTCCAAAAAAAGAAGGCATTTTCGACGTATTGTTTTTTTACTCGATAAAATACTCAAAAGGGTACTTTTTGAAGTTTTAATCATTTTTGTTTTTCCTTTTATTTATATACTTTTATAGAAATCAGTTAACATTTTAAAAAACAACTATAATATGTTTGAACTCAAAAATAAAGAGGGATCTAATTTTCATTTTACGCTTAAAGCCAAAAACGGACAGGTAATTCTGAGTAGCGAAGTGTATAATAGTAAAGCCGCTGCTGTTAATGGAATTGCTTCTGTACAGAAAAACTCATCTGAAGATGGCAGATATGAAAGAAAAACTTCAAAAGACGGTAAGTTTTATTTTAATCTAAAAGCAGGAAATGGTCAAATAATTGGAAGTAGTCAAATGTATACTTCTGAATCAGGAATGGAAAACGGAATAAATTCTGTAAAAGAAAATGCTCCTGGAGCGGACACAAAAGAGATATAAAATTCTTAATTAGAATTAAAAGGCTGTTTGAGATCATCAAACAGCCTTTTTTATTTTAAACTTTCGTCAACACATCGTTCATAAAATATTCATGCATTTGGGTAGTGTAATCTAAATGAGTAACGAACCTAAGCTTTCCTTGTCCCATTCCATAAAAATGAATGTTTTTTTCTGCCATCTGTGCTATAAATTCTTCTTCATTTCTATCTATAGTGAATATAATTATATTCGTATCTATTGGCTCCACACTTTTCACAAAGGATAACTTTTCTAACACTTCACCTATTTCTGTAGCTTTTTTATGATCTTCAATTAATCGATCCATATGATTATCTAAGGCATAAATCCCAGCTGCAGCCATGTACCCTACTTGCCTCATTCCTCCACCTAATACCTTTCGAACTCTTATAGCGTTTTGCATATATTCTTTTTTCCCGACTAGTACAGAACCCATAGGAGCTCCTAAACCTTTGCTTAAACATACAGATATCGTATCAAACACTTCTCCATACTGTTGAAAACGCTGATTTTTAGCAATAATCGCATTCCATAATCTTGCTCCATCCAAATGATATCCCAAGTTATGTTCTTTACAAACACTTTTTATCCTTAAAATTTCATCAAAATCGTAACACGCTCCTCCTCCTTTATTAGTAGTATTTTCTATACACACCAAACTTGTTAGCGGACTATGGTAAAAATCTGGTGGGTTGATAGATGATTCCACTTGATCTGCAGTAATCATTCCTCTATGCCCATCAATCAACTTACAGGACACACCACTATTAAACGAAACACCTCCACCTTCATAATTATATACATGAGCATATTTATCTGCAATAAGTTGTTCACCAGGTTGTGTATGTAATTTAATTGCCGCTTGATTAGCCATACTACCAGAAGGAAAGAACAAAGCCATATCCATACCGAACATGGTTGCTATCTTTTCTTCTAGTGCATTTACTGTTGGGTCCTCTTTATATACATCATCCCCTACTTTGGCATTCATTATCGCTTCAAGCATTTGAGAAGTTGGTTTAGTGACAGTATCACTTCTTAGATCAATAATCATATTTTAGAATAAGTAATTAGTTCTTAGTATTTTTAGAGAATATGCGAATGAAATTAAAAATTACATTGAAAGCTTCCTATAGGAGAACCATCAGGAATCTTAGGTGATGACATTGGTTTAAAATCTTTAGGATTAGCTATAAAATTCTCTATCTGTTTCACATAGTAGGCATTATAAACTTTATTTAATACGTTAGTATTTTGAGATTTTAACAGTGAACTTATTTTTTGCAACGAATTATAAGCGATAGCCTGTACTTGCGGATATGCGTTTTTATCATTACCTAACTTCATTAAATGCTTTAACGTATTATTTTTTACAACGTTTTGTATTTCATTATAATAATCACTTTTTGATTCTGAATTAAAAACTTGTTGTATCAATCTATCGATCACCTCAGATGCCCCTAACGCATTTTTATTTAAACTTCTCTGCTGCACCAATCTAGACACCCTTTCGCTATTTAACAACAAAGATAAGCTCATATCACAAGCAGTAGATGCAGCACTTAAAGCATCAAACCCTACTCCTGTTTTACTTTTAAAAGACTCTCTGGTACGATTATAACCAAAAGCACGAGGTGGAAATAAACCTAATTTACTTTCAGGAATTGCTAAAACTTCAGGAGATATGGTATTCAAAATCTGATCTAACGCTTTCTTTTGTTCTTTTACTGGAATTACTTCTACAATGGTTTGCATATCACCCTTAGTAGCATAATTATAATTAAGACCTCCTATTAATTTTACAGCAGCCTCCGTCTGATATCTATGAAAAAAATATAATGGAACAAACACGTCTTCCAAAACAGAATATGGCTCTCCAGTTCTAATATTATCAGCAGAAAAATTTTTAATTGCATGATTTCGTACTTCCAATACACTTTTTAATTCTTCAGAAGCATTGCTGCCATTATCCCATAAATGAGCCAAGCCGTGAGCTCCTCCTTGAGGTCTTGCATCACTATCAGATATAAAACGTAAACCCGAAGCATATGCTTCATCTAAAATCTTATTTAATTCCTTTTTCTCGTCAGCTTTACTATTAAACTCAGCATAACTATAAGCTACAGTTACTTTATCCCAAACCCCTATCTTAGTATCGTACGCGTCAGAAAAATCAATTTGATTATCTTTTAATCTAATGGTAGGATGCGGATAATCCATAACAGATGCTCTATCACTAGTACTGGCTGCAAAATTATGAGCAAAACCTATAGTATGCCCCACTTCGTGGGCAGATAGCTGTCTTATTCTTGCTAAAGCCATTTCTAACATAGGTTTGTAATTATCATCATTATTAGCAAAAGGTTTATTCGATAATGCTTGAGCTATTAAGAAATCCTGACGAATTCTTAAACTTCCTAAGCTTACATGCCCTTTTAAAATTTCTCCTGTTCTTGGGTCTACCACACTTGCTCCATAACTCCAACCACGCGTAGAACGATGCACCCATTGAATTACATTATATCGTAAATCCATGGGATCAGCATCTGATGGAAGCATTTTTACCTGAAAAGCATTTTCAAATCCAATCGCTTCATACGCTTGATTCCACCATCTAGCACCATCTAGTAATGCAGACCTTACAGGTTCTGGCGTTCCTGGATCCAAGTAATAAACAATAGGCTCTTTAGCTTCACTCATCTTTAGTTCTGGATTTTTCTTTTCTAATCGATGTCTTTTAATATATCTCTTAACAATCGGTTCTTGTATCGGAGTGGCATAATCCAAATATGAAATAGAAAGTGCTCCACTTCTAGGATCAAATTCACGTTTTCTATAATTATCATCTGGTAACTGTACAAAAGAGTGGTGTTGAGTAACGGTAAGAAATTTAGCATCGGGAGCAACTGACCAAATATTACCTCTTTTTGGAGTTCCTTTATAGGTCAAAAGTGCTTCAAACTCTACATTTTTTGGAAATGCTTTAGTTCTTTCTAAACTTAATGCACTTTTGCTCTTGTCGATACTATAGTTGCCTTCATTTTGATTTTTTAATCTATTAATTACTCCATGTGTGTCTTGCATCAAAAATGGAGTTAAATTAATTACATAAGAACCATTTTTATTTTCTTCTATTTTAAAACCGTATAAGACTGATTTCGCAAAGGCCTGTTCAACACTTTTCTTTTCTAATTTATTATTTGTTATTGCTCTATATCTTTGATTCGGTTGAACCAAGAGTAGTTTATTTCCAGCTTTAACAAATTTTACAATAACACCATTACCTATTTGCCCTCTATCCAATCCAATATCATTAGAACCAAGACCCGAAGCTAACGAGTGAACATATAAAAACTCTTCATCCAATTTATCTACTTCTAAATAAATGGCATCTTTATCTTCGCTATAGTGAAAATCGAAGAAACCTTTATATGATTTTAATTCTTTATGTGAATCTAAAAATTGAGCTGAAAGTGATTGAGCAACTATTAAAAAGAAGCAAGAAAAATATAGTCTCATTTAAAAATGATTAATGTGAATTACAAAAGAATTAAAACTATAAAATAATAGCAAAATTATTTCCTACTGAATTGTTAAATCCTATTTTTGTCAAAAAATAATCAAAATATGATCAATACTGAGACTTTACAAGATCTTAGAGAGCGCCTGGTTGCGTTAAGGAGGTATCTTTGACATTGATGCCAAACTAATCCAAATCGCTAACGAAGAAGAAAAAACGTATGCTCCAGATTTTTGGGACGATGCCCAAGAAGCAGAAAAAATAATGCGGGCTTTAAACTCTGAAAAAAAATGGGTTTCTGAGTATGAAAAAGGTGTAAGCCTTATTGATGATCTCGAAATCCTATTTGAGTTTTATAAAGAAGGAGATGCCACTGAAGAAGAAGTAAATACAAATCATCAAAAAGCACTTGATTTAATCGAAAATCTTGAATTTAAGAATATGCTTAGTGATGAAGGTGATAGTATGAGCGCTGTTCTTCAAATTACAGCAGGTGCTGGTGGAACCGAAAGTTGTGACTGGGCAAGTATGCTAATGCGTATGTACCTAATGTGGGCAGAGAAACAAGGCTTTAAGGTAAAAGAGCTGAACTACCAGGAAGGTGATGTTGCAGGTATTAAAACAGTGACTTTAGAAATCGAAGGGGAATATGCTTTTGGTTGGCTAAAAGGAGAAAATGGTGTTCATCGTTTAGTGCGTATTTCTCCATTTGACAGCAATGCAAAAAGACATACTTCATTTGCTTCAATATATGTTTACCCTTTGGCGGACGACAGTATTGAAATAGATATTAATTCTTCAGATTATGAAATCATTACATCTAGGTCTAGTGGAGCTGGTGGACAAAATGTAAATAAAGTAGAAACTAAAGTTCAGCTTACGCACTTCCCTACGGGAATTCAAATATCTTGTTCCGATTCCAGATCCCAACATGATAACAGAGAAAAAGCATTACAAATGCTAAAATCTCAACTTTTTGAATTGGAACTTAAGAAAAGACAGGCTCAACGAGACGAGATTGAAGCTTCTAAGATGAAAATCGAATGGGGATCCCAAATACGTAATTATGTAATGCATCCTTACAAATTAGTAAAAGACGTAAGAACAGCTGAAGAAACTGGTAATGTAGATGCAGTTATGGATGGAAATATTGACGCTTTTCTGAAAGCATACCTTATGATGATGGGACAAAAAAATGAAGACTAAACAATAATTATGACAACAATATATCACAATCCAAGATGCAGTAAATCAAGACAGTGCTTAGCAATTCTTGAAGATAAAAAAGAGGATTTAGAAATTATAAAATACCTGGATACTCCTCTAACTGAAAATAAGCTTAAGGATATCATTAACTTATTAAATATAAAACCAATAGAACTAGTAAGAACTAATGAAACTATATGGAAGCAAGAATTTAAGGGAAAAGAGATCAAAGATGACGAACTAATACGAATTATGGTAAATCATCCCAAATTAATTGAAAGGCCTATTGTTATTAAAAATAATAAAGCTATTATTGGAAGACCACCTGAAAAAGTGTTAGATATTCTATAATAAAAAACCTCGGAAATAATTTCCGAGGTTTTTTTATTTACCATACTATAATTTTCTATTGTGGAATTCCATTAGTTGAAGTCATAGATCCGTTAAAAGTTTCTCCTGCTACTCTAATACTAAAGCTTGTACCACTTCCTGTAGAACCAGAATTTGGTTCATGAGAACCAGTAAAGTTAGCTACACCATCTGCTGGCATAGTAAAAGTAAAGCCACTTGTATCATTTTCACCATCTCCATCTACATCTATACATACGATCCCTCCAGGTGCCACACTCCAACAAGTAATCGCTATTCCTAAATTAGCACCACCTGAACTTGTTGCTCTAATCTCAGCTCGTCCGCTTCCATCACCTCCAGAGTTCATAGATAATTCTACTGTAGATCCTGCAGGAGCAGTAAGCACACCCGTAGCTCGATTAAAGTTAATGTTAGATTCTACAATTACAGTACGTGTAACTTCTGTAGCACTATTACCCGCAGCATCTTGGACGTTATATCGTATGGTATATGATCCAGGCAAATTAACATTTACATTACCAGTTGTCTGAATAGATGCTGTAATATTACCATCTACATTATCCGATGCAGTTGCTCCAGGATCTGTAAAACTTCCTCCTTGTTGTACAGTTATCGTTGAAGCTCCAACTAGGGTAATTACTGGAGCTACATTATCTATAACTCTTACTGTTCTAGTAATTGTTGCTGTATTATTCGATGAATCTGTAACGCTGTACGTTAATACATAATCTCCTGGTGTATTCACATCTACACTTCCTGATACCGTTATGTTCGCTGTTATATTACCATCAACATTATCGTTAGCATTAGCACCAGGATCGGTAAAAGTATTCCCTACATTTACAATAAAAGGATTAGCTCCTTCTAAAGTAATAACAGGACTAGTATTATCAATAACGTTTACTGTTCTTGTCACTTCTACATTATTTCCAGACGAGTCGGTAACGCTATACACAAGTGTATAAGAACCAAGTATAGTTACATCTACTGCTCCACTTACTTGTATCTGATCAGTTAAATCTCCATCTAAATCATCTGTAGCTGTAGCTCCAGGATCGAGAAAAGTAGCACCAAAACTAACCTCTAAAGGATTACTTCCTACTAGAGTAATCACTGGTGGATTATCACTAATTACATTTACTGTTCTAGTTGCTGATACTTGATTACCTGCAGTATCGCTAACAGTATAAGTTAGTTCATATGCTCCAGTTACGTTCGTATTAACCATTCCTGTTACCTGAATTTGTGAAGAAATATCACCATCTACATTATCCGTAGCAGTTGCTCCAGGATCATTAAACGTTTCTCCTTGTAAAGCGGTCAACGGATTATCTCCTAATAGTGTAATAACAGGATCAATATTATCTATAACATTTACAATACGATCAACAGTAGAGGTATTCCCAGAAGAATCTTGAACACTATACACTAAAGTATATGTTCCTGGAACATTTACATCCACTGAACCTGCAACTGTAATATTAGCTGTAAGATCACCATCAATATCATCAGATGCTGTTGCACCAGGATCTACAAATGCTTCTCCGATATTAATAGTAATTTCAGCAGCTCCAACTAATTCTATTGTAGGAGGTGTACCATCAGGATCTCTATAGGTTAACGTTAAAGAAGCTTCTCTTGATACGGTAACGGTATTTGAATTATCTACCTGAAAATCCAAAATGTGCTCCCCTTCTAAAGTACCTACATAAGTACCTATACTTTCTCCAACCTGAATCGAAATATTATCACCAGGTTCGAACGTTTCTCCATTATAAACCAGATTCCCTGTATTAGAAGAACTATAGTTCATAACATAGCTTGATGTTCCTGCGGTTTCTGTAATATTAAAATTAATTGCTGCACCAGAATCGGTTGTAAAGATAGGATTCGTACTATCTACTAAAGTTGCTGTAAACGTAAAATCTGGAGTTTCACCAACCACGATATTCAACAATTGAGATTTAGAAACCCCTAAACTACTAGTAACCGTAAATTCAACATCCACTGTTCCTAAAGCTACTCCTGTAAATTGCCATCTAGAATCTCCAACTGAAATCGCTCTTGATGTGTCAGGCTCCAGATCAGTATCATCTACACTAATAGTACCTGCACCCTCTGTAGTTATATCACTAGGTGAAATAAAAGTATATGCAATTTCATAAGTAGCACTACTAATTTCTGCTATGGATAAATCTAAATCAATTTCACCACTCACATAAGTTGTTTCGGAACTTGGTGCTACATCAAACGTAAAATCCGTATCATTCACATTATAAGTCAACACAAACTCTTCTTCTCTTTCCTGTGCATCTCTTAATGTTACTGTAACTTTATTTACACCAACTAAGGTTCCGACATATTCTATGGTAAATTCAGGTCCAGCAGGTAAATCAACAAATTCATTTTCAGAAATTTCAGTATCATTTAAGAAATAAGAACCTGAACCTTCTGTTACGTCGTACTTTATCTGATAATCTCCTGCCGCTATATTATCGATACCGACAATAGTAAATGTTGTTTCTTCTTCTGTATTAACAAAAGCGTCAAAAGTTGTTTCGTTGAACTCTACTTTAAAAAAAACTAGTAAATCTTCTGTAATCTCCTTGTTACAAGCAAAAAGCACAAAAATAAATACTAATGCAGTTATTGTGTATTGAAAAGTTTTTTTCATTGATTTCTTTTAAGTTTTTAAGATTTCGATATCAAAATATAAAAGGGGTTATTTTAATATCAGTTTTACTCCAATACCAAAATAAGGAGTCAATTCTCCAATTTCACTATTGAAATGATATATTTCTTGTGCTTTTATATTAATGGCTATTGTCGGTATTAAAAAGATATCTGCATCTAAACCTGCATAAGCTCCAAAAACAATTTGACTTGGTTCAATATTTAATGTTTGACCATTTTCAAGCGTTTCATCTCCGCTATTGATAACCTCGCTCCCTACTGTACCACCAGCTCCTAAGGAAAGTGCAAATGTTCTTTTATTATTTCGCAAAACATCAAAAAAGAAACCTGCATTAAAAGAATAAAGATTTACAGGTACTTTTATATCATTGACCTCTAATTTTGTAAAATTCCCTTGAAGACCAAACTGCAAATAATCGAATTCATTTACTTTATAATCTAAGGTTGCTAAACCACCAAAACCACCATCTACATAACCTCCGGTTATTGATAGTGCTGTTTTATGACTCTGCCCATACATGGAAATTGAAGAGCTAATAATCAATACTAATATGAGAAGTGACTTATTCGTAAGAAGTTTTTTCATAAACCCTATTTTATCTATTTGTGAGATTTTTTTAAGCTTTTTTCCGCAAAATTATGTGCAAAACTAAAAAACGCTAACGGATTTTACACTATTATTATTGTAACTAAATTCTTTCAAATCCTAATAAAATTTACAATTATTACATTTTTGTTAATTCTATTTAACAGTTAGCAATAATTAAACTATTGGTTTTAAATGCCTTATATTATTTAACAGTGCTTTAACCGATATCCTAATACTCTAAGTATATTTTTGGTCACCCAACATAAAAATATGAAACAAATTATTTCGCTAGTACTAGTTTTTATTACACTAGCATCTTTTGGACAACAAAAGACAATAAAGGTTACAGGAAGAGTAATTGACAAAGAGACAAATGATCCTTTAGAGTATGCAACTATTTCTTTTATAAATCCTAAAGAAAATAAAATCGTTACTGGTGGAATTACCGAAACCAATGGAAACTTTAATATCGAAGTTCCCGCATCGATATATAATATTTCTATTGAATATATATCATTCAAAACCGTAACACTAACAAAACGAAAACTTTTCACAAATACTAACTTAGGTACTATATCCTTAGGACTGGATACAGAATCTTTAGATGACGTTGTTGTTATTGCAGAGAAAACAACAGTAGAAATAAAACTTGACAAAAAAATCTACAACGTAGGAAAAGACCTTACTGTTAGTGGTGGTACCGTAAGTGATGTTTTGGATAATGTCCCTTCTGTTTCTGTTGATGTTGAAGGAAATGTTGCATTACGTGGAAATGACAATGTAAGAATACTAATAAATGGAAAACCTTCTGGATTAGTTGGACTTAATAGTACGGATGCATTACGTCAGTTACCAGCGGAATCGATTGAAAGAGTTGAAGTAATCACCTCTCCATCCGCCCGATATGATGCCGAAGGAACTGCCGGAATATTAAATATCATTTTAAGAAGAAGTAAATTACAAGGATTAAACGGAGCTATTACGGTTAATACTGGATTTCCATTACAAGCTGGAGTATCTGGAAATATCAATTATCGTACAGGAGACCTAAACTTTTTCACTACTTCAGGATATAATTATCGTGAAGTTCCTGGTAATTCTCTATCGGAGACACGGTTTTTCAATATTGATCGAGACATGAACATAGATGAACCCGATACTTTTCTTAATGAAGAAAGAGATTTTGACAGAATTAGAAAAGGAATAAATACAAATGTAGGAATAGAATGGTATATTAATGATTCATCTTCTCTTACAACCTCTTTTCTTTACCGATCAAGTGATAATGAAAGTAATACTACCAATTTAATAACAGAACCAGACGAAAATGGTAACATTTTAAGTAGTAATCTTCGTTTTGACCCAGAAGTTGAAGATGACGAAACAAAACAGTACTCCATTAATTACAATAAAGATTTTAATGATAGTGGTCATAAGCTTACTTTCGATTTTCAGATAGAGAATAGTGAAGAAATAGAAGATTCAAGAATTACTCAAGAAAATATTTCTACTGTCGAACTTGTAAATACTTTAGAGAAGCAAGATCGTATTTTGATACAATCTGATTATGTACTTCCTATTGGAGAAAAAACACAATTTGAACTCGGTTATAGAGGAAACTTTAATGAATTAGATACCGATTTCTTAGTAGAATTTGATGACAACGGAAACATTAGTACAGACACCGATTTATCAAACAATCTTTTATTTAAAGAACAAGTAAATGCAGCCTATACTCAGTTAGGAAGTAAGACAGGAAAATTATCTTACCTTCTAGGATTAAGGGTTGAAAGCACTAGAATAACGATAGATCAAAAAACGAGTAATGATCTCAATAAAAAGATATATACAGATATTTTCCCTACGATCAATCTAGGATATAAATTAACGGATAAGCAAAGTTTAACACTTGGCTATAATAGAAGGATAAGAAGACCTCGTTCTAGATTTATCAATCCTTTTCCATCTAGATCTAGCGCCACAAACATATTTCAAGGAAATTCAGATTTAAACCCAAGTTACTCTAATGTTTTTGATCTCGGATATCTCAATAGACTTGGAAAACTTACTTTAAATTCTTCTATATATTATAATCGATCTACCCAAATATTTACATTTATTGCAGAAGATACTGGAGATACAGCAATTATAGGAGATGGTACCGAAGTATCAGTGATTAGACGAAGACCCATTAATTTATCGAGCTCTGATCGTTATGGTTTTGAATTTACGCTAACCTATAGCCCAAATAGAAAATGGAGAATCAACGGTAATTTCAATGCGTTTCAAAACAGTATAAGAGGAGATTTTGATGGTCAAAATTTTGATGCAGATAACTTTAGTTGGTTCGCAAGATTAAACAATAAAATTACGTTACCTGCCAAAATAGATTGGCAAACTACAGCTTTCTATGCAGGTCCTAATGAAAATGCACAAACAAAAAGTGAAGGTTTATTAAGTGTGAACTTAGCTTTTAGTAAAGATTTGTTTAAAGAAAAAGCTTCTTTAACCTTTAATGTAAGTGATCTTTTTAACAGTAGAAAACGAAGAAGTGTTTCAACAACCGAAACCTTTGTTACGGATAGTGAATTTCAATGGAGAGAACGTAGCTTTACCTTATCATTCACCTATAGGTTTAATCAGAAAAAGAAAAGACAACGTTCAAGAAATAATTTTGGTGGTGGTGATGAAGAATTTGAAGGTTAAAAATAACATCCTATTTAACAACTAGATATAGACACTAAATAAAAAAGGAAGATCGATTGATCTTCCTTTTTTACTATATATAACTAATACTTTCTTATACCTATGCTTCTCCTCTAGCCTTGCGTTTTGCTTCCTGCTTTAATTTGAAGTTTTCAATAGTAGCTCCAAAAATCCAGTAAGGAACTACAAATGTTAATAAAAATATCATTAACCAAAATCCGATGGTTAGGATTGTTAGGAATGCTAAAAAACCAAGGTACTGATCAAATTCGAACATAATAGTAATGTAATTTCAATTTTTGCCAAAGATACTAACTCTTATATTTATCTCATAGCATAAATATGATTTATTTTTAAATCAAAATTTTAGATCAATTTCGGCAACCTTTATTCCCAAAAAGCTATTCAAATTCTTAAATTTGCCGTTCGAAAAACAAATCATCATAGCTATGGAATATAGAATAGAGAAAGATACGATGGGCGAAGTAAAGGTGCCTGCTGATAAACTATGGGGAGCACAAACAGAACGTTCCAGAAATAATTTTAGAATAGGAGCACCAGGTTCAATGCCATTAGAAATTGTATACGGGTTTGCCTATTTAAAAAAGGCCGCTGCATTTACAAACTGTGAATTAGGAGTATTACCTATAGAAAAAAGAGATCTTATTGCGCAGGTATGTGATGAAATTTTAGAAGGAAAGCATGATGATCAGTTTCCATTAGTAATTTGGCAAACTGGTTCGGGTACACAAAGTAACATGAATGTAAATGAAGTTATTGCTAACCGTGCGCATCAAATAGCTGGAAAAACCATTGGAGAAGGAGAAAAAACTATTCAACCAAATGATGATGTAAACAAGTCACAATCATCTAATGACACCTTCCCTACTGGAATGCATATTGCTGCTTACAAAAAGATATTAGAAGTTACTATTCCTGGAATTACCCAACTTAGAGATACTTTAAAAAAGAAATCAGAAGCTTTTAAAAATGTAGTAAAAATCGGTAGAACACATTTTATGGATGCTACTCCTCTTACTATTGGTCAGGAACTATCTGGATATGTTTCTCAATTAGATCACGGGCTTAAGGCTTTAGAAAATACGTTACCTCATTTGGCCGAAATTGCTTTAGGAGGAACTGCTGTTGGTACTGGTTTAAATACACCTAAAGGATATGCAAAAAGAGTATCTGAATTTATCGCTCAGTTTACTGGTCTTCCTTTTGTAACTGCAGAAAATAAATTTGAAGCACTTGCAGCTCACGACGCTTTTGTAGAAACTCATGGTGCACTAAAACAAATTGCAGTATCACTTAATAAAATAGGTAATGATATACGTATGTTAGCTTCTGGACCAAGAAGTGGAATCGGAGAACTAATTATTCCTGCTAATGAACCAGGAAGTTCTATTATGCCAGGAAAAGTAAACCCTACACAATGTGAAGCATTAACAATGGTATGTGCACAAGTAATGGGTAACGATGTTGCTATTAATGTTGGAGGAATGCAAGGTCATTTTGAACTTAATGTGTTTAAACCCGTAATGGCTGCCAATTTGTTACAAAGTGCTCAATTAATAGGAGATGCTTGCGTTTCTTTTGAAGAACATTGCGCAAAAGGCATTGAACCTAATCAGGCTAGAATTACTGAGTTATTAAATAATTCATTGATGTTAGTAACAGCATTAAATACCAAGATTGGATATTATAAAGCTGCAGAAATTGCCAATACAGCACATAAAAATGGAACTACACTAAAGCAAGAAGCTATTGCCTTAGGATATGTTACCGAAACTGAATTTGATGAATGGGTAAAACCTGAAGATATGGTAGGTGCTATGAAATAGTATAAGGTTTAATGAGTCGTCCTAAAATAGGTTGACAATTTTACAAGATTTTATTTAATCCCTTGAAGCTAGCTTCAAGGGGTTTTTTGTTATGTATAAAGTTAGGTGTTTTTAAGTTAAGACTCCAGTGTGGTCTT
>NZ_JBSWZK010000009.1:0-270976 GCF_054054605.1 Aquimarina sp. 433
GAAAATCATTGCTCAATATGTAAAAAATCAAGGCAAGGAAAAAGAATATGAAGTGTTACATAAAACAGATCAGTTAGATCTATTCTAATCTAATGCCTCGGGGCTTGCCCCGAGGATTATTTACTAATATATTGAGAATTCTAAGATGTATTCTTGATTTGTAGCGTTGACATCTTCAGTATTATCAATCTCATTATCAAAGAGACGAGAAAGATTATTACCTGCCAGATCTTCTATAGTTTGATTGAAGTTTATTTGGTAGTTTCCTAATTTCCATTTCTTTTTAGGTAGGAACTGAATTATCCTTTCATTATTTGATAACTCCCATGTACCTCTGATTATCTGGTTTTTATAACTAATGTTAATATTGTCTATAAGACTTCCATAATCTAAGGGCTCATAGCATTTAATAATTAGGGGAGATAGTGATTCTTTTTTTGGATGTTCTATATGCCATTGCGATATGTTTGGTTTAGAACGATCGGCATCTATGATAGAAAAACTTTTTATATAATCCTTTTGCATCGATATACCATTACTATCTTTTATATTTTTTGAAATTATTATCCTATAATTTTCTCCAGGTGTAAAGACTGAGCCTAATAATTGGTTAGGTATCAGTTTTCGTTTTTGTCTTCCCGGTTCGATCCATAACGTTACCAGAGTTTTATCCCTATTAATTAATATATTTTCTAGTGGTAATATAGCTCTAGATAGGGTGTCTCCTTTAGCGTTTATAAAATGAAAATAATCATATACGTTATTTCTATTTATTGGGTTTGAAAACTTAATGTACCATTTTAAAATATTCGACGGTAGTTTGGAAGATGTTGGATATATCTCTACTACAGATAATTTGTTGTAGTTTTTTGGTATAGGTATTTTGAAATAAGTAATAGAATGGTTGTAAACCAAGGTGTAAATCCGATCCCATCCTAGCGGTACTACAGGAGTAAAATGTAATGAATCTTCTTCAAAAAAAGTCTTGCCAAGGATTGGAGTAGTACTAGTGATCAAATCTTCTTCTATTTCTCCATTATATAAGAATATCTTCTTTTCTAAAGAATCATCATGATTAAGTATTGTGATTTTATCTTTGGTAAAAATGAAATCATATTTTTTCTGACTTAAAAGATCAGATGATAAGATGAGTAAAAAAATAAAAGTGTACTTCAAAGCCTAAACTAATAAGTGTACTAATAGCAATAAGAAACTAAGTTATTTTACCCACCAACTATTCCCTGTTTTTAAAGCAAGGTTTCCATTGGATTCACGTTGAACAATAATGAAACCATTATCACCCATTTTATCCAGTTGTTGAACATTTACATACGGTAAGTTTACATAGTCAACACCTTCGGCGGCTCCTTTTTTTACTACAGGTTTAGTTAATTCTCCCTGAAACGATTCTAAATCTTTAAAATCCATTTTCATAAGAGGTCTATTGGTATTAGCTATTAGCAAATAACGATTTCCTTCGCTAGCAATTTCTATCATATCTACTGGAGAATTTCCACTTCCTAATTCTGCCACAGTTTTCCCTTTATGATGCTTACCTTGTTTTATTTTGTCTATCGGAAATACAACTAAAGGAGTACAAGTATAACTAGCTACAATCTGTGAAGTTCCGTTAACAGTTGTTGGAATAAATGTTTTAATAGGCGCATGAGTTTCATATTTACCATGAGCAGCATGATAAATTTCTAAAGAGCTAGATTCTTGTTTTTCATTAAAAGGAAAATCAATAGCACTAAAAGTGGAGGCAAATTCTTGGTTACTTAGACCAGATAACAGTAGTTTCCCGTCCGTATATTTAATATCTGCAATCGCCCATTTTCTTAAACTACGACCACGTCTATCTTTAGCTTCTTTATCTATTGGGTTTGTCAGTGACACCTTACTAAACGATACATTATCTAACGGTACTTGCTTCAATACATTTTCTTCAACTCTTAATAATATTGGAATACCTGAACTATGATTAATAGATAAGTATATATTATTGTTGTTCGGATTAACAACCATATCCGTGATTTGTACCTGATCTATCGTTGTCCCCATCATGTCGGCTATAAGCTTGTCTATATTATCTAATTTAACTTTAGAATTATCTAATTTAGGATGTTCACTAAGATCTACAGCTATAATTTGTGCTGCATCACTATCACCAATAAATAATATACCTTCTGGACCAAAAGTCATTTTGTGAATTGAAGAAATTTCCGGATTTCCTGTCTTAAAATTTGCTTTCAAATATGTGTTCGCTTGTGCTTTTTGAAGAAAAAAAGAAAATAGTAATGAGATGATAAAAGTGATGAGTGTTTTCATGAGAAGTGATTTGTGTGTTTACCGTACATTGCTTTAAAAGTACTAAAAATCAAGTGTGTGAAGCGTTAAAGATATCCCAATACTATTATGGGATGATATATTCGAATCAAAAAGCTTTAACTATTTCGTGTCATTAAACATAAACAAATTACTAACTGAATAAGGTTTCTTTTACAGATTCATAGTATGTAGAACTTACAGGTATTTTAGTATTATGTATTAAAAGATCTTTTCCTTTTAGAGCACTCACATAATTTTTGTTAATAATAAAAGAACGATGAACTCTCATAAAAAAGTGAGGTAATTTTTCTTCTAATGATTTTAATGTTTGATGGCTCATTATCTTTTTGTTATCTATATGATATATTACATATTCACTATCACTTTCTATAAATAAAATGTCCTTATATTTTATTTTGTGCAAATCATATCCTGATTTTATAGTAATGGTGGCGTCTGTTTCTTGTGAATGGCTTTCTTTTTTAACTTTATTGATTGCTGTAAGAAATCTATTGAAAGTAATAGGTTTTAGTAAATAATCTAGCGCATTTAATTCAAAACCTTCTAAAGCATATTCTGAATACGCAGTGGTAAATATAATCTGGGTGTTAGAAGAAATCATTTTAGCTAAATCAGTACCTTTCAAATCAGGCATTTGTATATCTAAAAACAAGATATCAATGGTTTGACTTTTTAAAATTGGTATGGCATCCAATGGATTTTCCAAAGAAGCTACAATCTCTACATAATCCAAACGATCTATATATGTTTTTAAAAGAGTTCTTGCTAATTCTTCGTCATCGATTATAATACATTTAAGCATGATTTGGTAAATTTATACGTAATTCTACTTTAAATATTTGATCTTTAGTATCAATATGTAATGTATGTTTTTCTGCATACAGTATATTTAATCTTTTCTTCACATTTTCTAATCCAATTCCTCCAATTTTATCTTTTATCATGGTGTCTTTAGGAATACTATTTTCAACTTTAAAAACTACTACTTCTGCAGAGGAATATAAATAAATATCCATAAAAGAACTTTCAGGTTTCTCAATATTACTATGTTTAAATGCATTTTCTATAAACGGAATAAACAGCATAGGAGCAATCAATATTGAAGGATCAGAGACCTCGAATTCTGTATTAATATTATAAGGTTTACTGCTTTTTAAAGAAAACAATTGAATATAATTTTCAATATATGCTAGTTCTTTTTTGATAATTACAAAAGGACGGTCACATTCATATAATACATAACGAAGCATTTCTGATAAATAACTGATACTCTGTTGTGTTTTATCGGAATCAATTACGGATAAAGCATATATGTTATTAAGAGAATTAAATAAAAAATGTGGGTTGATCTGTGATTTTAATAGTTTAAGTTCAGTTTGCAAATTTTCATTTTTGCTTATGATCATTTCCTCTTCTTTTCGTTGTGCAAACAAAAAAGTTTCTAGAAAGGTAGCTATTAAATATGCAATCATTAAACTCGAAAAATGAACCATAAATATCGATGGAGGATTTACTCTTTTTGGTGGATTCACAGGTCTATTTCTTCTAATTGGGGGTTTGCGATTATCATTTGGAGTTTCGAATCTTCGTAATGGCGTATGACTTTTTGGTCCAGAGAATATGGATGATGATATAATTGCAGAAACTGATATTAGGATTATGGATATGATCGTGAAGAGGATGTACTTTCTTTTAAACAAGAAATGTTTTGCGATATAAAAAATTAATAATCCTATTAGTGCAACTTGGAAACCAAAGACTACCGTATTCTCAAGAAGAAATCTGTCATTTCTTTTCTGTAAAATCGATAAAAAAATCCAAACTGTAGCCCAGAGTCCTGCTTGGCATAAGAATCGTATAGATCTTGTCATATTACAAATTAAGTGAAAATAAAATATTTATTTTCTAAAGTAATATATTCTAAAGCTTCTGTAGTATACTGTTTATAGAATTAAATAGGGTATTCGCTGAGTATATGATTAGATTCACAGAAAACACTGCTTTCGCATTATACTTTTGGCGAAATTTAAAGTCTATACAAGAAACTAAAACAGAAAAAATATGAAAAGTAACTTGTTTAATTTAGGACTTATAATGACCGGTATTTTTGTTTTTACTTCTTGTCATTCAAATGCACAATCCAATGATAATAAAAGACAAAAAGAACGTCCTTCCGTAGAAGAAATTTTCAAAAAAATGGATGCTAATGAAGATGGTAAATTAGCTAAAGATGAGATAAAAGGACCATTAAAAAGAGATTTTGCAAAAATAGATCTTGACCAAGATGGGTTTATTACCAAAGAGGAATTAGAGAAAGCTCCAAAACCTGAAAGAAAAGGACCTCCTAGAGATAATCGATAATTCAGTCAATAATTTATTAACTAAAAACCAGAAAAATGAAGAGTATATTTAAAAATGGATTCGCCAGAGTCTCTTTATTGGTGATTATTCTTATTTCTATTGGAATTATTGCTTGTAGCGGAGATGATAATAATACGTCCACAACAGATGATGATGGGATGGTAGCAGAACTTCATGATGCTTTCGCAGCGTTTGATACCGATAATGTAACGGTTATGTTGAGTGGTTCTAATGTAATTATAGAAACCAATGGAAGACCAAATCATACGTCTCCTTATTGGTCTAACACGACAGCAAGAAGTCTTATGGGACCTAATGGAGAAGTAATAGAAACTCCTGCCGCCGCCGAGGATCATCCTTTATTTATAGCTCCTACGGTTACTTCGTTTGAACAAATGGCACCAGGAAATATTGATGATTTTAATGGTTCTTACTCATTAACTGTTCCATCATCACCAGAGCTAGCCACAAGTTCCACAGCTACAGGATTAGGAGCTATTGGTATCGCAGTAAGTGGTGCAGTAATTTATAATGACGAAGAAGGACCTAACATTCCTCTGGATAATGCCGTTGGATCTTTAGATTATACTGCTGCTCATACGGGACCACAAAGCTATCATTATCATTTAGAACCAAAGGCATGGTCTAACGACGATGATAAGTTGATAGGTATTATGGCAGATGGTTTCTTTTTATATGGTAGAAAAGAGCCTTCTGGAGAATATCCTTTGGATTTAGATGAATCTGGTGGACATACAGGTGCAACGCTATATTCGGATACAGAAGAATATCATTATCACATCCAGAACGAAGTATATCTTAACGAGTTTTATATTCTTTTTCCAGGAGATTATCAAGGAACACCTAATAACATTCAGTAATGAAGTTGCTTTCGTTCTTTCTGGTGATAGTTGTTATGGGTTCTTGTTATGATACCAAGGAAGACTTTAAAATAGTATCTGAAGACATTCCTGTGTTTAACGTGGTATCCAAGGACCACCTAAACATGAAAAAGAATCTTGGGTTAGTATATTATAAAAATGAACCTTTTAACGGTATTTCAGAATCCTATTATACAGCTAATAATAAAGCAGAAATGGCAACATATAAAAATGGGAAAAAGCATGGGATATATCGAAAATGGTTTGAAAATGGAACATTAAGTTTTGAAGCAAATTATGTCGAAGGTAAAAAAGATGGTATAGTTAAATCATGGTGGAGTAACGGGAATTTACGTTCCGAATCCAGATTTAATAATGGTATTGTAGATGGACTTCAAAAACAATGGTATAAAAGTGGAAACAAATTTAAAGAACTGAATATTATAAATGGTAAAGAAAAAGGGCTGCAAAAAGCTTGGCGCGAAAATGGAAAAGTCTACAATAATTATGAAGCTAAAAATGGAAGAATCTTTGGCTTAAAACGAGCGAATTTATGTTATGAATTGGAGGATGAAATTATTCAATATAAAAAATAGGTTTTACGTATTCATTATCTGTTGCTTTTGTGTAAGCTGTAAACAAGAAGAATGGAAGTCTAGTAGAGTAGAGGTGTTGCCCTATTATCAAGATGCTAGTTTTACGCCAAATTGGTTAACACCAAATGCTAAAGAATTAGAAGATTTTCATAAGATACCTAACTTTTCTTTAGTGAATCAACTAGGTGAAAAAGTAACTGATGAAACATTTAAGGATAAGATTTATGTTACTGATTTTTTCTTTACCAGTTGTCCAGGAATTTGTCCTAAAATGACTACCAACATGTTAGTATTACAAAAAGAATTCGAAAATGATGAAGAAGTTTTGTTGTTATCACATTCGGTAACACCTGAAAGAGATTCTATAAATGTTCTTAAAGATTATGCAGATGCCAAAGGTGTGATGAATGATAAATGGCATCTGGTAACAGGTAAAAGAGATGATATTTATAATCTAGGTAGGAACTATTATTTTGTAGAAGAAGATTTAGGAGAAACCAAAGCAAATGATGATTTTCTGCATACAGAGAATTTTGTATTAGTAGATAAAAACAAACATATAAGAGGTATTTATAATGGATTGAATAAGACTTCAATTAAGCAACTTATCGCAGATATTCATACCTTAAAATCTGAAAAATATTTTTAAAATAGAAACTACCCCTGAACTTTAGAAACGTACCACATGGTTGTTTTTTGTATCTATAGATAGATTGTGTTCAAATTCCCGGTAACTGGAGAGTTACTGGGGATTTGTTTTTATTCTAGAACCAAAAAAAGGCTGAATTTCATAAAAATCCAGCCTTCATAAACAACCAATTATCTAACATAAACCATTTATCATAGCAATTTTATCCCCTGTTTCTATAGTAATTAGTTCTGTTGAAAATTGATTAATAACTGACATTGATAATCTTATTTTTGTTCATCATTGCATTATCAAAATCAAGAAAATGTGTATTTGCCATAACACATAATTCATTATTCGAATTAAAAAATCGACTTTTAATTTCTATTTTTTTCAAGTTTTTATCGGAACAAATAAGCTCTAGGTTGATACAAAACTCTTGTAAAAACATTAGTGGCTTAATTAAAACTAATGAGTTTAATGATGTCACTGGTGTATAATCTATTTTTTTTGAGGTTTTGTTTTTAAGACCATTTTCAAAAAGGAAAGTTTTAAATATTGATGCAACATATTTTTGATAAGCAGAGGTTTCCATTACCATAAAATCGTCAACATCTTCTCCTTTTACTTTGTACTCTTTTTTAAAAATTTTAGTTTGTAATGACATAGATCTCATAGTTTTATTAGAAGCTGTTAAATACCAGAGTTTTTTATCTGCTTAAGTTTTTTCTTTTTCTTATTGCCCACTTGGAACGCTCTGGATATATTGAATCCTAAATGTATATCACCTTCGAAAAAATTATCCGTGGATTCCGTAATAAAGCTTTTTTCTATCATCGTTATAGAATTAGAAAGAATAATCTGGAAAACATGTCCACCTGTTTCGATATCCACACCAAATGCTAAAGAATTAGATGCGTCTATAGACTGTAGAGGATTCGCTGTATAATAATATTCTCCGTTTATAGAAATTCTTTTAGTTATCTTAACCCTACTGCCTATCCCTACTGCAAAAATTCCGTGTGGATCGTCATTAATCGCTACTGAGTTTCTATGTACATAAGTAGGCGTTATTTGTAATGAAAAAGAAGGACTAAACTTTCGTGCTATTAATATTTGAGAAACATAAGATAATTTTTGGCTAAAAGTAGGTTCATCTTCAGGGTCAAAATCTTTTAATGTTCTGTAAGCAATACTAGAAAATATAGTAGCTGTGAAAGGAAAAGACTTTTTACCAGTACTTTGTTTTAAAAACTTATATTTTATAAATCCATCATACGTTTTATCAAAACTACTTCTTCCAACACCTAGCATTACATTATCAGTTAATCCATATTCAAATGCAAATCGAATATTAGATTGATCTAGTCCATATAATTCATCGGCTCCAAGATTAACTCTTCCAAATCGATGAGATATCAAAAACTCTAGAGTTCCTTTTTTTCTATTCTCTACCGAATGACCATTTAAAATTCTGGTTCCTTTAAATGTAGCGGTAGTATAGTTTTTTGTTTCTGTAGTCTCTTCTTCTAAAATATCCATTAGATCTTGAGCAGATGCTCCGATATTAATGGCCAGTAAAAAGACAATAACTGTCAATTTTTTCATGTTACTTTTGATAAGGTTTGTGATCAAATTCATACGTTACCTTTATAGTTTTAGCAATATTATTGGCTACTACAGAAGGTATTTTAATTCCAAAGTCTGCTACTTCGATTTCAAAATCTCCATTTAGTGAGATATCTTCTTCTGTAGAATTAATATTGCCTTGTATTTCCATCTTCTTAGTTACACCATGAATCGTTAGGTCACCTACAATAGTAACTTTGCTTTCTTTGTTTGTTAAGGTTTCGAAGTCTAAGATTTTTCCTTTGAAAGTAGCCTTTGGATAACGATCTGATTCTACATAATTTTCATTAAAATGTTCTTGCATCAAGGCTTTTTCAAATGAAAAAGATTTCATTAAAATGGCTATAGCTATAGTGCCTGAAGAGGTGTCTATAATACTTAGCACTTGATTATTATCTGCTTTTATATCTTCTATTGGAGTGGAAGAATAAAAGGATGTATAGCCTTGTTTGGTTAAGAATTTACCTTGTCCTACCACAGTAATAGATGATAATAGGAAGGTGCATATTATAAGTATGGTTTTCATTTTGTTAGTGTTGTTTATGGTACGATTACACATTTTACGAGTATGACATCCATTAAATATCCTGTACAGATGCCTTTAATGCTTATTTCTTGACCTGTTTTTAAGTTTTTTTCATTTTTTGAAAGATGACAAATGATACTACCTATAGTATTTTCATTGCCTAGTGTTATAATATCATTACCATCTTTTCCTTCCTCTATTGCTGTAATAGTTCCATTAACTTGTATTAGTTCTTCTAAATACTTTGTGTTAGCAGTACTTTCATCATTGATAAAGTCCGACAGTAGCACTTCTGAAGCTAATGACAAACTAGGTTTGGATTCAGCAATATTTATAAATGGTTTGTTGTATATTTTTACAGTAATGATAGAAACTACCAGTATCGCTGCGAAAAAATAGAGTATTAAGAGTTTTTTTGTCTTTTTAGTCATATTGAACGATTTAGTTGTTTAAAGCTCCATTGTCTATCCAGCAACGTATAAGCTCAATTTCGTTGTTACTTAAACTACCTCCTAAAGGCATCGTTCTGTTTACAACTTCTCTTCGTACTCTGTTTGCATTATTACTAATATTTTCAAAAGTTGTTAAATCTGGCGCCTGGTTACCGCTACCTCCATGACATCGTATACAATTGTTATCAATGATTGGTTTTATATCAGATGAAAAAGAGATTTCATCATCGCAGACTTCAATTGCTACAGTTTCTTCTTCAACATTTGTTTCGCAAGAGTAAAATATACTCACAGATAGAAGACATATTAATTTGATTTTGGAAAATGATTTCATTGTTTTTTGTGAATTTAGAATAAGAGGAAGCTTAACTTCATAAGTAAAGTACCGTCTTCCTCTTATGACCAACTAACTACTTAATGATTATAAAAATGAATCAAACTAAAATGTTATAATGCTGTTGTATCGGTATTAACTATTGGCCAGATTCCAGGCGTAGGAACACTGATTCCGTAATTATCTCCTCTTTCTACATCTTGACCAAAATAATACAGAGGTCTTCCTTTGTAGGTTACTTGAGTTCTTCCGAATACATCTATAGTTCCAAAGTCGTTACGATCTAGGATACTTGGTATGTTATTAATATCTAGGCTTATGATTGGCCAGATTGGATCATTAGAGAAATCATCTGCTGTGTAATTGTTCGTGTCTTTAGTATCATTTACAAAAGCATAGATTGTTCTTCCTGTACTGTTGGTGATGTAAAATGTAAGTCCATCTCCTTCAGTATAATCACTAGTGAAGTTTTGATCGTTTCCATCGGCGTCTCTTCCTACCAATTGTGCTTCTGCATACATTAAAGAATAATCTGGTTTTGCGATATACCAGTTGTTTCCAACTTTATCTCCATTTGTATCTCCCGCAGCATTGTCATTTACAAAATAATATAACGGCCAACCTTTGTAAGTGTTTTGTCTTTCTCCATCTGCTCTGGTAATTACTCCAAAGTCTGCAGCATCTAATCCTTCATCAAGTGTTAAGTCAGCTTGATAAAATATTGGCCATGCAGTTTTACAATCACCGTTACATTCAGATTGTCCTTTTGTATCTCTTGAAAAGAAATATAGAGACATTCCTTCAGAATCTGTAAGGATATTTCCAAAGGTAGCATCGTTTGCAAGTTGTACTGCATTAGCAGTCGTTGGAGGATTAGGATCAATAATGTTTTCTACGTCGTCGCTACTACAGCTAGTTAATATTGTTATTGATGTTAATAATAGATAAATTGATTTTTTCATTGTAATAAGTTATTTATGATTTATGCCACAAATAACCGTCAACACTGGGCTCAGAAACAAAATAAAATGTATGAGAGGGAAAAAAAAAGGGTTAAAAAGGAAAAAAAAGAGGGTGAAATAATTACGATTTTTGAATAAATTCAAGAATCACATCTGAGTTAAAATGAAATTAGAATTCATCTTATCTATAATATCAAAAAGTTAGTATGTAGATATTTTGGAATCTAAAAAACGAATAAAACTTTATTAAATATTTAGCCATTGTCTAAATTCTGATGCTTTATTTTTACTAATAATAATTTCGACATCAGCGTTGTTAATTAAAATTTTAAGCTGGCTATTTCCGTATTTAATAATTTTTGCAATGGCACTTATGCTAATTATAAATTGTCTATTTGCTCTAAAAAATACCGAAGGATCTAAACTAGTGAGCATATCATCAAGACTCACGTTACTAGTTGATTTTTTTCCATCAAAACAAACTACATATGTTATACTATTCTCTGTATATATATATGCTATTTGATCAATTGAAACAGGGACTAATTCGTTTCGGATATAGGTAAGTATTCTTTTTTTACTAGGGTCATTAGCTAAATCGGAAGAAGAGTCATTTGGCTCGACTACTTCATCCTCAGTTTTATCTACAATCCTTTGTTGGTATGCAATGAGATCTGTATTCAATTTGGAAAGGTTGAGTAATTCACTTTCTAAGTCAGTGTTTTTCTGTTCCAATTGTTTTTCGTAGTAACTACCTATAATGCGAACTACAATAAATGAGGAGAGAATAATTAATCCACCCATTAATATAAATATGGTATAAAAACTAGTCTTTAATTTCCGGACTTGTCCTTTTACTTTATTAAGATTAATTTGTGCTGCAACAATAAGATCAGAATCTTTAACAGGAGCAATGTAAACAATCTCCGTCTCTAGCTCATTATTAGGAATACTATCATTTTGTTTCCTTTCGCCTAAAAGTAAATCATATAATTTATCAGAACTGTTTTCTTCGTTAAGTGAGGTTAGGAGAGATTGATCAGAATTTACTTTTTGTCCAACCTTTGTAATATCAGGATTACAAACTTCTTTACCAGACCAATCAAATACACAGACAAAAGAGGTCCCATTATGCGTGTTTTCAATTACTTTCTGAAGATTGCTTATTATTTTTTCTCTCTCAATACCATCATTGATTTGGTAATGCGTAAGTTTAGAAATTTCATCAGCTTCACGCTTACTGGATTCTAATTGTATTTCTATTAATTGATTAGCGCTTACTTTTACAAAATACTTTACTCCAAAAGAAGCAATAATTAGGAATATTACGGCAATAGAAACAAAAGTTAAAAAATATAATCTGTCTTTTCTCATTATTGCTTAGGGGTATCGTATCGTTTAGCCGGGTATTTCTCCAAATTTAAAACGAAAATACAATATTTTATAACTAGTTAGTTTTAGATAAAAGAATTATTGATATTTGGCTTACTGCCTTTTTTTTCCTTTTCAACTCCTATTTTTCTTTTTCAGAAACTTTTTCTTTTGATACTCTATGATTTCCTATTACTTTGTTTTTCAAATCTACAGTGTCCATAAACTTTGATATTCTAAGTGACTAAGAAAATTAAAATAGCAATGTTCCTTTTCATTTCCGTATGCTTCCTGAGTATATCTGTGTATTATCTGATTTTTGGTGGAGAATATATAAATGTTGTAGCAACTGAGCCAGAATTACATTTGAGCTCTACATCGCTAGTTGCATCGTTTAGTAGAGATGAGCAAACTGCCAACGATAATTATAAGAATAAAGTAGTAGAAGTAACTGGCAGCATCAAAGAAATTAGCTATTTAAATAATAGAAGCACATTGATATTAGAGGGAAATACAAAAAGCTCAAGTATCATATGTGATATACAACCAAACCACAAAATGAAATTAAAAAAACTTAAAGAAGGTGATACAATTACCATTAAAGGAGTCTGTAAAGGGTACCTTAAAGATGTTATTTTATTAAATTGCGTGCTTACTAATCAAAATACTAATGAATAAAATTCTTATTCAACTATTTTTCTTGCTCAATTTTGTGCCATCAGACAGTATATCTGAGCAAGTGATTACGCGTCAGGGACAAGTCTCGTTCTTTTCGTATACCTCTGTAGAGAATATAGAGGCTAAAAATAATCAAGTATTAAGTATTATCGATTTATCCAAACAAGAGATTGCCATTAGTATGCTAATGAATGCTTTTGTTTTTAAGAAATCTTTGATGCATGAACATTTTAATGAAAGTTATATCGAATCTGACTTGTATCCGAAAGCTACTTTTAAAGGTAATTTTATAGATTTTGATCCGAATATTGAAGGATCTCAAACCAAGTTTGTAAAAGGTACTCTCACGATAAGAAACATCTCCAAGGAAATGGAGATTAAAACTAATATAGAAAAGATAGACGGTAAATTTATAATTACCGGAGATTTTGAACTAACCGTTAAAGATTTCGAAATTAAAATTCCACCTATTCTTAGACCTAACATAGCCAAAGTTATATCTGTTACATTTAGATTTGAATATCAGCCTTATGAAGAATAATATATTTTTTCTCTTATTAATTATATGTGTTGGTTTTAATAACATGGCACAAGCTCAGGATTTACTGGAAACCTTGGAAAAAGAATATCCAGATACACCACAATACGAAATAGCAACCTTTAAATCTACAAGAATTGCGATAGGCCATTCAATAGAAAATAGAAAAAAGGGAGTTTTACAGATAATGGCGATGAACAGATGGTGGAATGTTCCTAATCATCAAGGACAAAGTTTTGTAGCTGATAAATGGAGTGCAAGACTTGCTTTAGAATATGGTATTTCTGATAGACTGTCTACTGGTTTTGGTTGGACAACTTTAGAGGATGTTTACGACGGATTTTTAAAATATAACCTAATTAGACAACGCAAAAAGTCTAAAAAGTCTTTTTTGAGTATCACATTATTTCAAAATGCTTCTTATCGAAGTGAATCTAATGGAAGATCAGCAATTTATGGAGGTTTTGAAGACACTTCTTTCCAAGATCGTTTGGCTTTTACAAGTCAGGTGTTAATTGCCCGTAAGTTTACACCACAGTTTTCGGCACAAATTTCTCCAACGTTTATTCATAGAGGATCATCATTATCTTATGAAGATCCAAATAATCATTTTGCTGTTGGTATTGGAGGAAGATATAAAGTGGGAGGGCATGTGTCTATAGTGTCGGAATATTATTATGTAGCAAATCCTATTCAATCTGTGGATACTTTTGGTGCTTTTGCTTTAGGAGTTAATTGGGAGTTAAGTGATTTAATGTTACAATTTCATATGACCAATGCATGGAGCACTGTAGAAGATGTATTTATTACCCAAACTCCGAATAACTTTAATTTACAAGACGGTAATTTTACTTTTGGATTTACGGCTACTTTTGCATTGCATCTTAGCCAAAAAAAACCTTAAAATAAAAAAAGAGGCTTGAATAACATCAAGCCTCTTTTTTAAATTAAAACGTAAATTTTAATTGGTCTTTTCTACTGCTTTGTCAACAATGATACGATTTTCTCTATTAGCTAGTTCCCAAGCAGTATAGAATATTAATCGCGTTCTGTTTTCTAATAAATCATATTCGATTTTATCTGGAGTATCACTTGGCTGATGATAATCATCGTGAGTTCCATTAAAATAGAATATAACAGGGATATTGTTCTTTGCAAAATTATAATGATCTGATCTGTAATAAAAACGATTTGGATCGTTTTCATCGTTGTAAGTATAATCCAATTCTACATTCGTGTATTTTTGATTTACTTCTTCTGATATAGTATGAAGTTCGGTACTTAATTTATCACTTCCGATTAAGTATATATAATTTCTTTTTCCTTCTTTTCTTTTAGGATCTGTTCTTCCTATCATGTCTATATTAAGATCGGCAACTGTATTTTCTAAAGGAAAAATAGGATCTATATCCGTATAATAGCGAGAACCCAAAAGACCTTTTTCCTCACCAGTAACATTTAAGAACACGATAGAGCGTTTAGGTCCATTACCATCTTTCACTGCTTTGGAGAAAGCTTCGGCAATTTCAACGATAGCTACAGTACCAGATCCATCATCATCCGCACCATTATATACCTTACCATCTTTTACACCTTCATGATCTAAATGAGCTGAGATTACGATAAACTCATCTGGTTTTTCAGAACCTTTAATGTAAGCTGCTACATTCTCGGATGTTATTTTTTCAGAAACATTTTTATAATCTACTGTTATATTGGTTTTCAACGTAGTAGATTTTTCATTAGATTCAATATCACCAACAAAAGCTTTGGCTAAATCTGTATTGATAAGAAAGAAATAAGGTTCTTCTTCATTTCCTACTAGTGACATTCTACCAGATGAGCCGCTAAACTGAGCAACTGCCATTTGATATACTTCTGGGAAATAGAATAAAATAGCTTTTGCTCCCTTTTCTTGTGCAGCAGCACTTTTAGCAGCGAATTGTTGTCTCATATTAGACCATTTAGATCCTTCTGACGTGCCAGTAACGATAAAAGTACCATCTGTATTTTTAGGTTCTCCAGACTTTATCAATACAAATTTGTCTTTTACGTCAATATCTTTATAATTAGAGTATTTCTCATCATCTATACCATATCCTGCATATACCATCTGATCTAAAGAAAATTTATCTGTTTTACCTGATGTAAGTGATATGAAATCATCTTTATACGAAAATGGTTTCTCATTTACTGTTATTGTCACCTCTGGAGTACTTGATACTTCTAAAGGAACTTCCTGGAAATAATTTCCATCGCTTTTAGCAGCTTGCACTCCATGTTTTATATATTGATCTTTTAGATAATTTACAGCTAATTTTTGTCCAGGTTCGCCAGTTTCTCTTCCTTGAAATTCATCGGAAGCATAGGTATATAGCGCGGTTTTTAAATCTTCGGAAGTAATGGTTTTTGCATAAATAGATGGATCATTAGCAACTTTAGTTGTACTCTTGGTAGTTGCTGTTTTTTTTGTTCCACATGCCACAACGAACAGCGCTATGGCTAAAACGGAAAATAACTTTTTCATAAAAGATGTGCGAATTTTAAATTTTTGATGTGCCAAAAATACAAGAAATTCTAAATGATATTGTTAATGCAGTACCAAAATAACTGTACCATAGAAGGGTGTTTACGATTTTGATAATTTTGTTATGCTCGAAACTTTACTGGATTTAGAATTGAATTATATTCGTAAATTCGTCTTATCGAGCTAAACATCTTTAATTCACACAAAAAAGATTGTTTGCTAAAAAATAGGGAAAAGTTCAGAAATTTTTAATTCTGGATAACTGATCAAAAAAAGGGGAGCATGTCTAAAACTACTCAGTGTAAAAATTGTGAAAAACACTTTGATGAATCATTCGATTACTGTCCGTATTGTGGTCAGGAATCTGCGGATAAATTAACTTTTGGTGTATTATTTAGTAACACTATCGGTAACTATTTTGCGGTAGATGCACGTTTTTTTAAGAGTTTTATTCCATTAATGGTTAAACCTGGTATTCTAGCCAGGCGATTTGTAGATGGGAAGCGTCTTTCTTATCTGCATCCGGCACAATTTTATTTATTCATATCGGTAGTTTTCTTTTTTATTTTTTCTTTTACCGTTAGAAAAGCCGATAATGATTTAACTCAAAAGTTTCAAAAAGAGTTTAGAGGAGAAATAGCGATAGACTCTTTAGACTTTAAAAAAGACTCAATCGGTATAGAAATTGCTAAAAAAGCGCTTAAAGAAAACGCTGTACTTACCAATATTGCTAAAGAAGATCTTAATGCTATAGATTCTGTACTTACTGCAGAGCAAAAGAATCCAAAATCAACTTTTAGTTTTTCCCAAAAAAAATTAGACTCTTTAATCAGGTCTGGTGCTCCCTTAGAAGAGAAGCTTGCGCATATGGGATTGAATGAAGGAGATAGTTTAATTAAAAGGAAGTTTTTTACACAAATCCTAAAGCTTTATGAGCAAAAAGGTGGCGGAATCTTAAAAACTTTATACGACACGATTCCTATTACTATGTTTTTAATGCTTCCTTTATTCGCGTTTTTATTAAAGATATTTTATTGGAAAAAAGGAACTTTTGCTCATCATATGGTCTTTAGTTTCTACTTCTTTACTTTTATTTTCACCTCTTTATGTTTCCTGATTTTAGGAAATATGATATTCGAAATTCCTGTTTGGTTAAAACTACTCTTTTTCTTTTCGTTTATTATATATCTGATGATTGCGCTAAGAAATTTTTACAAGAGTAGTCGGATATCTACATTTTTCAAAGGAATCTTAGTTACCTATGTTTATGTTATGATTATTGTACCAATTGCTTTTACTGGAATTATTCTTGTTTCTATATTTTTATATTAATTATTTGGTTATATGGAGTTTACTATAAAAAATACGTTTTCAGAAGAACTACCAGCAGATCCTGTTCAGGAAAATTACCGCAGACAGGTCAGAAATGCCTGTTTCTCATATGTAACTCCTAAAAAGACAAGCAATCCAAAGATTCTACACGTTTCTGATGAAATGATGAAAGAATTAGGATTTTCTAAGGAAGATATAAAATCTGAGAAGTTTTTAAAGCTTATGACAGGTAATGAAATTTTGGAAAACTCAAGATCCTATTCCATGTATTATGGAGGGCATCAATTTGGTAACTGGGCTGGTCAGCTGGGTGATGGACGCGCTATTAATCTAGCAGAAATTGAATATAATTCTAAGCGTTGGGCAATACAATTAAAAGGAGCAGGAGAGACCCCTTATTCTAGAAATGCAGACGGATTAGCAGTTTTGCGTTCGTCTATAAGAGAGTATTTATGTAGTGAAGCAATGTTTCACCTTGGTGTTCCCACTACCAGAGCATTATCATTAGCAACAACTGGTGATCAAGTGTTAAGAGACATCATGTATAATGGGAATGCTGCCTACGAGAAAGGAGCTATTGTATCTAGAGTAGCACCTTCTTTCATTCGTTTTGGAAATTTTGAAATTTTGGCAGCTCATAAAGATGAATCTACCCTAAAAGCGTTAACAGATTACACAATAAAACACTTTTTTCCTGAAATAGAAGCTGGAACTAAAGATGGATATGTATCATTTTTAAAAGAGGTAAGTAATAGAAGTTTAAAAATGGTAATAGATTGGCAACGAGTAGGCTTTGTTCACGGAGTGATGAATACTGATAATATGTCAATTCTTGGTCTAACTATCGATTATGGTCCTTATGGTTGGTTAGAGGGGTATGATCATGGATGGACTCCTAATACTACCGATAGGCAATTTAAACGATACCGATATGGAACACAGCCGGAAATTGTTCTCTGGAACCTTTATCAATTGGCAAATGCTATATATCCTTTAATAGAAGAAATAGAACCCATAGAAGAAATCTTACATGATTATCAATACACTTATAAAAAAGTATACCATGATATGATGTCTTCTAAAATAGGATTGTACAATCCACAAGCGGGAGATGAATTATTGATAAAAGATTTGGAAGAAATTTTACAGCTAACAGAAACGGATATGACTATTTTCTTTAGAAATATTGGTGATTATGCCAAAGGTGATGCTAATAATTATATGAAAGTTATAAAAGATGCTTTTTATAATATAGTAGAAGTAGAAGGAACTATTCTGGAACGTTGGAATGATTGGTTTTCGAGATATGATCAAAGGTTAAGTTTAGAATCTTTGGATGATTTTGATAGAAAAAATAAAATGAATACTATAAATCCTAAATACGTTTTACGGAATTATATGGCTCAACTAGCTATTGATGATGCAGATAAAGGAAATTATGATTTAATAGAAGAGTTGTATCAAATGCTAAAAAAGCCTTATAGCGAACAACCTGAATATGACAAATGGTTTGCTAAACGTCCTGATTGGGCAAGAAATAAAGTAGGATGTTCTATGTTATCCTGTAGTTCATAGTTTGATGATGTTATTAAATGCGATTAACAGAATTCCAGAAGGATATTCAGAAGTTTTATATCAGAAGAAGAAATATAGTGTTACGAAAGATATCTATAATAATGGAAAATCTTTTAAGATCTACGCAAAAGAATTACAAGGAAATGATTTTATAAGTCTAAATTACTACATCACTTCAACAGCAGAATTATTAAAACCATGTGAAATGTCTGATCAAAAAGTAATTAGCTTTTTAATGCAATTGAAACCAGTATAAACATCTGTTTTATAATTTATTGCATCTGTTAATGTAAACCTATACTTTATTTATTTTTCTCCTGGATGATAGGTTTTTTTAGCACGTTTTAATACATCTTCTTTATAATAAGCAGCTTCTTTAAACTGTACATCTACATATGGTTGTATTTGATCATCGAAATGTACTGAAGTAGGATCACCGCTTTGTCCACCAGCTAGACTAGTTTTTGCTTTTACTTTGTCACCAAATTCTACTACCGCTACAAAACTGTTACCTCTAGTACCGTATATTTTTTTTGTATTATTCGTATAACGAACTCCGTAAGCAGCTAGAGCACCCCAACGTCCAGAAGCAAAACCAACAGCAGTACTTGGTTTATTGTCATCAAACGGTTGTCTAATATCTCCATTAATACGTTGAAAACGATTTACTTCGCCCCATGGTAATATATCTCCGAAATCATTTTTAAGCTGCGCAACCGTTTCCTTAAATATGGCAATTCTTTCTTCCAAAGGGGATTTTGTTCCAAAATAGGTAAGGAGTTGCATATCGCTAATGCGTTCTTCTGGTCTTTTTCCGTTTTTTGCATAATTAGTCCCATAAAAATGTGCTAACGTCATTGCTTTAGATTCTTTAGAAGTTCTATAATCCCAATTTCTTAACATTTCAATATAGCTTCCCAACTCTTTTGTTTTGTCAACTTTGTCGTAGGCTTCTACCAGACCAGGAATCAACTTAGAAAAAGCTGGAAGATAGGGGTCATATGCTAGTTGTATTAGACTATCGATAGTGTAGTCTTTTTTATTTTTTAATAATTCAATAGCGTGTACACCTCTAAAATTCTCACGATCGATTGACATATACCTTGGATAATCTTGTTTTTTAGGACTAAACTCTAAAGCAGCTGTATAGGGAGTAGAATTACAGTTTTGTAACCAACCATTTTTAGGATTGAGAAGTGTAATGGTTTCATCTACTGTATGTAAACCGTTCCAATCTGTTTTTGGATTGCTGCCGTCCACAGGTTTCGTATAATCAAACGAAGTGTCTCTAACCGGGATAAAATTACCGTGGAAATATGCAATATTACCTTCCGCATCTGCATAGACAGTATTATTAGATGAATTGGTTCGTATATCCATCATATCTCTAAAACCTTTATATCCATCTTGTTTGGTTCTAATATATGATTGTTGTAATGCTTTTACAGGTTCCCACATTAATGCAGAAGCTACCCATTTACCGTCTTTCATATGGGTAATAGGTCCATGATGTGTACGATATGCAGGAAATACTTTTTCTACTAAAGAATCTCCTTCTTTATATTTTAGTGTAATATCATATTGTTCTACAGGTTTCCATTCTTTACCATATTTATAAACTGGTTTGCCATCTTTTTTATTGGTTGTTTCTACGAATTCATCGATCACATCTGTATATGTAGAAGTATGCATCCAACCAGTTTTTTCATTAAATCCTTGATACACAAAAAACTGCCCCCAAGTTACAGCGCCATAAGCGTTTAACCCTTCTTCGCTTACTACATGTACTTCTCCTCTAAAATAAAATGAGGTATGCGGATTGATTAAAAGCATAGCATTGCCAGATTGTGTAAGTGCTCCAGAAATTGCAATCCCATTAGATCCTTGTGGTTCTAACATTTCTTTTTCCTTCGCTATTTCAGTTTCTTCTGAAATTGGTATTTCTACACCCTTTTCATACATCGCCTTGATTTTGCGAGTAGAAACACGTTCGATATCTCCACCGATAGATCCTTCACTAAAATACATCGGCATCCAAGGTTCAAATTTCGTTAATAATCTAGGTTTAACCTCTGGATGGGTTTTAAGGTAGTAGTTGATACCATCTGCAAAGGCAATACACAACTCTTTTAACCATTCAGGGCTTCTTTCAAAATTAGTAATTGCCTCTTCCTCAGTCATGAACAATTTAGCTCTAATGTCACTATAAATTGCTTTTTCACCTTCTACTTCAGCGAGTCTTCCTGTTGCCCAGATATAATTTTGTTCTACACGATTAAAATCATCCTCGCACTGTGCATATAATAACCCAAAAACTGCATCTGCATCTGTTTTTCCATAAATATGTGGTACTCCAAAATCATCTCTTATAATTGTAGTATTTGTAGCATGGTTTTGCCAACGTTGCTCTTCTTCAGTGAGTTCTAAATTTGTATTTTTTGTTTCTGTTTTGCAGGAAACTAATAAAAGTGTAAGACTAAAGATGACGAACTTAAACTGTCTCATTTTTGATGGTTTTATAAATATGTAGTAGGAAGTTGTTTATTGTAAAAGCGTGTGTACACCGTTTTCTAGACTGTACAAAGCATCAATCTCCTTTTGGGTTAGATTTCTGTTAAAAATAGAAAGTTCATCCATAAGACCAATATAGCCTAATCCCAAATAAATGTTTGACTTTTCTAATTCCCAAGTAAATGGATCTGTAATTCCGTTTCTTTTACCTTGTAGTTTTCCATTCAGATATAAAGACGTCTGTCCATCATCAGAATTTAGATTTGTAAAATTGATGAAGACATGAGTCCAAGATCCAGTTGCAAAAGGAGGATTGGTCACTGGAACTAATTGACTTAAAAAGTCCTTGTCATCATTATCTGATAATGTAGTATCCTTTTTCCAGGAGGTTTTATCTCCAATTACTCCTAGTCTAAAGTCTCGCGGATTTTCTTTGGTAAAATCAACCCAGATAGAAGCATCATTATAACTTACATCTGTAATCTGAATTGGGTCGCAATATCCAGGTTTTAAGTCTGTTGCTGGGTCTAGTTGTAACCAAAATGAAATTGCTCCGCTCCAGTTTTTATTAGTGAAATTTATATTGTTTTTACTAGGGTAATAGATGTATTCTTTAGTTCTATCTTTATAAAGAAGAGCATTTCCTTTCAAACCTTTATTTTCTGCTATTGAAATTCCTTCTTTATGTATACCAACCTGCACAGAATCTATGGCTTTTCGAGAAGGTACTGTGTATAATTTAGGATCTCCTAAAGAAAAATCGGCATCTACACCATTATCAAAAGAAGCATAAAAGGTAAGTGCTTGCTTCAATACTATGTTAGTGCTATCTATTTTAACCTCTTCTTTTACGGATTCTTCCTTTTTGGAAGTGTTTTTCCCGCATGAAAAGAATATAAAAGATAAAACAAAAGTTATAATAGTACTGTAGCGAAGATTAGTTTTTAGAGTATTCATGAGATGATTTATGTATATGGTTCTAAATATATAAAATAATACCCATCAAATAAATTGATGGGTAGGGTAAGAGTACGTTTTATGGAAATTTTATGAAATTGAATTATAGGCAGAATTACAATAGTCGAAATGAATATTAATATGTCTATGTTAATCCACCTGTTTTAAAAGACACATTCTAATTCTATTAATTTCTTAATTGTTGTATTCTCATGATTAGTCCAATACTTCCAATTATTATTGAACTTATAATGAGCGTAAATATGTACAAAGAGTTATGTTGTAATCCTCCAAAGTAATCCATGAACGGGATTTGATTTATATTTCCATAAGTGATAATAAAAAATACAATTTCGAATAGTTTTTTCCCTTTTGTCAAAATACCAGATGTAATTGCTATTAAAACAATAAAAATTGCACCAATAATAATATGTAGTACAGATTGTACATCCACTACTATTATATGCTTTATAAGTAAAGGAAGTGCTAATAGTATCATCATTAATGCTCCGGCCAATACTTGTGAAACCAGTAGTCTTTTTATGGGTTTATATGAAGTAAAGGCGAAATATTGTACATTATGATACATTTCTTTAGATGATATTTCTGATAATCTATGTACTTGTAAAAACCAAAGAATAGGTAACACTATGGTATGTGCAATGGTGATTGGTAATGCAGCTAGCAATATTATACCGATTACATTAAGTATCCATAACCATTTTTTGCCTTTGCGATATAGCAGTAGTAGTTCTGTTTTTACCAAAGAATAAATACCATAATTGCTTGTGGATTTTACTAATAATGCTTGCTGTATCTCATGGGGGTTACTCTGTTTTTTATACGTAGCTAACATAGTTTTCTTGTTGGTCTTATTAGTAGTACGAAATCGATCAAAAAATGGTGATATAATGTAAAGCACTAGAAATGCTAATGCACACCATCCGATTCTACTTATTATAAAAGTAGTAGGAAACTCAATTCCGTTAAACTCGAATTTTTTATTTTCAGTTATGTTTCCTAAAACATAGCCTATATTTAGTTCGGTATCATGATCAACAGGTAATAATTCTCTAACGCTCATTTCCATTTGATCCATTACTATTTTGGTTCCAAAGGGATCTAATAAGTATGTATAAGAAGAGCTATCCGAAAACGAAGGGAAAGCCAAATAAGAAAACAAAAAGAAGAATCCTATATTTTGGATTATAGAGTATTTCTTAAAAATAACTTCGAAAACTACCGCAATAGCTGATATGCAAAATATTGCTGGAATTGGAATTAGAATATAAGGAATTATAAATTGTAAGATTTCAAATGAATACCCTTCGTTATACAGAATAAATAGTAATATACTCATCAAAAATATAATTACAACAATCGTACTTAGAATTAGAAAATTACTTATGAACTTAGAAGCTAAATATTTAAAATTAGTAATTGGAGTAGCAGCTGTAATATGCCCAATTTTGGTAATAGCATCTGTTTTAATTGTACTGTTGACCAAGTAAAATCCAATTAAGGATAAAAAAATACTGGTCATTATTGCTGTAACATAACCAAACCAAGCCGAATTATAAAACCCAACGTAATCTGCTATTCTAATTGTAGAATAAGAAGCATTTGGCTCAGGAACAAAAGTGTATGCTATTGCTAAACTAATACAAAGAGTAATTAGAAAGCTATAACTTCTGGTACGCTGTAAATAATCATATTTTATAATAGAAATAAATGTTTTCATGATATTCAATCTTAGTAAGCGTAATGAACTCCTATGTGTACGTTACCGAAAACGATAGACATAATTATAAGTATCATAATAGCTACAATGGTTAATAGTATTGTTGTTTTTTTCTGTGATGATTTTTTCATTTTACTAAGTTCTTATTAAGTATAATTGGAGTTTTATAGATTAAGTATTCAAGGTATTTAATGTTAGTAAGCATAATATACTCCTACATGTACGTTCTTTAATATTATAGCGATGATGACTAGAATCATTATGGTTGTTATTATTATTGATTCGGTCTTTTTTTTGTTTGATGAATTTTTCATTTGCTTATGTGTATTAATTTTTAGTTCATTTTTGTTAAGTATAAATAGGCGTCTTCTAGATTTGGTGTTTGGGCTATAGAATCCTTGATAGGAATTTCAGAAATATATCTAACAGCTATTTTTTCTTCTTTTCTAGCGGTGCTAGCCACGATATTATTTTTCTTAAAGTTATCCAGTTGTTCTTTTGGAATAAGCACTTCAAAAACCTTTTGATCTACTAGTTGTATAAGCTTTTCTTGTGTATTACAAGATAACAATGATCCGTTTTTCATTATTGCAACCTGATCTGCTATCGTATCTATATCGGATACGATGTGTGATGACAGGATAACAATACATTCTTGAGATAAATCAGATATCAAATTTCTAAAACGAACTCTTTCTTCAGGATCTAGTCCAACTGTTGGTTCATCAAAAATGATAACTTTTGGGTCATTCAATAAGGTTTGAGCGATTCCTATTCGTTGTTTCATACCTCCAGAGTAACTTCCAATGGGCTTTTTGGCGGCATCTAATAAGTTTAGACCATATAATAGTTGTTCTATTTTTAGCTTAATATTTTTGTCAGCAATCCCTTTTAATGCTGCTATGTATTGCAAAAATTCAAAAGCATTAAGATTGGGGTATACTCCAAAATCTTGAGGTAAAAAACCTAGTTGCTTTCTCATATAATTAGCATCTTTGATAATATTGTTTTTATTAAGTATGATCACACCTTCGGTAGGTTTACTGGCAGTTGCAATCATTTTTAATAGGGTAGATTTTCCCGCTCCATTAGGTCCTAATAGCCCTAGTATTCCTTTTTCGATATTTATGGAGAAATCTTTTAACCCATATTTGTTTCTACCATATTTTTTGGAAACATTCTTTACTTCTAGTCTCATGATCTTACCGTTTATTTGTTTAAACTTACTTTACTGATTGTAGTTGTAAAGCCATTTTGACTAAAAGACAAACTATCATGGTTATTCTCTATTTGGGTTAAAACAACTCCTACAGTAGTATCATAGAGTGATGTTTCGTCCTTTTGTGATAGTTCGCTTTTAACTCCTTGTTCTTCGGATACCAAATACATCTTATTATCCTCCAGTGTTATTTTTAAGATTAAATTCGCTTCTTTTAGTAAGTAAGTGCCTGTGTATTTTTTGAAGTTATCAAGATTGATACTTTTAAAATTTTCTATGGGAGTATCGTTGATATAAGCTAGTAAATCATTTGTTATCGCTTTTTTGAATGGGATTGTTTTACAATTAGTAAATGCTAAGTATAGATCTTTCGTAACAGGATTATATTGATTCCTGAAAGCGTATCCTATATTATTTCCTCCATGTCCGTAATAGGTAACGCCATCAACATTGAATTTAAATAATCCTAAACCATATTGTTCATTTCCAGATTCCATCATCATTTTAAGAGTCTCTTTTTTTAGTAATTTTTCTGTTTCAAAAAGAGATTCATAGAATATTTGCATATCGTTTAATGTTGAAGCAATACTACCAGCAGCATAAGCTATATTTGCAAAATAGCGATAGTCTAAGTAGTCCGTTACATCCTTTCCTTGAAAATATGGAGTTGCCAAATTAGGAAGATGTTTGTGTACGTATGGATAGGAATTGTTCATCTGTAAAGGAGTGAAAATTCGTTCTCTTAATAAATCAAAATAATTCTGGTCTGTTACTTTTTCTATGATTCTTCCTAATAGAAAATAATTGGTGTTACAGTAATCAAATGAACCTACCATTTCTGGATCATTTTTCTCTACCTGATCTAATAAATTTGCATTGTATAAGGCATCATTTTTTCCATAAAAGATGTCTAGAATGTTTTTCCCAATCACTTCATCCAAACCACTTTCATGAGTTAGTAGTGCTTTTATTGTTAATGAGCCATCTACATTTTTAATGGGAGTGAGATATGTTCCAATACTATCAGTAATTTTTAGATTTCCTTTCTCATATTCCTGAAGTATCAATAGCGCAGTAAAGGTTTTGGTAGCACTACCAATATTAAAAACACTGTTTGCAGTTAGATTAAAGTCACCAAGACTTAAGGTTTCAGTTTTATTTTTCTTTTTGGTAAGAATAGCAATTCCTTTATGCTTTTCTTTTAGCATGGCATCATATTTTGTGGAAATTGAGGTAATATCATTTGTTTGACTATATCCGATGTGTTTGATAAAGAAGAGAGCTAATAGAATTATTAAGTACTGTAAAGTTTTCATGTTTCTTAAATTTTATATTTGTTTACATCAAAACTCATTTAATTTGTGCTGATACTGAAAAAAGAATGATGAAAGGTCTTCGAAACGTGATCTTAGGAGAAAAGTCATCTCACCCTTAAAATGAGACAACTTAAACTGAAAATGATATATTACATCATGAAAATATGTTGTTTCAACCTTTAAAACATATTTTTGAGTACTAATTTTTAAAGGAATATGGTAACAAAATTTGATGCTTGGATAGACAATAAAATAATACAGAACATTATTATATGGTTGTTTTTATTGATCATCTTTATCATGGTCATTCAAGCAGATAATAGATTCTTAGTATCTATTGTACTTATTGGCTTTATAATGCCACCGATATATTTAAACAATCTAAAAATCTTACCTTTATTTTTTACTAAGAAACGTTCTTTAGGAATTACATTTTTTATATTAAATATTTTAGTTTTTACACTTTTGGGAGTATCCCTTTTAAGTGATTTCTTCGAAAAGTTTCAATGGAAAATGTTGTTGAATGTATTTGGTGCGGTTTTATTAATAATTCTGTTTGGTACCGCATTAAAACTGGCAAGAGATAGTTTTTATAGAAGACAAGAAGAAAAAGAAGCAGAATTAAAGTTATTAAAAGCACAACTAAACCCACATTTTTTATTCAATACACTTAACAATCTATATGGGTTGTCGGTAATAAAATCAGAAAAGCTTCCGGATTTAATGTTGCAACTTTCAGATTTATTACGATATAGTCTTTATGAAACTAAAGAGACCTTTGTTCCGCTAGACAAGGAGATTCAATATCTTAGAAATTACATATCACTAGAACAGATTAGATTAGAAGATAAGGCAGATATTCAATTAGATATAAAAGGATATGACTCGGCTAACAGAATAATTGCTCCGATGTTATTAATAGTTTTTGTAGAAAACGCATTTAAGCATTTAGGGGTATTAGAAAACACGAAAAGTATTGTGTCTGTTTCTATCGAAATAGGAGAGAACTCCATTGTTTTCAAATGCTCAAATACAATAGATAATATAATCGTTCCGGAAACCGATATAGAAAAAGGCAAAAGTGGTATTGGTTTACAGAATGCAAAAAAACGTTTAGATTTGATATATCCAGAAAAGCATGCATTACAAATTAAGCAGGATAACGGATTTTATATTGTTGAATTAACCCTAGATGTATAGTGAAATCATCTGAATAAAACTGTTAATTATAATTCGTAAGTGTTTACTTAAAATGATTAAACAATAAATTGTAAAGAGAATATTATAAATACATGAAAACATTACAATGTTTAATAGCCGATGATGAGCCCATCGCACGTCAGATAGTAGAAAGCTATATCAAAGAAATACCCTATTTAGAGCTTGTTGCTACTTGCAAGAATGCTTTCGAGGTAATGAGCTATTTACAAAGTAATTCTGTAGACATATTATTCTTAGATATCAATATGCCAAAACTTTCTGGTATTAGTCTGTTAAAGACAATGCAACAAAAACCTAATGTTATTATCACAACTGCTTATCCAGAATATGCTGTAGAAGGATTCACTCTTTCGGTTACGGATTATTTATTAAAACCATTTTCGTTAGAACGATTTTTACAAGCTGTTGGCAAAGTAGTACAAGCTACACCTATTCAACAAGATACTATCGTAATAGAGAAGGAGAAAAAAGCAAGTGTTGTTTATGTAAAAAGTGATAAAAAGATTATTAAATTGGATGTAGATAGCATCTATTATATTGAAGCTTACGGTAATTATATAAAGATCTATACGGATCAAATGATTTTAACACCGGTGACATTATCTGATTTTTTAGAAAAGTTGTCAGATGATTTCGTAAGAACACATAAATCATTCGTAGTAAATTTTAATAAGTTAAAAATGATTGATGGGAATCAAATAATACTACAGAATGATAGTAAATTACCGATCAGTAAGTCATATAGGAAATCGGTTTTAAGCAAAATTGATGAAGTATAATCCCAATATTATTTATTTTAAAGTATCCTAATTAGTAACCTTTTAGGGGAATTATATCAATTTAAAATATTACTAGTACATTTACTTTTTTAACTATAAAATCTCATTTAATGAAAACAAAAATCATCAATCTATTTCTTTTAAGTTCTGTGCTTTTGATAAGCTGTAAAACTGAACAGAAAGAAGAAACGAAATTAAAACCTCATGAATCTTTAACAGCTCCAACTGCTAAAAAAATCGCAGAAGAATTAACAGCACACGGCGATACTCGAATAGACAATTATTTTTGGATGCGTCTAAGTGATGAGCAGAAAAATGCAGAAACTCCTGATGCACAAACAAAGGATGTTCTAGATTACCTAAATGCAGAGAATGATTACAAAGATGCTGCAATGAAACATACCGATACTCTTCAGAAAACATTGTTTGATGAGATTGTTGGGAGAATTAAAAAAGATGAATCGACAGTTCCATATAGCTATAATGGATACTCATATTATTGGAGATTCGAAAAAGGAATGGATTATGCCTTGTATTGTCGTAAAAAATTAGAAGATAAAGCAAAGGAAGAAATTATGCTTAATGGTCCAGAAATGGCAGAAGGATTGAATTATTTTGGAATGGGAGCAAGATCTGTTAGTCCTGATAATAAAATGATATCTTATGGTATCGATACAGTATCTAGACGTCGATATACAATATATTTTAAGGATTTAATCAATGATAAAGTACTTTCAGATAAATTAGTTAATACTACAGGAAGTGTAGCTTGGGCTAATGATAATAAAACAGTCTTTTATACTTCTAAAGATTCAATTACGCTACGAGCAAATAAAATTTACAAACATGTTTTGGGTACGGATCAGTCTCAGGATGTATTGGTGTTTGATGAAAAAGATGATACCTTCAGGACATTTGTTTATAAATCAAGATCGGATAAGTATATTATTATTGGTAGTGATCAAACACTCTCTACAGAATACAGATATTTAGATGCTGATACTCCTAATGGAGAGTGGAAAGTAATCCAACCAAGAGAAAAAGAATTAGAGTATAGTGTAGCACATTTTGGAGATCATTTTTATATAAGAACGAATTTAGATGCAAAAAACTTCAAGTTGGTAAAAACACCTGTTAATGCCACTACAAAAGATAATTGGGTGGATGTGATTCCACATAGAGATGATATCTTGTTACAAGGTTTTACTGCTTTTAAAAATCATCTAGTGTTAAATGAACGAAAAAATGGTCTTAGTACTATTAGAGTAAGAAAATGGGATGGAAATGACGATCACTATATTTCTTTTAATGATCCTGCATATTATACAAGTACAAATATTAATATGGATTTTGATACCAATATTGTACGATATAGTTATAGTTCTTTAACAACTCCAAGCAGTCTTATAGATTATAATATGGATACTAAAGAGCAAAAAGTGTTAAAACAGCAAGAAGTATTAGATCCTAACTTCTCAAAAGACAATTACGTGTCCGAAAGACTATATGCTACGGCAAGAGATGGTGTAAAAGTGCCAATATCTTTGGTGTATAAAAAAGGAACACAAAAAAATGCTAGTACACCACTTTTATTGTATTCTTATGGTTCTTATGGAAGTAGTACAGAACCTTATTTTAGTTCTACTAGATTAAGTTTGTTAGACCGAGGTTTTGTTTTTGCCATGGCTCATATTAGAGGAGGTCAGGAAATGGGTAGATATTGGTATGAAGATGGAAAACTTCTTAAAAAGAAAAATACTTTTACCGATTTTATCGATGTTGGAGATTTCTTAGTAAAAGAAGGATACACTAGTGCTGATCATATGTATGCTTATGGAGGTAGTGCTGGTGGTCTATTAATGGGAGCAGTACTTAATATGAAACCAGAACTTTGGAATGGAGTAGTAGCTGCCGTACCATTTGTAGATGTGGTTTCTACTATGATGGATGAAACAATACCTTTAACCACATTTGAATTTGATGAGTGGGGAAACCCTAAAAATAAAGAATATTACGAATATATGAAGTCATATTCTCCATATGATAATGTAGAAGCCAAAGAATATCCAAATATTTTGATCACAACTGGGTATTGGGATAGTCAGGTGCAATACTGGGAACCAGCTAAATGGATCGCTAAATTAAGAGAGTTAAAAACGGATAACAATCTATTAATTATGGATTGTGATATGGAAACTGGTCATGGAGGAGCTTCAGGACGTTTTGAACGCTATAAACGTACTGCTCTAAATTACGCCTTTATGCTAGACTTAGAAGGAATTAATAAGTAGTATATTTGTTCATCTTTTTATAAAGAAACCAGCAGGGATATATTCTTGCTGGTTTTTTTATCAATTAATGATTTTGTCCAATAATAAACTATTTTTTTTGAATCTAATCCGATTAACTATAAAGTACAGGAAGCTTTTTGCAAAAGTTTTAATCTTAACAAGTCTATATGTGTTATCATTCGCTTCTTGTTATAGTCAAACCAATGCCAAAGATAACCAAGGAAGCTTATCTAAGCGATGGTTCATACAAAGCGATAGTATTAAACGTTTTAAAATTGAACCGTACAAGCCTGTGTATTTTTTGGGTGCAAATTATACAACGGATATCAATAACTTTCCTACTAGTGATAATCCACTTAATACTGTGGAAGAATCATCCGATTTTTCGGATACTGAATTGAAATTTCAATTAAGTTTTAAGACAAGAGCTGCAAGGAATTTGTTAGGAAAGAAAATAGGAGGTGATGTATGGGTAGGATATACTCAATCATCAAGATGGCAATTGTATAGTGCTAATATTTCGAGGCCATTCCGAGAAACTAATTATGAGCCAGAAATAATGTTAGTGTTTCCAACAAGCTATAGAGTTTTTGGATTAAATGGTGTGTTCGCAGGAATTGGAATAAATCATCAGAGTAATGGAAGATCAAATCCGTTATCTAGAAGTTGGAATAGAATAATACTACAGTTTGGTTGGGAAACTTCTTCTTGGAGTTTTGTTTTAAGACCTTGGTGGCGCTTGCCCGAAGATTCCTCGGAAGATGATAATCCAGGTATAGAAAATTATGTAGGAAGAACGGAGTTTTTAACTGTCTTCTCAAAAGGCAGACATGATCTAAGTATTTTGGCTAAACATTCGCTGAGAGGAGGTAGTAATAGTAGAGGTAGTATAAGACTTGATTATGCAATTAAAGTTTTGGGCCAATTACAGGTACACGCACAGATATTTCATGGGTATGGGGAAAGTTTAATAGATTTCAACCATAAGCAAACTACTTTTGGAATAGGGTTGTCTCTTTTACAGTGGCGATGATATCATCAAGTTTTTAGATTTTCCAAATATATAAAAAGGCTGTTCACACTACATGAACAGCCTTTCAAACATACTTAATAGCTAACTAAATATATTTTTTACTTATTGATTACAAATCTCTTTGTGATCGCAAATCCGTCTGTGCTAGTAAATCGGGCAAAGTACATTCCGGATGCTAGTTGAGAAACATCGATAGATAAAGAATCTACATTTGGATTAATTTTCTTGGCTACTGCACCAGTAGAAGAGAAAATTTCTATTTGCGTAAAACTACCTCCCACAATTTCAATGTTTAATTGAGAACTTGCTGGATTTGGATATAAACTAATGTTGCTATCCGCCTCCTCAGTGAAGGTTAATAGCTGTTCACGACTGGATCCTAAAATCACTACATAATCTTCAACTTCTCCATATGTAAATGATTCGCAAGGATCAGGAATGTCATTATATTTCATGGATACACGCATACGAGTAGCACCAGAAGATGCGCTTGCAGGAACTGTAAAAGATCCAGTATTACTAGTATCTGTTGATGGTGCTTTACTAAATACTAACTCACCAGCATCATTAAAATCTCCATCTCTATTATAATCAATCCAAACAGCATAGGCTTCATTATAAATTGTTCCTGTCCATGTTGGAGTAATTGTAATTGTATTTGTTCCGCTTAAACTTGTAGTTAAAGAAGTATAATCTCCATATCCTCCAGATTCTGCACCTGTAGCATTATCAATACTTCCTATTTGTACTCTGGAAATAAACTCATCAGATGTAATTCTACCATTGGAATCACAATATCCTGTTGGAGGATCTGTATCTCCTGATCCTTCCGCTAGATTAATAGTGTAATCTTCAACTTCTCCATATGTGAATGTTTCACAAGAAGTAGGAATGTCATTATATTTCATAGAAACTCTCATTCTAACAGCAGTTAAAGAAGTACCAGTAGGAACAGTAAAAGATCCAGTATTCGTAGCATCTGTGGATGGTGCTTTGCTAAATACTAATTCACCTGCATCATCAAAATCACCATTATTATTATAATCTATCCAAACAGCATATGCTTCTGCGTATATAGTACCTGTCCAAGTAGGAATAATAGTAATATCATAAGATTGGCCTTCATTTAATGTAGTAGCAATACCGCTAAAATCTGAATAAAACTGTGCTCCAGATGTGTTATTAATAGTGTTTAATTCTACTCGGCTGATAAATTCATCATTTACATTAGTACTTGCAGAGTCACAATACGTAACACCACTTGAATCATTGGTGGTAAAGGTTGCTGTTGCGGCTCCAGATACATTTCCGGCAGCATCTTCTGCAGTAACGGAAGCATTGTAAGATGTTAATGGAGATAAACCAGTTACATCAAAACTTGTTGTAGTAGATGTTCCTACGGACGTACCATCAATCGAAATGTTATAACGTGCTACCGCTACATTATCTGTGGATGCCGTCCAACTTAATGTTGCTCCTGATGATGTAATATTAGAAGCTGTCAGATTCGTTGGATTTGATGGTGCTTGCGTGTCTGGAACTCCTGGTTCGATTTCAAATCGACCAACAACACCTCTTCGGCTATTATTAATGTACTCATTAATAAACCAGAATGAAGAATCATCAGAAGGGTCAACATCAATTTTACTATAATCTCCATATCGGATACTTGTAGTAAAGTTTCCATTTCCATTAGCAATTAAACCTTCTGCACTAGTCATTGTTCCAAGTGGATCAGAGCTTAATCTTCCTGTAAAATAAGAGCTTACTCTCACTGTGGTTGGAGTAGTAGGTCCAGACATAGAAGTATATCCCATTCCAATATTTCCTTGACCATCCATTGCTAAACTAGCATTCCAAGCATGTCTGCCATCTGGTGCTGTATAGGTACCTTCTTGGTACAGTGACCAAGGTTGATTGTCACCACTTTGTCTAAATTCGTACCAACGAATACCAGCTAATTCTCCAGCACTAGCATCAGTATCTACTACAAAATTAAATACTGCCGAATTGTGTGTTGGGAACTTTCTAAATTGTGCCTGATTCATAATAGTAGCTTGTAACGCATCAATGGATATCCCACCGCCAGGCTGTGCTAAATTAGAAAAACTTCCTCCATCGAAAACACTAATAAAAGGAGTTGTTGTAATTTCTTGAGGACTGGATACAGTAGAGCTTCCAGGATTATTCCAGTTTACATCGGCTGTCCAAACTTTTATATGATCTACAGAAACCCCGCTCCATGCGTTGTCTTGTAAATATACTATGGTTGCTCCACCAGGAGCTGGTAAGTCTCCGTTAGTTACATTTAATGCCTGAGGGCTAAAAAAACCACTAGTTACGATTCCAGGAAGATTAAAACCAATAATTTGTGCACCTGGATCACCTGCTAACATAGCATCTCTTTCTAAAGCCCATAATTTGTTATTTCCTCCAGTATTTTCTGTGATATAATATCCATCACTCCAAACAGAAAGTTTTTGATAATCCTGAATTCCAGAAATATTGTAAACGAACCATCCAGCAGTAAGTGGATTTGGACCATCAGAAACAGCTACCTGAGCGCCAGATCCCAAGAAAGAAAGTACCCATCTATCCGCAGCATTGTCATAAGACACTGTTAGATCACAGCATCCTCCAGATGGAAATATAGCAGGATTCGGAGCTGTTTGTCCTAGTAGTTGATTACCTGATTTATCGAAAATCATAAATCCCGTATTATAAACTACAAATACGTGATTAGGACCAACTGCTAATGATGGATCTGTTGGATTAGATCCAGAAGTATAAGAGTCGAAAACTAAATTAGCAGGAGCTCTTTGTACACTCTGTTCTTGTTGGTGTTTGTTTAAAACAAAATAATCATTTTTGGATTGAGGATCTTTTCCTGCCACAATCTGATTGCCCAAAGATCTTTTGTCTTTTGCTTCTTTTACAGAATCGTCAGATGGACGTAAATCTTGAGGTCTGGACTGCATGGGAGTTACGTATTCTACCGAGGAGACTTTTCCATGATAGAATGCTTTAGTTTTTCCTTGTTGCGCCTGGACAGTTATTGTGGCGACAACAAACATAATTACGAATGCAAGTTTTAATTTCATTTGTGTAAAATTTAAGTAGTTAATTACCCTAAAGTTAGCACAAAAGATGTTGTTATTTTAACATTATTTTGTCTTTTTTAAGTGCCTAATGGTTAGACCATAAGGAGGTTGAGTATTAACCCTTTTTTTGCCTTGCAAATTAATTTTGTAACCTTTTTTTAATTCGTTTTGTCCAATAATCGTGAATTCACAATCAAATAATTATTCATATTCAAAATCAAAAAAAATGAATCAATCAAAACGAACAATCAAAATATTAGTAGTACTCTTTTTTGGATTCTATATGCATCTAAATTGGGCACAAAATGCAAAAGCATCTTTTAGGATTCCTGATGGTCGACGTATAAAAACTTCAAATTTAGATGCTCATATTCAGAAAGCTATAGATTCTATTAAACTTCCCGGGCTTTCTATTGCAATTGTAAATGACGGAAACATTGTATATCATAATGTTTTTGGAGTAAAAAGTTACAAAACGAATGAGCCAGTTACCAAACAAACTATTTTTGAGGGAGCTTCTCTTTCTAAACCATTATTCGCATATTTTATCATGAAAATGGTCGAAAAAGGAGAATTAGATTTAGATAAACCTATATATCCATATTTAAAACCTATTTTTCCAGAAGGAGTTATTGCAAAAGACTCTTTTGAAGCGTATAAAACATTGACCCCAAGGATTATATTATCACATGGTACAGGGATTCCTAATTGGGTAAAAGGAAAACCTATCTCCATTGCATTTAAACCAGGCACTGATTTCTCCTATTCAGGAGAAGCCTATCAACATTTAGGAGCTGCTTTTGGAACAAAATTAGGAATTGGATGGGGAACTGAATTAGATTCTTTAATTATAAAAGAAGCTTTAGCCCCAATAGGATTAAATAGAAGTCTTTATACTTGGAATACAATCTATGATAAAGATGTGGCTTACGGACATATGAAAGGAAAAACCAATCCTGAAATTAATAGATATAAAAAGGTTGGACCAGGTTTTAGTCTACACTCTGATGCAAAGGATTATGCCATGTTTCTAATAGAAATGATGAACCCTAAAAATATAAGTACGAAAACCAGAGATGAGATGCTCAAAGAGCACAATCATTTTAAGTTAAGTAATAAAATTTTAAAGGAGACTGGACAAACCGGATGGGGACTAGGTTTTTCACAAAAACCTACTCCCAATGGGCTTATGCATTTACATACGGGAAATAATCAAGATTTTCAAGCATATGCTATGTTTATACCAAAACAAAATTATGGTTTCGTAATGTTTGGAAACTCGGATAATTTGTTTCCTTTATTAGAAACGATCGAAAAGATATTAGGAGAACATTTTTAAATATAAAAATTATGAAAGATTTAAATGAAGTATTTGTGTTTATTACAATGATAGTTGCCATTGTAGTAATTGTATTTATAATCGCTAGATATACATATTTGGTCAAGAAAACACTTATTGAAAAAGGTGTCTACCAAGAACATAGAAATAATAAATTGAAGTATTTGGATCTAGGATGTATTGTTTTTGGATTAGGAATTGGACTCCTGATTTCATCAGTTTTTACAACTTTTGGATTGTCTGAGGATGCAACAGATTTATTGGTATGGGGTACTATTCTTGTTTTTGGCGCTACAGGCTTAGTTGTTGCACATTTTATAAGAAAACGACTTGAAGAATAGTCAAATACAAAGAGATTATAATCTTATCCGCAAGGTTATCGATGGTGATACATCTGCTTTTAGGCAACTTATTTTTGCCTACAAAGATGTATCACTATCACTTGCTATATCAATTCTAAAAGATGCTGTAGTGGCAGAAGATGTTTTACAAGAGGTTTTTATGAAGGTATATGATAAGTTACATACTTTTAAATTTAAATCATCTTTTGCAACCTGGTTGTATAGGATAGTAGTGAATACAAGCTACAACGAATTGAAGAAAAGAAAAAATATAGTTAGTATTGATAATACGTCAGAAGTAGATTCAATGGTTCATCGTCAAAAAGAATATTTAAAAGATGCTGATCAAAAAAAGTATATTAATATGACGTTGGAAAAATTAAAACCAGATGAAGCATTGGTACTAAGACTTTTTTATTTATGTGAATATAAAATAAAGGAGATAGAAGAGATTACGGGATTTAGAAGTTCTAAAATAAAAGTAAACTTGCACAGAGGAAGAGATAATTTTGAATTCCATTTAAAGCAAATACTAGGAGACGATTTAAATAATTTGTTATGAAAGAAGAAAAATTTAAAGAATTAATCAGTAAAAGTACTATTGAAACTTCTGATGATTTTGTAAATAAAGTAATGCAGGGTATTCAATTACAAAAAGAAGTGAAAAAACAATCACGTTTTTGGTCTTTTCCAGTGATCATAATAGTTTGTAGTGCATTAATTTTAACGATTTTAGGGATGCTGTTTTATACATTAAATACAGAGTATGCAATATTTAGTTCGATTCCTAAAACACCAATATTTTTATTTATTATTGGGATTGGACTTTATTATATAAATCAATTAATACGATTTCAACATTACAAATAGAATGTTTGATCATAAAATAAAAAGCCTTGCTAGTAATACTATGCAAGGCTTTTGTTAATAAATTCGATATGTTAATATGCCATTTCTACAATTTCGGCTGCAACTTCTGGCGTGATATCTTGATGCTCTCCTAGAGCAGTCATTCCATGATCCTTTAAATTCTTAGCTACTTTTTGAGAGAAACCGTCATAATCATCGGTATAGGCACTTAATTTGGTTTCTATTCCTAATGATTGAAAGAATTCCTCTGTTTTTTGAATAGCCTTTTTCGCTTTCTCTTCAGTAGTCCCTTCGGATATATTAAAGATTCGTTCAGCATATTGTGCAAGTTTTTCCTTTTTTTGCTCAAACTTCTTAGTGTATGCACTTGGTAAAATTACAGCCAATGTGCGTGCATGATCTATTCCATAAAATGCGGTAAGCTCATGAGCAATCATATGAACACTCCAATCCGTTGGTACTCCTTTTTGTATATATCCGTTTAAAGCCATAGTGCAACACCACATAAAATTAGAAGCCGCTTTGTAGTTACTAGGATCTTTAATGATTTCAGGAGCAATTTCTATTAATGTTTGTAGAATTCCTTCAGAAAAACGATCCTGTAGTGGAGCATCAGCAGGGTACGTCATATATTGCTCCAAAACATGTGTGTATGCATCTGCAACTCCATTTGCTAATTGTCTTTTGGGAATACTATGCACAACCGTTGGATCACAGATAGAGAATTGTGGAAATAATCCTGGTCCACCCATTACCATTTTTTGATTTGTCTCTGATCTGCTTACCACAGCACCGCTATTCATCTCGCTTCCTGTAGCTGGTAACGTAAGTACTGTCCCAAACGGTAACCCTTCGAATGTACGAATTCTTTTAGCCAAGATATCCCAAGGATTATCACCTTTATATAATGCTGCAGAGGATAAAAACTTTGTTCCATCAATCACAGATCCACCACCAACTGCCAGCATATAACCGATATCTTCGTTTTTAATTATTTCTAAGGCCTTTAATAAGGTGGTATACTCAGGATTTGCTTCTATACCAGAAAACTCAATAACTTCATGATCTTTGAGCGCCTCTGTTACTTGTTCATAAATTCCATTTTTTTTAATGCTTCCTCCACCATATAATAGTAATATCTTTTTGTCTTTAGGTACTTCGGTAGTTAATTTCTTAATTTCTCCTTTACCAAAAATTATTTTGGTAGGAACGTATAATTCAAAATTTCTCATGTTTTTATTTTATTATGCTGATTAATTATCGATTTCTATGTACTCTTACAAAGTTCGAAATAAATCTTCTTTAAATTATTGATCTATGGTAAGAAAAACTAAAAGAATGCGACAAATACTGTTATAATTATGTAAATATTAAATAGTTTGTTAGTTGAACTAATTTAATAATTTTAGTTTTACCCCAATGATAGCACCAGAAATACCAAAGAACGAAAAGTATAGACAAATTGCCGTTGAGAAATACGGATTACTAGATACATTATCAGAAGAAAATTTTGATAATATAACATCTATTATGGCATATGTTTGTGATGTTCCTATATCCCTAATCACTCTTTTGGATAAAAAGCGTAATTTTCTAAAATCACATTATGGAGTTCCGTTTAACGAGTCACCAAGAGAAATTTCTTTCTGTGGGCACGCAATTAACTCAGATGATCCTATAACGATCATAAAAGATTCTAGAGAAGATGAGCGTTTTATTGGTAATCCATTGGTCACGGAACATAAAGCTATTTTTTATGCTGGAGCGCCATTAATTGATGCTGATGGTTTTAAACTTGGTACTTTATGTGTGTACGACACAAAACCTAGAGAGTTAACTTCTGAGCAAAAAGAAGCTTTATTAGCTATGTCTAAACAGGTGGTTAATCTTTTTGAGCAACGTTATCAGAATTTGAAACTCAGGCAGCTTAGAGATAAACTAGAAAAAAGAAATGAAGATTTAAAGAAGTTTGCTAGTGTAGTTTCTCATGATCTAAAATCTCCATTAGCAAATATTATTTCGCTTACCGAATTATTAGAAGATGATAATAAAGATATACTTAATGAAGAATCACTTCAGTACCTAGAATATCTGAGGACATCTTCATATTCTTTGAAAGATTATATCGATGGAATTTTAAACTTTTATAAAAGTGATGATTTGGTTCAAAACAAAAAAGAAAACATCCATATAGATAATCTTTTAGAAGAATTAAAACAAATTACTGATTCTGAGCATAAAGCTACTTTTCATATAAGAGGAAATACGAACGAGTTGCTGGTAAATAAATCTGCGTTAATGCAAGTATTGGTTAATTTGATCACTAATGGGATTAAATATAATTCAAAATCTGAAATAGTAATTGATATAAGCATCGAAGAAACCAGTGACCAATATGAGTTTTCTGTCACAGATAATGGGAATGGAATACCACAAGATTATTTAGAGAAAATTTTCGACCTGTTTACTGTAGTAGGAGTGGAGGATCGAGATGGAAATGTAGGTACTGGAATTGGATTAGCGACCGTAAAAAAAATCGTTCAGAATCTTGGCGGAAACATTGCTGTAAGTTCTACCGAAAAACAAGGAAGTACTTTTACTTTTACTATTCCTAAAAATTAAAAAATACTTTATTTTTCAATAGACTAGATGATCTTCTTTTAGAACAGCTCACAGTTATATACCGATAAGATACTTACTGAATAGAATAGCGGTTCCACAGAAGCAGGGTGTTATTTCATAGAGAATATTGAATTCGTTTTAAACTTATTTGATTTTCACCCGTCATTTAATATGTAGTTTCTAAAGTTATCCACTATGAAAAAGTACATATTAAAATCAATACACCCATTAACTATAATAGCTTCTTTCACTTTTGTGTTGTTTTTCTTAGCGATAAGCAACAATAAAACCATTGGTTATTTAGAATTTTCAGTAGTGCAGTTTGATAAAATTATGTCTACCAAATTGTTAGGCAATAACATTTCTTTAGGAAGCTGGACTAATAGAATTAAAGAGCTGTTTATTATTAATGATATGAGATCCATAGATAATGTCTATATGTTATTAGGGATGAGCTTACTATTAATACTAATACTGGTGTGGATATCGATATTTCCAACAGTCGAAAAATTTTAATCGTTAAAGCTTATTACGCCATGATAAAAAGAATCCTTATTCTTATCTTCTTTGTTATACATATGAATAGTATGTATGCTAATATTTTGAATAATATACATTATGCAGACACCACTGTTGTTAATAAAGAGACTGAAACATATACTGTGTACAGAGGTGAAAAGAATTTATACATCTCCATTAAAACTTTTGATCATAAAATAGCTAGGTCAATTCTACGTAGAGGAATTCATATATATTTTGATAATAAGGGAAAAAAGAAAAAAAATGTATCTATCACTTACCCTGTAATAAAAGAAAATAAACCGCCATTAAGAAAGAGTGAAGACTTTAACCATGAACGAGAAGAGATTCCTGATCCTGATGTTTTATTTGATCAAATATCTCATATGATAGATAAAGATCTTCCGCAGAATGCGATATATAGTTTTTACGACTACAAAAAAGAATTCAATATTCTCTTGAATAATGAAAAAATAACTATTGATATTTCTGTAAATAAAGAAGAAAATAGTTTTAATTATGAAGTAGAAATTCCTAAGAAGCTAATTCATGAAGAATCAGACAAGAATTTAGATAAGCTGATGATTGGAATAGAAACAGTAAAAAATAAAAGGAATAGAAATGATCAAGAAAGATCTTCCAGACAGTCTCAGAGAAATGTTCAAAGAAGAGGAGGGAATGGTGGTGGAGCGCTTGGAGGAAGACAAGGAAATGGCAGATCAAATAATAGAAATCAATCTCCAAGAGCAGACGGTAATAATATTTCATCAGAAAATGGAATTGAAATATGGTTTAAGGCACTATAGTTTAAAAAAAATATAAAGTTTTAGTATTTGTTTTAAGAATGCAAATGTGAGTTTTTATTAGTTAGTTTTGTTACAAGCTTCGTAAGTGATTACGAAGCTTTTTTGGTTAATAATTATCTTCCTATTTGATCATTTACTCTGACGGAATGATCATTTACTCATTGTTTGAGCTATGTTTTCAATTATTTAGAGGCATGAACTTAAAAATATAGAACATGTCTAAGAAATTTAAAATTTTAAAATGGTCACTGGGAATTTTAGGAAGTTTGTTTATCGCGTTATTTCTTTTTGGTTGGTGGTTTATGAGTCTTATACCGTCTTCTGAAGATAAAATCGATATTACATCTTCTACCATGTCTGATTTACCATATTTATCGAAGAATATTGTACCAAACCGAGGTAAAATTCTAGCTATTGTAACGAGTACTAATGTTATGGGTAGTACAGATAAAGATACAGGATACGAACTTACTGAATTAGCAAGAGCATATTACGTTTTTTTAGCCAATGGTTTTGAAGTGGATATTGCGAGTCCTCTTGGCGGAGAACCTCCAGTAGTTATTGATGATGAAGATATGGGAGCGTATGATTATGCTTTTTTAAATGATACTAATGCACAGAATAAAGTAAAAAACTCTCTTCCTGTGGATAAAATTGACCCTACGATGTATGAAGCTGTATTTTTTGCAGGAGGAAAGGGAGCAATGTATGATTTTCCAGAAAATAAAAGTATTCAGAATATTATAAAAACTTTATATCAGTCTAATAAGGTTATTGGAGCAGTGTGTCATGGACCTGCAGCATTGGTAAATGTTACTTTAGATTCTGGAAAATCATTGATAAATAATAAGAAAGTGTCTGGTTTTACAAATGATGAAGAATTGTTGTTGATATCAGATGCTAAAGAAATTTTTCCATTTCTTTTACAAGACAAATTACAAGAACAAGGAGCTACCTTTTCGGAAGGAGAGATGTATTTAGAAAATGTAAGCCATCATGAGAATTTAATTACAGGACAAAACCCTTGGTCTACTTGGAAATTAGCTGAAACAATGATTGTACAAATGGGATATGTACCTAAATACAGAGAAATTACTGCCGAAGAAAACGCAGTAAAGATTTTGAAAACGTATCACACTCAAGGATCTGAAGAAGCTAAAGAATTGATTGATCAATTATATGATAATGATAAAAAGAATATTGAGAGAGTGTTAATCGCAAAACATGGTGTTATTGCGGCAATGCAGGGAAAATTAGGAGGTTTTTTTAGTCTTACAGGATTAACTTCTTATATCAAATCTAAAGAAAACTAATATGATAGTGATAAAAAGATCACTTTCCTGATATAGTATTTTCTAGGAAGTTTAATATAACCTAAATTTGAAAAAAGCGATTTATTGGATTTTTCGGATATCTTATTAGTCATTATCAGTAGTGCAGGATTATTGCATGGGATCTTGTTTGCTTTTTATTTAATATTCATAAAGAAAAAGAAAGCGTTAACAAACATTTTATTAGGGCTTATACTAATATTTATGGCTTTTAGAATTGGGAAATCAGTAATGCTTAATTTTGGTAATGATCTAGAGCCGATATTCATTTTTATTGGATTAGCTTTTTTATTATTAATAGGTCCGATTTTAAGATGGTATGTGTTAGCAATGACAAATCCTGATTTTTCCTTAGACAGAATTTATTTTCTAGAATTAATGCCGTTTGTTATGATTTTTGTCGCCAGCCTTTTCATTTCGACAGAGTGGTATGAAAATAGTAGAATGGCAATCGTAGTATTTGGGAGTGGACTTATTTTTATATATCTGCATCTTGCTTTTTATATAGGAAAATGTCTTCATATGGTGAAAACCAAAAAGAATGATTATAAGATAACTGTACAAACAAAGTCTCAAAAAATTATATTTAATTGGTTATATCACCTACTAATTGGATGCATACTTATTTGGATCACCTATGTTTTAAATATTTTAGATAATACAGTTCCCTATATTATAGGGCCAATTGTATATTCAATCGTAATCTATTATCTAAGTTACAAAGCTTTTCAAATGAAAGTAATTGAAATAGATGGAGATGCTTTCGCAGTGAATGAAAGCCTTTCTTTATTTAATAGAATTTCTCAACTTATGGTAGAAGAGAAGTTATACTTAGATCAAGAGTTGTCTTTAGTTAAATTAAGTGAGATAGTAGACAAAACAAAACAACACACTTCTTCAGTGATAAATCAATATGCCGAAAAAAATTTTAATGATTATATTAATTATTATAGAATTCAGGACGCAAAAAGAATGTTTTTAGATGTTGTAAATAATAAGTTTACAATTTCTGCTATTGCTTTTGATGTTGGTTTCAGTAGTCTGTCCTCTTTTAACGCGGCGTTTAAAAAATTTGAAGGTATAACACCTTCCAAATTTAGGGAAAGCAAGAATAGGAAATAAAAGGAATTATTTTTTCCTTCTTTTACTTTTCTTGGGTTGTTTATTAGATCCCTTTCCTTTAGAGGTTGCTGAAAACGTTTTTTCTTTTTTTAATTCTCTAAAATGTTCTATGATTTTGGATTTAACTTTGAAATGTAAAACACTTGTTCTTTTGATATAACTATAATAAGAACCAATGATGAGTCCTAAGCCCAAAACTATTGGAATAGATCCATTTTCTATAAAAGGGAATTGTGTATATAGATTTATAGCAACTCTAGGTTCGAATGAAATCAATACATACAGTCCATATGCCAATGCCAAAATTCCTAGGATTAAAAAAGTATAGATTTTGGAGTTAATAGCTTTTAAAATATCCTTTTCCATTTTCTGAATGTTAGTATCACTTAAAAATGGGTTATTACGTTCTTTTTCCTCTTTGATAAGTAATAAAAGGGCTTCATTATAAAAATCAAAAGAAACTCCATAACTTCTTTTATCTAAATCCTCTTCGGTTATATCATATTTCATATGAGCGTAATATATCTATAAAATAATAGTCGATTATAATACATAATCGACTATTATTATCTATTGTTAAGGTTTTATTTCAACGTTACACCACTAAAAATAGGTGTTTCGCTTGGTAAACCAAGTTTATTTCTAACAACCTGACCAGCTTGAAGTCCAGATACAATGGCACCTTCATAATATCCAACATTCACTCCAAAATTAATCCAATCACCAGTAATTATTAAATTATCAAAACCTGATTCATCAGCTTTTAAACGGTACTTATTGGATCCAGGAAGTGATAAAGTATATCTATCCGTAGGATTTACATTAGCTCTGAAAAACTGAGTTTTTAATCTTGCATAATCTGTTTTAGCGGTTTTAGAAAAATCATGAATCACATCAAATTTCATTCCTTCTGGATATTCTAAGGTTGTTGCATTCTTAAAAAACCAACCCATTTTGTCTCGCAACCACTGTTCGGATATGCGCATTATGCGTTCTAATTGTTCGTGCGGATAATTATGATCCGAAAAAGGAGGAATGACTTCAGGATCTAGGAAAGAACCGGTGTAATATATTAAAACTCCTGGTTTTTGATCACCCCAATCTTCGTAAGGTAATACCTGTGACATATCAATAAACGAATATTGAGGATCTGCATAGGTTACAAGATTTGGAAGCGCTCCTTCAGGAAAGCCCCAGTCCGGTAAGTGCATTCCTAATTCTTTTAAATTAGGTGTGATCCATAATTGCATAGACATGGTTGGAATACTCTTAACATGTGTATACATATTATTCCAAGCGGTATTATTAGCTATAATTTCTTTACAAATTCCTTCATTTCCACCAAGTACATCGATTGGTATACCTAAAACCGTATAATCAAAATCTTTACCTTTTTCTAGGGAGAATTCTTTTACATTTTTCCATCCGCACCAAGATTCTTCAAGATCAAATTTACCTTCTTTTAAAGCTTTAGCTTGCTCATCATCTATCTGATCATACAATGGTTCTCCAGGCCAAACATCTAGTCCTTTCAATTTGTATGTTGGGGTATACGTTCCATCTTTTAGGGTAACTTGCTCTGCCATAGATATTTTCTCTATGGATCCAGTATCGGAATAATGAACTTGTTCAACTTTATGGAAAAACTTAAATTTCACACCTCTATTTTTCAATACCAAATAAATAGGAGTAATCATAGTATCCGCTGTACCAGCTTTAAATTTCCACACAAAAGATCCTTTATATCCTGCAGAATTTGTTAAAAAATGAAGTCCAACACCAGCAGCTAAACTTCCTTGCTGATCACCTCCAGTAAGGTTATGGAAAGTTCCTGTGTATAAAAATCGAACCATTGCAGAACTCAATAGTCGATCACTAGCGCCATGACTTTTTAGCCACTCACGATAATCCAAATCATTAATTTTTTCATAATCTAATTCATGAGTTTCTGGATTATACACATCAGCAAAAGTACCTTTCATATTTACCATGCCAAATTCTACGAAAACTGCCAGCCAATAAAAGTATTCGTTATGATCTGCAATAGAATCAATTAATTTACTAACCCATTTAGCAAGTACATGGAATATTTCATTTATTATAGAATGATGATCTTTTCTTGTCGCATGATCATGACCTTCTTTTACCAAATTATCTACTAATTCTGAAACATAGTGTAATAATTTTTCTCCTTCATGTTTAAACACTTTTTCTTTTACAAAAGCTTCAAATTTGGATTTGAAATCAGACCATAATGAATGATGTTCTGGAGCATTAATGTTATGTAAAGAGGCATCTGCTTTTTTAATAATACTATCTTTATTAGGATCAGTACCAAAAAGAATTTCAGCGACAAGTCCAATAGCCTTTTTTACGATTGCAGAAAATGGTAATGGACCACCTTGTCCTGGAATGTATTCGTTTGATGGGAAAATGATATTTTTTTTAATCCATTGATTAGTTTTAGGATCGAAATGAGTAAGTAGAGTAGTATCCTCACGATCAAAAGCCTCATCCCACGATTTAAATGGACTATCAGGCATTAAATTATGTTTCTCACATTCTTTGTAAGAATCCTGAATTAAGCGAAAAGCATTTTCGTACCATCCTTGAGCTATATGGATTCCATGTTCTTGGATTCTTTCATTTTGACCTCTACCAGTGGCTGTTTTACCTCCTAAGCGCCAACCCATTTGATAAATAGTTATTTCATAGCGATCTTGCCAATTTTCATAACTACTTAATTCATAGGCAGCTGTTAGGGATGACATACCACTACCTAAGATGGCGATTTTCTTTTTAGATGATTCTGTGTTTTGCATTAGTTTATTAGTTTTTAGGAATATGGATTTTTTTGGTTGTTAATTTATCATTGAAATGTGTTTCATTTAATTCATTTTCACTTATTGGGTAAATAGGTTTGCCGTTTTCTATAAACTTGGTAACAATGGGAGAGTTATTCCATTGAGCTGCTTCCTCGTATAATTCATCAAGATGTGGCAGTATAAATATTTTATCAAATATTGTTTCTACGATTCCAAAGAAGTTATGAGCTTTATGAGTAACGTATTTAATGTCCTCTCTAGATAATGGATAATGACTAGGATAAAAAGCTTCTATATCCGTAATTAAGGAAACGGCACAACCTCTTGGATTGCCAAAGATTTTTCCTAAAATTCCAAAACTTACTCCTTCTACCATCGATTGTGCATATAATAATCTGTAGAGCACTATATTCACAAAATATTGTTCATATATATTCTCTTGAAAAGCGATCTCATCAGCTTCTTTATAACCAGAAATGATGCTAGAATTATGCGCTCTGTACCATGTACATTCATTTGGTGTTTGAATATAATCTAACCAAAAGGTAACTGGAACAGGTAGATCTTCAAATGTATCTCCAGATTCTTTGATCAATTGAGCCAGTGTTGCCAAATATAAAAAATGACTATTCACGGCTCTCCACCATGGACTTCCGGATGGCTTACCATCAATGGGATTAAGAGTGCCTCGATTTATTTCCCATTTTATAAAAGCTAATTCAGAGTTTCCTAAACCTTCTTTTCCTTTTATAATGGGGTGACCATATTTCTGATAAAATTCATATCGTAATTGGTAGCGACCTTGCGGATTATCAGATACATTATCTACAATCCTTTTGGCATTATCCTTTAGTATTTCTAACTTGTTCATATATTCGCAAAAAAAGCTTTATAAACTTACAAGTTAAATTGTTAAAAACAAGAAATAATTTAGTAAATTAAACAAGTAATTTTTATACAAATTCCCCATACCCACAATTAGGAATGATGATAAAATTAAAATATTGTTCAGGGATAATACTATTGCTATTATTCTTACCGTTGATTTCATTTAGTCAATCTACAGTGTCCCTTAAGGATACAAAAGAACTAATAGACATTGGTAAAAAAACGGATTACTTGGAGGACCCTAATTCTGATTTCACCATATCAGAAATAGTTTCAGATGAATTTGTAGATAAATTTAAACCAAATTCTCAGGAAACTATTAATTTTTCTAGTACAGCTTCTTCCTATTGGTTACGATTTAAAGTTACTAATGAGACATTAGAGACATTTTATCTTAATATTGGTTCGGCATATATAGATTCTATTTCTCTATTTGAATTTGATGAAAAGGGAACATTACTTTCTTCTAGATACACTGGTGATGATTTACCTTTTTCAACTAGGGAGGTTGAAGTTGGAAATTACCTATTTAAACTAGATATCAATAAAGATACTACCCATACATTTTATCTAAAGGTAAAATGTGATCAGCCTTTATTCTTTTTATTACGAGTGGGTACACTACCAAGTTTTGCTGCATATGAGCATGATCTAGATTTTTTGCAAGGAATCTATTTTGGTTTCATGTTACTGATATTCTTGTATAACTTGTTTTTATATATATCTATCAGAGAAAGAATTTATCTTTATTATATCGCTTATGTATTGAGTATTACTTGGTTTGGTGCATCTGTTTTTGGTTATTTCTTCGAATATTTTTGGGCGGATTATCCATTTTTAAACAAGTGGGTAGTAATAAGTGCGGGATTAACCATGATTACTGCTACTTTATTTACCCAACAATTCTTAAATACTAAAGAATCTGGTTCTCGTTTACATAAAATATCTATGATCTTTTTGATTATTGGTTTTTTGGTCTGTGCTCTTGTTGTTTTAGGATTTAAAATAGAAGGATTGAAACTGTCGCAAGTAGGACTTTTGGCCATGGCTGCATATTTCCTTGTTTTAGGTATTCGTTTTAAGTTAAAGGGATTTCGACCAGCGATTTACTATTTACTAGCTTGGGGAGCGCTAATTATGGGCATTTGTTTTGCGATTTTGGAGTCTTTAAATATTACTCCTGTAATGACTTATTTAAATGCAATGCAAATCGGATCGGCATTTGAAGTATTACTACTTTCATTTGCTTTAGGAGATCGAATCAATATGTATAAAAAGCAAAAAGAAAAAGCCCAACTAAAAGCTTTAATCTCTGCAAAAGAAAATGAAAAACTTATTCAGGAACAAAATTTCATATTAGAACAAAAAGTAGAGGAAAGAACAGCTGTTATTGCATTAAGAAATAAAGAACTTGTAGATCTTAATAAAGAAAAGGATATGCTGGTGAGTATGGTAGCTCACGATCTTAGTACACCCTTACATCAAATGAAAGGTTCTATCTGGCTTTTAGATATTCCTAATATGACATTATCTGGAGATCAAGAAATGTATCTCAATGAAATTAATAATTCGGTAGATCGTTTGACAACAATGATCGGACGTATTCTAGATACACAAGCTTTAGAAACGAAGACCATCAAATTGGTAAAAGAGACTTTAGACATTGTGGAATTAGTTGAATATGTAGGAAAATGTTTTGATCTTATCGCTAAGGATAAGCAAATTACCATAGAGGTAGAGGCTATGATGGGTACTCATCTCGTAGAAATCGATAAAAATTATATGATACAAGTATTAGAAAACCTGCTTTCTAATGCTATTAAGTTTTCAAATAAAGAAAAAGTTGTTGTTTTAAAGGTTCATTCGTTTGATGGAAAAACTTATGTTACCGTAGAAGATAACGGACCAGGAATAAGTGAAGAAGATCAAAAGAAACTTTTTGGTAAATTTCAAAAACTTACTGCCCAACCCACAGCTGGAGAATCATCAACGGGGTTAGGATTGTCTATTGTTAAGAAGTATGTAGAAGCTATGGGAGCAACTATTCATTGCGAAAGTACTCTGGGCAAAGGTTCTCAGTTTATCATCACACTCGAATCCAAAAATGGTTTATTAAAAGTCGGAGGATAGTTTCTAGAACTACATGTTTCTTTGATAACTTTATTTTTAGACTGGATAAATTGTTTATCTATTAATAAATCAGACATAATATAGTTTTACTGTAATAAATGAGTATAAAATCAGTTAATTGCTTGTTAGCTTAATTTTTATTCTATTTTTGTATCCATTATACATCTTTCTTATTAAATCTGAGATAGTAAAAGAAAGAACTATAATTATGAGCCACAGAAACCTACTATATACTTGGATTATAGGATGTTTGTTAATTCTTCCTTTTAATTTATTTTCTCAGGAATTATATACGTATTCCGGAAAATTTGAGCTAGGATCTTATAAAGGAGATGCTAACTTTTCTTATAACATCATCGAAAATGACACGGTTCTTAATGGGGTCTTTCAATTTAGTAGTGCCAGCTTAAAGGATTTGTTAGAAAATAAAGATTCTTCATTTTCAATTACCGGAAATTTCGAAAATGATTATGCTACAGGTCCATGGAAATTTTCGTTTAATCTATTTGAAACAGAGAGTAAAAGTAGTGTCGAAGATCTACAATATGTTGTAAATGTTAGTGGAGAGCAGCGATTAGCACAAGGTAATCTTATCGAAGGAAAACCTGATGGTACATGGATCTATACTGCTCAAGAAATTCAAGATTCTAAAGTCGATAAGGTAACTTTTAAAAGCACAATCGATTTTGATAATGGAATCCCTCAGCGTAGTTTTCGTATTGAAGATGAGGAAAAAGAACTTGTAGGTAGATTTTTAAGAAACGGTATTGCGCACGATCAATGGACCTTATATTCCGATCAAGAAATAGACGATGCAGAATCTTGGTTTTTTAGTGAAGGGATTCTCGAACGTATTCAGATTACGTCCAGAGGACAAACTACCAATATAGAGATTTATCCCAATACAAATATTACAGGAAAAACAATCACATTAGATAATACCTATCTCGAAATTTTAAAGTTGAAATTGGGTGCTGATAATACCTCCAAAATTACCGATAGTGGTATTCTTTCATTGCTTCAGAAAAATGATTTGTATTATCAGGAGATTGATACCATTGTATCCGGAATCAGTAAAGCTCCATTCACTCCTCAATTTAAGGTTAGAATACCATATTTTCCGTTGAATAATAAGGAAACAAAGAGTTTAGACTTAATTGCAGATTACTACAAAAAGGCCAATGCTATTTGCGTTTCTCTAATAGAGGACACTCAAATCTCTATTCTAAAATTGTCTGATGAACAGGTTTTTAAACTAGATGAAGAGGTACATCTAATTTCAAACAAGATTGTAAAACCTTTAGGGCAGGTCTTAGAATATAATAACAAATCATTACTACCATTTTTCTCTAGGAGTGAAATTATCAATAAGGTTTGGGAAAGAGGACTTCCATCTCTTAATTCTCAAAATACTCCAATAGTAAGCCAGATAGAGAGTTCAAAAGCTAGAACTATATTGGAAGTAGAACAGTTAGCTAAAGAAACGTTTACATACTTAAGTACTGTAGAAGAGATATTAGCAAAGAAAGTTAATAGACAAAGAAGAGAACAAAAGGCAATTGACTTAGAGAAAAAAATGATTAGTCAATTACAGTATTTAGAGGTATTGGAAAAATCTTTTGAGACAGATACGATTCCTGAAGCTTATATAAATACACTAAGCACTATAAAAAGTAATGCGAGAAGTAAGCTGAATTGGTATGCTTCTATGGAAGATCTCGAGGAAAAATTAAAATATGCCGAAGAGCTAGTAGTTTGTTTTGATGCTTTGGATAATATAGGAGAAACTATTTTAAAATTACCAAATCAACAAAATGAGATAAAGAAAAAGTATCAAGATGATGTTTGGAATCCGTTTACTTCTACTGTAATGACAGAAATGGTAAAAAAACGTATTACCCAAGTGTATGAGAATGTCTTGATACCGTATTTTCTGGAAAAGGTAGAACAAGATATTAGTTGTGATGATTCTATAAAATGGATACAGACTGTTCATAAAACGCATCAACGTATGCATGAAATGCGTGAGGAAAACACAAGAAAATTAGAAAGAAAACTAAGGAAAGAAAAAGATCCTTTAATAATTCTGGAACGTTTTCAAGTATATCCTATTAATAAAGAGAAAGAATAGATGAAAGGAAACTTACGTATATATCTTGTTTTTATTCTTCTCTGTAGTTATTCAGTTCAGATAAATGCGCAAGAAGATCCACCTACAGAATCAGAATTTAAGGAACCTGTTACAAAGTTATGGATCAATACCTATGGTAATATTAGGATCGCTAAACGTTTCTTTTGGGTAGCACAGACTCATTTTAGATTTGAAGAAACGGAACAGACTCCTTTTGTTGGACAAGTTGCTCAAATTTATAATCGTCATGCTATTGGTTATATCTATTCTAAAAAGTTTAATTTTAGTCTAGGAGGTGTTTTAAGATTGAATTTTAATACAGATCCTTCCTCTCCAGATCGAAATTTGGTACCAGAATGGCGTATTTGGCATCAATATATGTTTGCGATGCCACTTTCTAATATGATGTTTTATCATCGTATAAGGATAGAGCATCGTTGGACTCAGGATTTTGCCGAGGGAAGTAATTACGATTTTAGAAATAGATGGAGATATATGTTTAAAGCGAAAATTCCTTTAAATTCTCCAACATTAGCTCCCAAAACATTTTATCTTTCTCCAGAGGCTGAGCTAATTATGCAAAGTGGAAAACCAGTTGTGGGGAGTCCGTTCGAAGATCTTAGACTACACGCATCATTTGGTTACATATTAACTCCAAGAATGACCGTAGCAGCAGGAATTATGTATTCTCAAGGACAAACTTTGAGCGACGGGACAGTGTATAAACAAAATTGGACAGCAAGATTGCATTTATATTTCTCTCCAGATTTTAGAAAAGTAAAAAATAAACTTCCTTCGATACATTTGGATGATTAATATTTATATTTATGGATAAAGTTTCTGCAATATGAAATTAAAAAAGACAACATTAGTTTTATATGGTTTACTACTAACAGCAGTTATTGTAGCAGTGAGTGGAAAGTTTAAGGAACAAAAACTACGTAAAGAGCTTAAGGAAACTCAAGAAAAAGAAGTGAAAATTTCTGAACAGATTGATTCTCGAAATGATTTATTACAAATAGACTCTTTATTAGTTAAAGGAGATTATGCTGCCGCATTAAAAGCTTATAAGAATAAAACTAATAATAACAGTGAATATCTTCAATTACGGATACAGCTAGCAGAAAAATTTATTGCTTTATCTCAGGCAAGTACCGTTCAAGATTCATCTGTTGTAGAATCTATAGAGGAATCAGAAGCAGTAATACAAACAGATTCACCTTATGAAATTAGAAAATATGATTCTTTAAGTTTTGTATTAGCTAAAGTAAAGGCACAACTAAATAGAGTAAAAAAGAAACAACAAAAGAAGTCGTATGGTGAGTATTTAACTTTTACCAATAGAAAAAAGCACAAGGTTCATTATGTGGGTCAGGTAAAAAACGATAAGGCAAGTGGATATGGGATTGCATTTTTTGATACTGGAAGTAGATACGAAGGAGAGTGGAAAGAAAATCTAAGACATGGTGAAGGAGCCTTTTACTGGACTGATGGTCAGTCTTATGAAGGACAATATTTAAATGATCGTCGTAATGGAAAGGGAACGTATTCTTGGCCTAATGGTGAAAAATATATTGGGTTATGGAAAGATGATCAAAGAAATGGAGCAGGGATATTTTATGGAAAGAATAATAAAGTAATTACCGAAGGTGTTTGGAAAAATGATAAACTGGTAGAAGAAAATAAAAGTAAAAAGTAATGCTTATGTAAAAAGAAAAAATCATTCATCAAATCAATAATCAATAGTCAAAAAATGAGAACAAAAATGTTATTACAACTGGCAATAATCTTATTGTCAGGTTGGTCTGTTTGTCAATCCCAGAAAAGTATTAAGAATGTAAACAACATTGATCTTACTACTGAAATGTTGAATTCTTTTCTAGCTTCTCAAATGGATTCATTAAAAATTCCCGGACTTTCTATAGCAATTATTAATAATGCAGAAGTAGTACATCATAAAACTTTTGGGTATGCAAACTTAGAAAAGAAAATTCCTGTAACGAAAACAACTATTTTTGAAGGGGCTTCCATGTCTAAATCTGTATTTGCCACCTTCGTAATGACGTATGTAGAAGAAGGTAAATTGGATCTAGACAAACCATTATATCAATATTTGCCTTATGATGATATTGCATATGATGAAAGGTATAAGCAAATAACAGCCCGCATTGTATTAAGTCATCAATCTGGATTTCCTAATTGGAGAGAAAATGAGGATGATAAAAAGCTAAAAATAAAATTTGATCCTGGTACAAATTATGGATATTCTGGAGAGGCTTACCATTATTTAGCAATGGTTTTGAAGCATATTGAAAATACAGATTGGGTTGGATTAGAAAAAGCATTCCAGAAAAGAATAGCCATACCCTTAGAACTTGAGCATACTACATTTATAGAAGATGCATATGCGTTAAAACATAAAGCTGAACCTTATAATAGCGATGGTAATTGGATCAATTGGAAAGAAGACTATTGGTATAAAAAAGATAAAGGTGTTTTTGTGGCACCAGCTTCTATTAGATCAGAACCTCTGGATTTCTCTAAATGGATGATAGGGGTTATGAATAAAAAGATTCTTAAAGAAGAAAGTTACCAGGAGTTGTTAAAACCTCATTCTACCATCACTACTTTACCTAGTGGAATTAAGTTATATTATAGTTTAGGTTTTATGACTGCAGGTGGTGCTTATCAAAATAGCTTTTTTCATGGCGGTTCTAATGATGGATTCACTTCTTGGTATATGATGGATGTTGAAAAGAAATTTGGCTACGTTTTATTTACAAACTCCATGTTTGGAGAAACATTAGGTAATATACTCTTGGATTATTTCGAGAAAGCATCTTATTAAAGAAATAAATCGTTCAGATATTAATTGGGGTTATTCTCGTTTAATATTTGAATTATTTGATGTAAAGACTGCTTTGCTTCTTTCATCACAGGAAGTAATGGCCAAATATGTGGCATTCCTTTTCCTTCGATTGACAGTATATCAATAGAAGCTTGTTTCATTTTCTCTAATGCTAATTTTTCATCAGGATACATAATATCATATTCTCCAAGAAACAACACAGTTTTAGGAAAACCTACAAAGCTGCCGTATAATGGAGAAATCATGGTGTCTTTAAGATCTACATTTCTTGCACACATCTTTTTTGAACTTAAAATACCAACTTTAGAAAGCATAGGATCCATCGGATCAATTATATCAATTTCGGGATTAGACATCGTGGCATCCATAACCGGAGATATTAAAAGAATCTGGTAGGGTAGTGGCAACTGTTTAGAAATTAATCTTTGTATTAATGATGTTATTAAGGTCCCACCCACCGAATCACCAATAAAGGAGATTTGACTAGCTTCGTGATCTTGTAGTGCAGTATCGTAAACAGCGTCTATATTGTGGGATATTTCTATAATATCAGACTCTGGAGCTTTCGGATAATTACACATCCATATTTTGTAATCTGTCTTTTGTACAATAATTTTTATTGAATCCCAATGATGCTTCGCTGGACCAGAAACAAATGCGCCACCATGGATAAATATAAGTAGCTTATTAGGATTACTATTACAGGTGATCTCAGTAATAGTAGAATTAGAAACTTTAAATTGTTTCGTAATATTTTTTTTTAAAAAACTTCCTTTCGGATTATAAACATCCTCTTTTCTAATTGTTTGATACGCAACTGGATCTTGACTAAAGCTTTTCTTGATGCCTTTTAGTTTTAAAACTGCAATTGTTAGATAATATGTCAGGCTTTTTTTCACAAATCTTAATTTTTCAAAAGATAGGAAAAATCATGTAAATTTTATAAGATCATTTTATTTGGAATCATAAATTGAGAACAGCGAGTGACTTTGTTTTGCTTTATCTTCTTCTACCAGAATAAGTGATAGCTTCTCCTTTTCCAAATGCATAGCTTAGTCCGAAAGTAAAGAAACGTCCACGTTGCCCAAAGTTATAAGTTTCAAAAGTAGGTTGGTTTACGAAACGCTCCTGAATTCTGGAAGCAAAGACATCTCTTATACCAAGATTAGCCACTATTTTTCCCTTTAGTATTTTCTTACGTATTCCTATATCCATAAAAGCAAATCCACTTTGTTTTCCTTGTACAGTTTCAAAACCAGATCTGTAATTTCCATTAAGCTCTAAATCAATATCAGCAAGAAATCCAATTTTTGAACCTAATCGAGTGGACCACTGATTTCCTGTAAAATCAAATACTTGCCCTTCAAAAGATCCTTGACGATCAAAATAATTAAAATTGAAATCTCCTGTAAAGGTTAACCATTTGGTAGGACTATATTTTCCATTAGTTTCAAAACCTATAGATGAATTAGTACCAATATTTTCAGGTGTAGTAAAGTTTACATTATCGATAAAAGTAGATACGCGTTCTACAACATCTGTTGTATAACGATGATACAAACTAGAACTCATACTGGCTTTACCAATTTTATAAATACTCGTTAATTCATACGAATTGGTAAACTCTGGTTGTAGGTTTGGGTTACCGGTTCTAATATTAAAATTGTTTCTAATATTAAAAAATGGATTTAAGTCCCATAGACGAGGTCTAAAGATCCGTTTGGAGTAACCCGCTTGTAATGAAAATTTTTCGCTAAACGTATAGGAAGTATGAAAACTAGGAAAATAGTTTGTAAAGTTTTGCGAATTACTCTCATTGGTATTGGCTAATAAGGTTCCTATGTCTGTATTTTCTACTCGTAAACCAGCTTTTACACCCCAATTTTCATTTTCATAAGCTCCAGTAGCATAAACCCCCAATACCTTTTGATTCCATTCAAAATCATTGGTTAAGCTTTCATTTATGACATAAGTTCCATCTATTAGATCTTCTACTTCAAAATCGTTCCCAACATCATTTATTACATATTGTGCACCAGCTTCGATAGTATATTCTTTGCTCAATGGGTTGGTATAGTCTGCTTTGAAAGTGAAATCAGCCTGTTGGAAATTAGTTGACGTTCGTTGATTACTGTTTACATCCGAACCTTCGAGCGTAGTATCTACAAATAGTGAAGATTGATCTTTTCCAAAGAAACTTCCTAGCGCACTTAATTGAAAAGTGTGGTCTTTGTTATTTTTAAACTGTTTTTTCCAATTAAATTCATATTGCCACTTGGGGTTTGTGGCTTCTGTATCTTCATTTCGTATCCAGCGAGATACTAAATCATTATTGGTATCAAAAAAGCTAAAATTGGTTTCCGATGGTTGATCTTCTATCTCATAAGCAAAATTTCCTGATAATGTGAGTACATTGTACTTATTTAAATGATAATCAGTTCCTAGTGTAACATTAAAAAAGGTTTCATTTCTAAAATTTTCTCCATCACTAAATATTACTTCATTATTTTCTAAATTTCTATTGATCGCTTCATTTTCTCTCGGTAATGAACGATAACCAGCACCTATTTGAGTAAATAAATTAAATTTTTCGGTTCTACGATTTAAACTAACACCTACATTATGATTATCAGGAACACCAGTATTAAGAGATATGGATCCATTCCATCCTTTTTTCTCTTCTTTCTTTAAAATAATATTTAAAATTCCCGAAGTACCAGATGCTTCGTATTTAGCCGAAGGGTTGGTAATCACCTCAATACTTTGAATCATATCTGCAGTTATAGTTCCCAATGCATTACTAGATTCATCTGCTAACACCGAAGGTTTACCATTAATAAGTATTTGAACTCCACCACTACCACGCAAACTAATTTCTCCTTCTATGTTCACATTTACAGAAGGTACATTATTAAGTACTTCCAAGGCGCTTGCACCAGCTGTACTTAAATCTTTTCCTACGTTAAAGACACGTTTATCTAGTTTAAATTCGGTTTTAGAAACCTCACCTCTTACCACAACTTCATCTAGCATTTGACTATCTTGATAGAGCTTTATAGTACCAAAATCTACTTTATTTTCTGATACTGTATAATTTCTTACTTGAAGGGTTTTAAAACCAATAAAGCTGATCTCGAGATAAAAATCATTTTCTACAGTTTTTAAGTTAAAATAACCATCATCATTCGTTATTGCACCCGTAATGGTGGATTTAGTGCTCTTAGAATTTAAAACAACAGTAGCGTATGGAATAGGTTGTCCAGTTTCTGCTTCTACTAGTAAACCGGTAATTTGGATTTCACTATTTTGAGACCAAATAACACCAGTATATAACATTAAAATAAGAACAAACTTTATTTTTCTTTCTAATAGCATTGTAATTTTTTTATCAAAGAAAGGGAGAAGTGAAAACTTATAAAAATCAATTTGGATAAACAACTGTTATAAGCCTGCAAACGACATGATATTCATTTATCTGTTAGGAATTGTTGTTTGTAGTATATTTTAAGTGGGTTATAGTAGTTGGTCTTATGTTAGAGATACAAAAGGTTATATTTGTTGGATTATCAATGACAATATGAAAAGTATATTTTTGAATAAAGAAGTTTGGTTTCAGCTCATACTGCACGTTGTCGTATTTACTTTTTATTCTTTCGATCGTCGTAATCCAGAAATTCAATTTTATCAGTATGTCTTTTTTCTAAATTTTGTGGTTGCTGGTTTGATCATAAACTATATATTACTTCCGAAGTTTTTATACCCAAGAGCTTATTTAAAATTTGCTTTCTATGTTGCTTTAGTAGTAGCTAGCGTTATTTTTGTAGAAGAGGAGATTTTAGAAAAAATATATTTCCCAGATACGCGAGGAACTAGATTTTTGGGGATCGTTTTCAATCTTATGGGCACACTACCAACCTTATCTATTTTAGCAGGATTTAAATTTGGATGGGATGCACTCATTAAACAGAAAGAGGTAAAAGAGCTAAGAGATTCTGTTAAAGAAAGTGAGTTGCAATTTTTGAAATCTCAGATCAATCCTCATTTTCTGTTCAATAATTTGAATAATTTATATTCTTATGCTATTGAGAAGTCACCAAGAACACCAGAAATTATCTTGGAATTATCAGGTGTATTACGATATATGTTATATGAATGTAAGTCTGAATATGTTTCGCTCTCAAAAGAAATAGAGCAATTAGAGAACTTTATTAATCTTGGACGATTACAAATTGAAGGACGAGGAAATGTTAGCTTTACAAAAGAAATAGCGCAATCAAATTTCAGAATTGCTCCATTGATATTGGTAGTTTTTGTTGAAAATGCATTTAAACATGGTAGTTCCAGTCAAACTGAGGGTATTGAAATAGATATCACCCTAAATATAACAGAAAAAGGAGTACTTCATTTTACCTGTGCGAATACTTTTAAATCCGACAGCAATACAAATAATTTGGATAGCGGTATTGGTTTAGAGAATGTTAAAAAAAGGCTTGTGATTATGTATCCAAAACTTCATACGTTGGTGATAAATTCCAATCAAGAAAAGTATAAAGTTGAATTAACTATTGATCTAAAAAACACCAAGTAACAATGAATTGTATTATCATAGAAGATCAATTACCCGCTCAACGTATCCTTAAAAAATACATTGAAGATATTGGCACCCTGAAACTGGTTGGTGCATTTACGGATGCAATAGAAGCTATGATTCTTATGAAGTCTCAAAAAATTGATCTTATATTTTTAGATATACATTTACCAAAAATCTCTGGAATAGATTTTCTTAAAACCCAAGTCAATCCTCCACAAGTTATATTAACTACAGCTTTTCCTGATTATGCCTTGGAAAGTTATGAGTTCGATGTAGTTGATTATTTATTAAAACCATTTTCATTCCAACGGTTTGTTAAAGCAGTAGCTAAGGTAAAATCTAACTATGATGATACAGTTTTGAATAATCAAAATTCTGAAACTGCGGATGCTCAAGAATTATACGTCAAAATAGGATTCGATTACGTACGGATATTGATTGATGAAATTACGCATATTATATCAGATGCAGATTATACAGAATTACATACAATCAATAAAAAACACGTTTCTTCAGAAACATTAAAGCACTGGGAAGAACTGTTACCAAATACTAAATTTATAAGAGTTCATAAATCTTACATTATCAATACTTCTAAAATTGAAAAAGTATCTGGAAATCAAATCTTTTTATCAAATCATAGCATAATACCGTTAGGTAGAGCTTATAAAGAGAATTTTATAAAAAATATCTTATAAGGACTACCTTTGGATATATATATTCTAAACGTTTAGCTTACAGGGGTTAGTATAGCTATTTCCTCTTCAGTAAATATTCTTGATTTTATAACAAATCGGATTCCCAAGGGAATTTCTAAAGAAAAACTAGATCCTCTTCCTTTTACAATATCTACAGTTAATTGTGTATGTTTCCAATACTCAAATTGATCTTTAGACATATAAAACTCACAATTATGTATCGTTCCAAGATATACATCCGTATCATTCAGCATTAATTCTCCTTTTGGAAAACACATAGGAGAGGAGCCATCACAGCAACCGCCACTTTGGTGAAACATGAGCGGACCATGTTCTTCTCTCAAAGAGTTAATGATCCGCTTCGCTTCTTCTGTTATTAAAACACGCTCTACCATATTAGAAAAATCCTAACGCATTTTTGTCATGAGAAATAAGCATATTCTTTGTTTGTCTATAATGATCAAGCATCATTTTATGTGTTTCTCTGCCGATTCCAGACTTTTTATAACCTCCAAATGGTGCATGTGCTGGATACAAATGATAACAATTTACCCAAACTCGTCCCGCTTGTACTTGTCTAGAAATCTGATATGCTTGATGTGTGTCTCTGGTCCATACACCAGCACCAAGGCCATACAAGGTATCATTAGCAATTTCTAATGCCTCCGCTTCATCTTTAAAAGTTGTTACACATGCAACTGGTCCAAAGATTTCTTCTTGGAATACGCGCATTTTATTATTTCCTTTTAATAAAGTAGGTTGAATGTAGTAACCACCTTCTAAACCTTCATTATAAGCTGCCTCACCACCAGTAAGTATTTCACAACCTTCGTCTTTACCAATATTGATATAGTTTAAGATTTTTTCATATTGATCATTAGACGCTTGTGCACCCATCATGGTGGTAGGATCAAGAGGGTGTCCTAGTTTTATCGCTTCTACGCGTTCTATAACACGCTCTATGAATTTATCATAAATACTTTCCTGAATTAATATTCTCGATGGGCAAGTACATACTTCTCCTTGATTCAGAGCAAACATAACCGCACCTTCTAAACATTTATCAAAAAATGCGTCATCTGCATCCATGATACTTTCAAAAAAGATATTTGGACTTTTACCACCCAATTCTAGTGTTACTGGAATGATATTCTTACTCGCATATTGCATGATCAACTGTCCAGTTGTGGTTTCTCCTGTAAAAGCGATTTTATTAATTCTCGAACTTGAGGCCAAAGGCTTACCAGCTTCTATTCCAAAACCATTAACCACATTTAAAACACCAGGAGGTAGAATACCTTCTATAAGTTCTAGTAAAATCATAATACCTACCGGAGTTTGCTCTGCTGGTTTCAAAACAACACAATTACCTGCAGCTAAAGCAGGCGCAACCTTCCAGGTAGCCATAAGTAGTGGGAAATTCCATGGAATTATTTGACCAACTACTCCAAGAGGTTCTTTCACATTCATAGATATTGTAAAAGCATCTAACTCACTTACGGATCCTTCTTCTGCTCTAATAACGCCAGCGAAATATCTAAAATGATCAACCGCTAGCGGTAAATCTGCAGCCATTGTTTCTCTTAGTGCTTTTCCATTATCCCATGTTTCTGCTCTTGCTAATAACTCTAGATTTTGCTCCATAATATCAGCAATTTTAAGGAGCATATTGCTTCGCTCGGTAGCCGAACTATTATTCCATGAAGGAGCGGCCTCCCATGCAGCATCGATGGCAAGATCGATATCTTCTTTTGTAGATCTAGCTACTTTTGTAAAACTATTGCCATCCACAGGAGAGATGTTTTCAAAATATTCACCTTTAACAGGAGATGTCCATTTACCTCCAATATAATTATCATATTGGTTTTTGAACTGAGGCTTCTTAAAAGCCATTTTTTCGTTAGTACTTACAGTGCCCATAGTAATAAATTAAGATTATTTGTTATGTGTTTTCAAGATACTTTGTTCATTGTCAAAATAGTTGAACAATTCTATGAACTATATGAACAATTCTATGAATAAGTAAATTATCATCAGAAAATCATTATCTTTAATATAGTATCATTAGAATTACTACAAAAATTTTGTTAAATCTATAATTTTAGCAATGCAATTGTCTGATTCCTTTTATAAATCTAGAAAGCTAGTAGATCTGGTAGAAAATCAAACCTCTTATATTTTAGAAGACTCTGCTATGCATATCTTCGAAACACATTCCCGAGCAGAAATGGTACAACTTCAGTTTACTACTCCTGTTTTGGCAAGTATGTTTAGAGGAAAGAAGGTGATGCATTTACGAGATAAACCTTCTTTTGAGTTCTTGCCTGGTGAATCTTTAATACTACCTGCAAATGAATTGATGAGTATTGACTTTCCAGAAGCTCAGGAAGATAATCCAACCCGGTGCTTAGCTATGGAAATAGGAGAGGAACGATTAAAGAGTGTTATTCGTTTAATGAATGAATGCATGACCAGACCAGATGGGAATGAATGGAATATATTAGATTATAATTTTCACTTCACTAATGATCAAAGTATTTATCAGATATTACAACGTTTAGTGTATTTGTATACTGAAAACCATCCTGCAAAAGATTCTTTTGTTTCCAATATGATTCAAGAACTGATTATTAGAATATTGCAGGTAGACACGCGCAAGACCTTTCAAACAAAAACGAAAGAATTGGCAAGCGATTATAGATTGGCTTATGTTATTCAGTATATTAGAGATAACATCTGTAATCCTTTAACTATAAAAGAGCTAAGTAAAGAAGCTTGTATGAGTGAAAGTCACTTCTATAAAGTGTTTAAACAAGAAATGGGTATCTCACCAACAGATTTTATTAACGAAGAACGCATTCAAAAAGCCACACAGTTACTTGCAAATCCTATGTATAATCTAAAAGAAGTGTTTTTAGCATGTGGATTTACCAACCGTTCTTATTTTAATCGGATGTTTAAAAGAATAAAAGGAATCAATCCCAGTAAATATAGAAATAGATTTGCATAAGTTTTTGGTCACTATTTTGTTTTAATGTCTACAAGGCATTATGTTCGACTGGCATGTCTTTATTAGATATAATGTGTTTTAAAAAAATCATAAAATTCTCTTACTGAGCTTTTAATCATTGCTTATTTAGTATTTTTCACATCATCATCTATTTACCCTTTAGAATAACACTAAAATTTATGTTTGTGAAAAACGCTCTTTACACGATTCTTTTACTTTTTTTTATAACTCAAATTTCCACTGCTCAAGACCGAATTACTGGCGAACCTTTTGCTACACGGTCCGAAGTATTAGGCCAAAATGGAATGGTTGCTACCAGTCATCCATTAGCCACTCAAATTGGTTTAGATATCCTTAAAAAAGGAGGTAATGCTATTGATGCAGCTATTGCTGCGAATGCTGCTTTAGGATTAATGGAACCTACTGGATGTGGTATTGGTGGTGATTTATTTGCAATTGTTTGGGACGGAAAAACTAAAAAACTATATGGATTAAATGCTAGTGGAAGATCACCAAAAGGACTCACTTTAGAATATTTTGAGAAACAAAAGATGAGTAAAATTCCATCGCATGGAGCTTTGCCAGTAAGTGTTCCTGGTGCGGTAGATGGATGGTTCGAATTACATAATAAATTTGGATCTAAACCAATGTCAGAAATTTTGGCACCTGCAATTAGTTATGCAGAAAGTGGATTTCCCTTAACAGAATTGATAGCTTGGTATCTGCAGAGAAGTATTCCATTCTTTGAATCCAAAGGTTTTCCAAATATAAAAGATACGTATATCAATCAAAATGGAGGAAGCCTACCTAACGAAGGCGAAATTTATAAAAATCCATATTTAGCAAATACCTATAGAAAAATTGCTGAAGGTGGTAGAGATGCTTTTTATAAAGGAGACATTGCAAAAACTATTGGTAAGTTCATTAAAGAACAAGGTGGATTTTTATCCGCAAAAGATCTAGCAGATCACAAATCGCAATGGGTAGATCCAGTATCTGTAAATTATAGAGGTTATGATGTTTGGGAACTACCACCAAATGGACAAGGTATTGCTGCTCTTCAAATGTTACAGATTTTAAATGGATTTAATTTTTCAAACATAGAATTCGGAAGTACTGAACATCTTCATTTATTTACAGAAGCAAAGAAGCTTGCTTTTGAAGATCGTGCGAAACATTATGCTGATATGGATTTTTATGATGTACCTGTTTCGCAACTTTTATCAGAAGAGTATGCCAACAAAAGAAGAGAGGAGATTGGCAAACGTGCAGGAAAATATAACGCCGGTGAAATTTCGGCAGGAGAAACGATTTACATGACGGTTGCAGATAAAGATGGGACTATGATTTCATTAATCCAAAGTAACTACAGAGGGATGGGATCTGGAATGGCTCCTCCGAAATTAGGTTTCATGTTACAAGATAGAGGTGAGTTATTTAGTTTAAAACGTGGTCAGGCAAATACGTATGAGCCTGGAAAACGACCTTTTCATACCATTATTCCTGCTTTTGTAACAAAAGATGGAAAACCATTTGTGAGTTTTGGTGTAATGGGAGGAGATTTTCAACCTATGGGTCATACACAAATCGTAATGAATCTTATAGATTTTGGAATGAACTTGCAGGAAGCGGGTGATGCTCCTAGGTGGGATCATACCGGCGGAGCAAGCCCAATGGGGCAAACTACAGAAAATACAGGGACTATCCGAACAGAATCAGGAATACCATACACTACTATTAGAGGCCTAATGGATAAAGGACATAGAATAGGAACAGCAAGAGGTGTTTATGGAGGATATCAGGCAATTTTATGGGACGACAAAAATAAAGTGTATCATGGTGCCTCGGAAAGTCGGAAAGATGGTCAAGCAGCAGGATATTAACCATTTTTATTGATAAATATCTATCACAAACATTCCTTGTTTAGACATAAGTCAGATCACACTAATCAAAAAGTATCAACAAGATATGTTTTAATAGTAATATCATCATTTACGTATACAAATCAACTTAATATACTAACTCTAAAAAATGAATTCAATCTTTAAAATGGGCTTTGTGCTCGGAGCAATGTTATTGTTATCTACATTACAGGCTCAGCAATTAAATGACAAAACTTTTAACGGATTACAATTTAGAAATATTGGACCAGCATTTACTTCTGGAAGAATCGCTGATATTGCAATTCATCCAAAAAATGAAAATGTATGGTATATTGCTGTAGGATCTGGTGGTGTCTGGAAAACTACTAATTCTGGTACTACTTGGAAACCAATTTTTGACAAACAAAAATCTTTTTCTATTGGAGCTATTACAATAGATCCTAATAACCCACACACCATTTGGGTAGGTACTGGAGAAAATGTAGGAGGACGCCATGTAGCTTTTGGTGATGGTATTTATGTAAGTCATGATGATGGAGCTACTTGGAAAAATATGGGTTTAAAAAAATCAGAACATCTTTCTAAGATTGTAATTCATCCAGAAAACTCGAATATTATATGGGCTGTTTCTCAAGGACCATTATGGACTGCTGGAGGTGAGCGTGGAGTATATAAGTCTACTGATGGTGGAGTTTCCTGGAAAAGAACATTAGGAGATAGCGAGTGGGTTGGAGCAACAGATTTAGTAATTGATCCAAGAAATCCAGATGTTTTATATGCTGCTACCTGGCAACGTCATCGAACAGTTGCTGGTTATTTAGGAGGTGGTCCTGGTTCTGGACTTCATAAAAGTACAGATGGAGGCGAAACCTGGACAAAGCTAACCAGTGGAATTCCTAGTTCTAATCTTGGTAAAATAGGTTTGGCAATTTCTCCATTTAACCCTGATGTAATTTATGCGGCAATAGAGTTGGATCGAAGAACAGGTGGTTTATTCATGTCTACAAATAGAGGTGCTTCTTGGACAAAGCAGTCTGATGCTATTTCAGGTGGTACAGGACCTCATTATTATCAAGAATTATATGCGTCACCACATCATGAAGGGAAGTTATTTCTTATGAGTAATTATGTTCAGATTTCTGATGATCATGGAAAAACATTTTATACCATGAATGAGAAAAACAAACATGTAGATAGTCATGCAATGGCATTTAAATCATCTGATCCTAACTACATGTTATTTGGTACCGACGGAGGTTTGTACGAAAGTTTTGACCTTACTAAGAGTTGGAAATTTATTAGAAATCTTCCGATAACGCAATATTTTAAATTAGCGGTTGATGATTCAAAACCATTTTATAAAATTTATGGTGGTACTCAAGACAATGGTTCACATGGAGGACCTTCTCAAACCATGAGTTCTGATGGAATTGCTAATTCTGATTGGTGGAAAACACTAGGAGCGGATGGACACCAATCTGCTATAGAACCGGGTAATCCTAATATTACTTATGGAGAATTTCAACAAGGAGCACTTTGGCGAATCGATCAAACCACCAAAGAAACTGTTTTTATTCAACCGCAACCTGCTGAAGGAGATCCTTATGAACGTTTTAATTGGGATGCTCCAATTTTAGTAAGTCCTCATAATCCCAAGCGTTTGTATTTTGCATCTCAGCGTGTATGGCGCTCAGAGAATAGAGGAGATGATTGGACACCTATTTCTAAAGATTTAACTCTAAACCAAGAACGAATTACAATACCTTATTACGGAAAACAACAGAGTTGGGATAACGCGTGGGATGTTTTTGCTATGTCAAATTACAATACAATTACTTCGTTGGCGGAATCACCTAAACAAGAAGGATTAATTTATGCAGGAACTGATGACGGAATTATCCAAACAACTGAAAATGGTGGTCAAACCTGGAGAAAGTTTAATTTAAATACAGTAAAAGGATTAGGTAATATTCCTTTTGTAAATGATGTACGTGCTGATTTATTTGATGCTAATGTAGTGTATGCTGCCGTGGACAATCATAAATATGGAGATTATAAACCATACATACTTAAAAGTACTGATAAGGGTAATACTTGGAATTTAATCAACGGAGATTTACCAAATCGTTTGATAATCTGGAGATTAGTTCAAGATCATGTGGATAAAAACCTGTTATTCGCTGCTACTGAGTATGGTATTTACTTCACCTATAATGGCGGAACAAATTGGATACAATTAAAAGGTGGAGTTCCAACAATATCATTTAGAGATCTTACTATTCAAAGGAGAGAAAATGATCTTGTAGGAGCCTCTTTTGGTAGAGGATTCTTTATACTTGACGATATAACACCGTTGCGTAATTTCAATCCTTCTGTTGTCTCTACTGAAGCTACTTTATTCCCTATAAAAGAAGCATTGTGGTATAAGCCTTCAAGTAGAGTAGGAAGCCAAGGAGATTCTGAATATATAGCTCCTAATCCTGCGTTTGGAGCACGTTTTACATATTATCTAAAAGATAAATTCAAGTCTTTAAAAGATGTTCGGAAAGAAAGAGAGAAGAAGAATACGGATTTTCCTGGTTGGGATACTTTAGAAAAAGAAAAGAATCAGGACGGACCTGCTGTTATGTTACTTATTAAGGATGCTGAAGGAAATTTAATCAATACCGTAAAAGGAACTAATAAAAAAGGATTTAATCGTGTTAACTGGAAGTTAGATTACCCTAATAAGCGTGGAGAAAGACTTCAGGAAAGAGGTAATAATAGAGGTTTTGGTAACAGTATTGGTGTTTTTGCCACGCCGGGAACATATACGGCAACCTTGATAAAACGTGTAGATGGAGTAACCACAGTATTACAAGGTCCTAAAGAATTTGAGGTGATAACAATGCATAAAGGAGCATTGCCACGTAAGTCATTTGAAGAAATGAATCAATTTAGAGAGCAAGTTTTTGCTTTTCAACAAGATCTAACAGCAACCAATCTAGAGATGACAACACAACTTCAGAAAATAAAGGCTATGAAACGAGCAGCTAATAAAACAAATACTTCCAACGATGCTTTGTTACAACAAATCAATAAGGTTAGATTAAGCTTATTAGCTATTCAAAAAGAGTTAAATGGTAATCCTGTAAAGAATGAAATAGGGGAACGCTCCAATCCAACACCAAACGATGCAAATCGTATTGCTTTTTCTGCTTTATCTAGTACTTATGGCCCTACAGGTAATCAAAAAGCTGCTTTTAATCGTGCGAATAAACAATTACAACAGATCAAATTAAAATTAAAATCAGTATTAAATAGTAGTATTCCAGATATAGAAAAAAGTTTAAAACAAGCTGGTGCTCCTTGGATTGAAGGTCAAGGATTAATTGATAATTAGTATGACGAAAAAGTATTGAAAGTATAGGGAAAACCTATTCTTGTAGCTATTAAAGAATATTCTAAATAGAAAGCAACTCTCGTTTAATTGTAGAGTTGCTTTTTGTTTAAAGTAGATTTTAATAAAGGAGATATTTTGAGGTAATTATAGACTTTATAGTATTTGATTTTGTAATACCATTAACAATTTGTTAACAGGAAATGCTATTGTTTTTTTAATTCAACTTTAAAACTTTATTAACTATAAAAATATTGTTAAAATTGAGGTTTAATCTTGGTTACCCAATTTTAAATTATCACCAAATCAATTACTTAAGAACTAACATATACTACAAAATGAACAATTTTAACAACTCCAATCGTTATTTACGAAAGTTCGAAAATAACCTACAAAAATTCTTAAAACCAATACCTTGGCAAAGTATGTTACTTATTGCAACTTTTTTTGTCCCTTTCCAATCTGTACTCACTCATGGTACCGTAACGTATCCTCCAAGTAGAGTTTATACTTGTTTTCAAGAAAACCCCGAAAGTCCTGATTCCCCAGCTTGTCAAGATGCTGTTATTGGATGGGGAACGCAAGCATTATATGACTGGAATGAAGTAGCAAGGATGGATGCAGGCGGTATGCACATGGATATTATTATGGATGGTAATTTAGCCAGTGCAGGACGTCCAGATAAATATGGAGGCTTAGATCAAGTGCGTGATGATTGGGTAGCAACTCCTGTAACTCCAGGACCATTAACCGTTACCTGGACCAATACTGCTCCGCATGAGACATTATATTATAGAGTTTATATTACTAAAAGTGATTGGAATCCTAATATGCCATTAACTTGGGATAGTTTAGAGCTTTTAGTAGAAACTGGACCAAGACCAGCATCAGAAACAGATAACATCGATGTTGTTTTACCTGCACGAACAGGGAAACACGTTTTATATAGTATCTGGCAGCGATCTCTTACACCAGAAGCATTCTATTCTACTAGTGACATTGATTTTGGTGCTACTAATGAACCAACTCCTCCAGTGGCTATTTTTACAAGTGATAATGGTCGTTGTGGTGGATCTGAGGTTAATTTTAGCGCAGCGGATTCTTATGATCCTAATGGTGATGCATTAACCTACACATGGGATTTTGGAGATGGGACAACTGCTCAAGGTGTTGAAGTATCACATACTTACAGTGGATTAACGAGTGCAGATGTTACACTTACCGTAAGTGATGGATCTTTCAGTAGTGGTAGTACTCAGACTATTGATTTAATAGAAGATCCAGATTGTGTAGGTGTTATTTGTCCTTTTGATACTCCAAATGCTGAAGCTTTACCGACTTTGATCGGTTCTTATAGAGATATTTTCGTTTTAGGTGAAAATGGACCAGATTTAAGTAATCATAAGTTTGATATTAACTGGAATCTTACAAATGATGGACTATATCAGTTTTCTATTCAATCCCTTGGTGCAGTTAGTGTTTGGACGGATTTACGAGATAATTTAACACAAACATTTAAACAAGATGCTCCAGAAGCAACGTTAAGTGGTACAGGAATTCAAGGCTTTGATGGAGATTATTATGTAACTACAGATGGTGATAATTTTGTGATGGTTTCGAAATCTGGTGACTTTACTATATATTTTAGCACTACGGATACTGCACCTTCTTGTGCTTCGGTATTATCAGTGGATGAGTTTGATACTGGTGCAGTACTATTAAATAACTATCCTAATCCATTTGCAGGTACTACTAATATCCAATACATATTACAAGAACAATCATCCGTAAGTTTAAAGGTGTATACACTAAGTGGACAGTTAGTAAAATCAATTAATGAAACTACTAAAACTCCAGGAAAATATGAATTCCAAATTAATTTAGAAGGAATGAGCAACGGTGTATATCTTTACAAATTACAAACAGATAAGGGAGTTCAGACAAAACGAATGATTTTACAACAATAATTTTTATTAGAAGAAATCATTGTAAAAAGCTGCATTTTTTTGATGCAGCTTTTTTTATTACTCCGAGGTAATTGAACTATTGCTTTCAACTTGTTGTATCCAAGCCTTTATTTAAGAATATGTTTATCAATAGCTTTGGAATTGTGTTAGTTTTAACTAAGTCTAACGTACTATAATTAGTATATTTAATAAACTAAATAAAACTCATCTATGAAACGTTTTACTATTCTAACATTAACTGTATGCTTATCTTTTGTTTGTCTAATTTCCTGTAAACAAAAAGATACCTCTAAAACAGAAACTTCAGAAGAGTCTGTTACAGAGGAAATTAAAGAATCAAATTATAAAACAATACAAGTAAAAGGAAAAGAGGTAACGTATGCTTCTGACTCTACAAGTTTAAAAGGATATATCGCTTTTGACGAAAACAATAAAGAAAAACGACCTGGGGTATTAGTAATTCATGAATGGTGGGGTCATAACGAGTACGTTAGAGAACGTGCTGATATGTTAGCCAGTCTAGGGTATACTGCTCTTGCTGTAGATATGTATGGTGATGGAAAACTAGCAGAACATCCTGACGATGCTATGAAATTTGCTGGTAGCGTGATGAAGAATTTACCAGAAGCAGAGGCTCGTTTCAATGCAGCTATAGAATTATTAAAAAAACATGAATCTGTAGATGGCGAAAAAATTGCTGCTATTGGATATTGTTTTGGAGGTAGTGTTGCATTAGCGATGGCTAATAGTGGAGCTGACTTAGATGCCGTAGCAGCATTTCATAGTGGTGTAAGTCTTCCCATAATGCCTAACGATAAATTAAAAGCACGAGTACTAGTGTGTAATGGAGCTGATGACCCTTTTATAAAAGAAGAAACAGTAACTGTTTTTAAAACTGCGATGGATTCTATTGGAGCTACGTATGAATATATCTCATATCCTGGTGTAAAACATAGTTTTACGTCTAAAGCAGCCGATGCAAATGCAGAAAAATTTAAATTACCACTAGCATATGATGCAGAAGCAGATGAAAAATCTTGGAATAGTTTACAAGAATTATTGGCTGAAACGTTTGAATAATTAGGAATAAAACATTCTAAAAATATGCTGATGAAAGTACTTTAATAATATATTTTCATCAGCTTGTTTTATTTAAAATGGGATTAGGTCAATTCCTTAAATTTGAAAATAACTAGAGAATTATTTAATTACTTTTTCTAAAACTTCCCATACATTATCCGCAAGGATCTTTTGTCCTTCAGTGGTTGGGTGAATACCATCCGCTTGATTTAACGCTGCAATACCACCAACATCCTTTAGAAGGAAAGGAATAAGCGATAGATTATTCTTCTCTGCTAATTCGGGAAATATGGTTTTAAACTCTGTGGTGTATTCTGGTCCCATATTAGGAGGAAGTTGCATTCCTGCTAATATGATCTTAGTTTCTGGATTTTTCTTTCTTACTGCGTCAATAATTGCTTGGAGATTTGTTTTGGTTTCTGATAAAGGTACACCACGTAATCCATCATTAGCACCTAATTCTAAAAGAAATATATCTACAGGCTGTTTTAGGACCCAATCAATACGGCTTTTACCTCCAGCACTAGTTTCGCCACTTAATCCCGAATTAATTACGGTATAATTTAATCCCAAAGAATCAATTTTGTCTTGTAGCAACGCTGGATAAGCCTCATTGATATCATCCAAACCATACCCAGCAGTCAAACTATCTCCAAAACATAGAATAGTTTTGGAAGATGTTATTGGATTTTCTGTACTTGTATTTTTACTACTTTTGGATGTTTCTGTAGGTTTGGTTTTAGAAGTATCCTTCCCGCAAGAAAGGAAAATACTTATTGCTAAAAAATAACAAAACTTTAAGGAAATCGACTTATAGTCGGCGAATAAATCTAAAATCATTTGCTTATTTTTCGTGTTTATCATTTCTAAAAAAATAGTATGTCAAAGATATTAAAGATCCATGAGCTAGAGAAGACTTATAATAGCGGTTCTAAAAAACTAACCGTATTACATAACATCTCCTTTGATGTAGAACAGGGAGCTACTTTTTCTATCGTTGGTCCTTCTGGAAGTGGTAAAACTACATTATTAGGAATTTGTGCAGGATTAGATCAGCCAGACTCTGGAATAGTAGAATTATGTGGGCAAAATTTAGGGGAATTGGATGAAGATCAACGAGCACAATTGAGAAATAAAGAAGTAGGTTTTATATTCCAAAATTTTCAATTATTACCTACGTTAACAGCATTAGAAAATGTAATTGTACCTTTAGAATTACAGGGAGCTAAAAATGCTTCCAAAATAGGTATAGATCTTCTGAAAAAAGTTGGTTTGGGAGATCGTTTTCATCATTATCCATCCCAACTTTCGGGTGGTGAACAGCAACGAGTAGCTTTAGCGAGAGCTTTTTCCACATCGCCGTCTATACTATTTGCAGATGAACCTACTGGGAATCTAGATGAAGAAACAGGAGAGAAAGTAATAAAATTACTTTTTGAACTTAATAAAGAGGCTGGTACTACCTTAGTGATTATTTCTCATGATCTAGATCTGGCAAATAGAACTCAACAAATTTTGCGATTAAAAGGAGGAAAGATTATTAGCAACGAGAAAACAGCATCCTAATGAATAGAGAAAATATATATTCTAAAGCAGGAGTTTTGTGGTTGTTTAAAATGGCTTGGAGAGACGGAAGAGCAAGTATTTCCAGGTTATTATTGTTTATGGCTTCGATTATCTTAGGAATTGCTGCGGTGGTATCAATACAATTATTTAGTACCAATCTAAAGCAAAATATTCAAGGGCAATCGAAATCTTTGTTAGGTGCTGATTATATCATTGATAGTCGACAACAACCAAATGAAAAGGTAAAAGCCATCATCGATTCATTAGTGCCCGATGCTTATGAGGTTAATTTCCCGTCCATGGCGGCATTTCCTAAAAATGGAGCGGCTAAATTAGTTCGTGTGCGCGGAATGGAAGGTAGTTTTCCATTTTATGGAGATTTAGAAACAACGCCAGAAAATGCCGCTAGTACCTATCAACAAAAAGGAGGTGCTCTCGTAGATGCCACAGTATTATTACAATATGATCTAAAAGCAGGAGATTCCATCAAATTAGGAGTAGTTACATTTCCAATTATTGGAGCTATCAATTCAATGCCAGGTAGTTCTGGAATCGGAACAAGCGTAGCGCCAACAGTTTTGATTCCCTATAGATTCGTAGAGAAAACAGAATTATTACAAGTAGGAAGCAGAAAAGAATATCAATACTTTTTTGTAGATCCGGACAAAGATCTGGACGAATTAGAAAAAGTTTTAGATCCCATTTTAGATGATGAAAATGCAGATTTGGATACGCATACGAGTAGTAGTAGACAGATTGGTCGTAGCTATGATAATTTAGGTAGATTCCTAAATCTAGCCGCTTTTATTGCATTATTGCTGGGTTGCATTGGTATTGCTAGTTCAGTTCATATTTATATCAAAGAAAAATTAACTGATGTAGCTGTACTAAAATGTATTGGAGCGAGCAGAAAACAGAGTTTTTTGATTTACTTGATACAAATTGCAGTAATGGGATTGATAGGAGGGCTCGTAGGGACAATAATAGGGATTGGTTTGCAGTATGCATTACCAGCGTTATTACAAGAGTTTTTGCCATTTGACATTGAAATTACGACAGCGCCTCAACCGATTATCATGGGATTATTGCTAGGAATGTTTATGTCTGTACTATTTGCACTTTTACCGTTATTAGGCACATGGTTCGTATCACCATTAGAAGTGTTACGAGTATCTGAAAAACCAGCGGTAAAATCTCGAAAAACCAGAATATTTGCTTTTGGAGCGATCATTATATTCGTTTTATTGTTTGGTATTTGGATATTCGGAGATCTTAAATTTGCTTCAGCTTTTGTAATGGGTGTTTTTGTAACCTTTGCTATTCTAGCAGGTATTTCTGTATTATTCATAAAAGCTATAAAGCGTTATTTTCCATCTTCTTGGGGATTCACGGCCAGAACAAGCTTATTAAATCTTTTTAGACCTAATAATCAAACAATGGTTTTGATTTTAGCGATAGGGTTAGGAACATTTTTAATTAGTACGCTATATTTCACCAAAGATATTTTATTAGCCAAAACTCAACTAGACAACAGCTCAGACCAAGCAAATCTTATTTTGGTAGATATACAACCAGAACAACATGAAGCGGCTATAAATACCCTAAAAGATAATAACTCTGAAGTTTTAAATAATCTTTCGATCGTTACGATGCGAATGCAAAAGATTAAAGGAATAGCAACTAATGATATTCGGAAAGATACTACATCCACTATCAGAGAATGGGTTTTAAATCATGAGTTTAGAACTACCTTTCGGGATTCATTAATAGCTTCTGAAACTGTGGTAGAAGGAGAATGGATAAAAGAAATTGAATCAGGTGAAGATGTTATGATATCTATTTCCGAAGGTTTGGCTAAAGACGCTCAAATAGGATTAGGTGATAAGGTTGTATTTAATATTCAAGGAGTCCTTATGGAAACGATTGTTGGTAGCATTAGAAAAGTTGATTGGACCCGACTACAACTAAATTTTATGGTCGTTTTTCCGAAAGGAGTCTTAGAACAAGCTCCACAGTTTCATGTATTAACAACCTACGTACCAGATACTAATAAGTCCGCTTCATTACAACAACAGTTGGTTAGTAAATTTCCAAATGTAACAGTGTTTGATCTAAGACAAATTTATACAGTGATTGAGGATATTTTACAAAAAATCTCTTGGGTCATTAATTTTATGGCATTTTTTAGCATTCTTACAGGGTTGATCGTACTAATTGGTTCTGTGCGGACCAGTAAATACCAACGTATTAAGGAAAGTGTATTATTACGTACACTAGGTGCTAAGAGTAAACAAATACTTCGTATCACTGCTTTAGAATATCTGTATTTAGGAATACTCGGTAGTTTAGCTGGGATCCTATTATCACTTATTAGTAGTCAACTATTAGCTACTTTATTGTTCGAAGAACCCTTTGTACCTTCAGGAATTCCATTTATGGTCTTTTTACCAGCAATCGTATTAGTAGTATTAGCTATTGGATTGAGCAATATAAGAAGTGTACTCCAAAGTCCACCATTAGCAGTATTACGAAAAGTTGGATAATTTTTATTTTGAAAACCAAAACCTACTATGAAAACATATCTTTTTTCAATAATTATATTTCTAATCAGTTTTAATACGATTGACCAAGATAAATTGCAAAAGGATATAGATTTTGATGGAGTGGAGGATACTGTTTATATTGATCCCGATAAATCCACGATTGTATGTCTGTTATCGAGTATGCAATTTGAAAAAATAGAAAGTAAACCAATTGACATCTTAAATGAACAATCTTTTATAAAAGATGCAAGAAATGGATTTTACTTCGAAAATCATTGGATGCGTTCAGGTCATTCTAACCAATTTAGATTTGATAAAAAAACTAAAAGAATAAGATTGATCGGAATGAGTAGATATTCCTTTGGAAATGCTGCTAATGATGGAAGTGGTGAGTCTAGTGTTAATCTATTAACAAGTGATTATATAGGCAATTGGCATTATTATGATATGACAGCCAATAATAACGAAGGAGAACTCGTAAAAATTCCTTCGATAAAAACAAAAATGTATTTTGATAAAATATATCTAGAAGACTTTAATGATGAAGTATATTTTGGATTTGGAGATCAATGTTCGGACTTGTATTATGCACATAGAGAAAAGTTAAAAAAACAACGAGAATAAATATGTCTTATAACTATTATTGATTTACTGTGTCTTAAAGGAATATGAATAACTATACACCGCAAATATTAGAATATCAAGTTATAGATGGTGTGAAAACCAAGGTTAGAGAGTCCTGCTCTAACCTGGGAGATGCCTTATATCTAAATGATTCCTTAAGACTGCATGCTAGTGGTAGAGAAATTAATCTTCATAATATTCATAGTGATGATCTTTGGGAGCAACCCATCATTTGTCCTGGTATACCAAACAAAGCTTGGCAATCTAAAAACCGTATTCTTTTAACAACGAATACCGAACATTTTCATGCATGGGGATATTTAGGTCCTGCAATTATCATTGATATGGATGCAGGTAAAATTATAAGACAAATAAAAGGAAGTGAAGGAAAACCATTGTCCAACGGTATGTTTATTATTGGTTTAGAAGGTTATGGAATCTTCAAGTCATGGCTTTATAACCAGGACGGTGAGAAGGTACAAAAATGGAATAGTTATGGTCATTACGTAGTAGATACATCTGATAATATTCGAGTAATTGAACAGGATCGGTCTATTCCAACACAATCTCATGTAGTGAAACTTCATATGGATGGATCCATTGAAAAAGGTGCTAAGCTAACAACCTACAATGCTTCAGAACCTATTCTTATGCCAAATAATGACATCATTTTCGAAAACTCTGGCATTTTAAGAATTGTAGATTCAGATGTAAAAGAAATTACAAGATATCAACTCTTAGATATTGATCATGATAGGGCTTGGTTATTTACCAGTAATATTAAATTAATTGGCAAGAATCATTTATTAGTAAATATTTTCGAAAGAAGTCATGGAAATTCTTCACCAATCACCTATAAAACACATCAATGGTTGCTAAAACTAAAGTGAATGGAAGAATATCAAAATGGTTTAAATTGAAATGAGTAAAGAATTAGAACTATTACGAATTGAGTTAAATAAGTATCATCCAGAATTACTTCAGTTAGAAAAGAATTCACTTATACCAGATCCAGAACCAATGTTTTCAGAACTTAATCTTTTATTTAAAGATGATGAAAGAAGTTGTGTTGTAATTAGATATGGGTATGAGAAAAAATATCGATGTATTTTCGAATGGGATGATTGTACTATCTTCGAAATACTCAGTGACGATATAAAAAAACTTGGAGAAATTCTTTTAAGTTGGGTATATAAAAAATCTGTACCTTCAAAAATGAAAATTCAGTTCCCCGAAATAGCGTTTGGTATAGTTGCAGAATATTATGAAAAGGGAGAAGGAGTAAAAGGTGAATTTATTGAGAGTTGGAATTTGATGGAGAAATATTATGGTGATTTTTCTGATAGTTGGAGCGAAAAAGGGCAAGACGCTTTAAGATTAATTAAAGAAATGAGAAAATTAGGACTCGATCAAGAACTAAGGGCAGGACAATCTTTATGGTTTTTTATTTTGTCAAGATCTAGAAGACATGGCTTACAAAAATATACTCCATATATAGAGATTGCATTTATAGGTAATAATCAAATGGCTGTAAAATCTTATCTTAATGGTAAAGAAAAGAGAAAACAGTGTGAAGTAACCTATAAAGAATATCTTCAAAAAGAAGTAACAGAATTATTAGCTAAAAAAATTCAGTAAATGAGATTTTTGATGTAAACAAGGATTATGAGTCATCAAATAACACTTAATGATATTAGAACAAATACGCTCTTTTGGTATTCTTATATAAGTTGGTTTAATGGATTTGATGAGGAAAATGAAATAAATATTGATGAAGCATTAGAGACTGCAGGTATACTTGATGATGATCTTGATTTACATAAATGGCAGAATACATTTTTTAAATCTTATAGTATTATTGGTGGTAAAATAGATGAAAAAATGACTTTTTTGATTGAATTTAAAAGGGATGAAATTGTTTACTATTTAAATGATATTTATATTGGAAATCTTGGTGGACATTTTCAAGCTTGGTTTTTAACATTAGATGAACTTATGAAAATAGGAGCAAAGGATTCTCTTCTATTTATACTCTTACTTCCTATGACAGGCTTGGAAAAACAAGACACAACTTCTTGTAAAGCACAAATTATTAATAATCTTAAATCAATCCCTAAATTTGAAACGAAAGCGGATTACATAGCTGAATGTATTAGTAATGGAATTACGATTAATGGACACTTTCGTACAACTGAAAAGGGAATTATAAACGATCAAAATCATAGTGTAAGAAATACTGATAAATATCCAAGATATAGAGATAATGTGATTAAATTGAATGAATATCTTAGATAAAACATGTGTAAAAATTTTAAAATATTCCTTTATCCATCGTTATTCATATTAATTAACTGTAAATCATCTTTTATTTCGAATCTGAATAATAAGTTTAATTCTTCACAGATTGAGAGTATAAAAAGATCACCTTTCAGTACGGCTCCCTTAATGTATGATGAATTAAAAATGCAAAAAAAGTTTAGAGAATTCTATTTAGATAAACTTAATGAAATTCAAATAAACACTCCTAATAACCCAATACTGATAAGTGAATGTTTTGATTTTATTTGTAACGGATGTCCGGCAAACAGGATTTCACTTTTCAACAATGAAGTTTGGGTAACATTACATTTTAATAGGAAAACCATGAGGTATGATGTGAAAACAAAAAATAAAGATATAAACGGTCTAGTTTCTGAAGGTGGAATACATATGGATGTTGTAGAGATTTACAAGACTTTAAGTACTGATAAAGTATGGAATATTAACCCCGAAAAATATGGTACCGACGAATGCTTAGATGGAGGACATATTTTTTATACAGTTTATTATCCAAATAAGAGAATTGAAAGTATGTATATGAGATGTTGGTTGCCTAAAAGTATTAGAAGTAAGAGAAAATAAAACACTATTATCAAAATAATACCAATAAATGTATAATAATATATTTTATATGTTTGTGACATCACCAATATTAATGATGAATGCATTGTAAAAACTGTGATGAAAATGTAAATAGTAACTATTGTGGTAATTGTGGCCAAAAGTCCACTGTTGGGGCAATTAATCTTTCGACTTTTATAAATGAAATATCAGAAAATGTTTTTCAAATAAATAAAGGGATCTTTTTTACATTAAAAGAATTATTTCTGAGACCTGGCGATAGTATAAGAGAGTTTATAAGTGGAAAAAGAAAAAAACATTTTAAACCTATTGCATATGCACTTACATTTTCTACAATTTACTTTTTGATATCTCGCTTAACGAATGAAAACACCTGGATGAATGATGTTATTTCAGGATTTACAAATGCCGCTTCAGAAATAGATGAGAATACCAAAGTACCTGTATTACTAATATGGTTATCTCAAAATTTTGCCTATGCGACCTTATTGTCGCTGCCAATTTTTTCTTTTGCTTCTTTTATCTGTTTTTGGGGACTAAGAAGGAATTATCTAGAACATATGGTGTTGAACGCTTACATTACAGGACAGCAAGCTATTTTTTACACGATATTCTTATTACCTAAGGTCTTTATTAATGATATATATTTTTTGGAATTAATACCGTTTGTAGTTACCGTCCTATATACATTTTGGGTGTTTTGGCAGTTTTTTAAAGAAGGCAATAAAGTACTTATTATTATTCGTTCATTTTTTACCTATTCTATCTATTTGTTCCTTAGTTTGGGAGTATTATTTATTATAATGGCAATTCAAAATATAGGAGGATCATGAAACACTTTATAATATTATTTTTATGCGCAAGCAGCTTTCAAGGTGTAGCTCAAGAAATTAATACAAATACCCAAAAAGAAGATACTATCATTTTTCCGGAAAAGTGCTTGGGAATATGGGAAGGAGTAATGAATATTTATCATAAAGGTCATTTAAGGGATAGTGTAAACGTAAGATTTACAGCTTCTAAGACAGCAAAAACAGGAACTTATATATGGAAAACAGAGTATCTCTCACCCAAAAAACCAATGGTTAAAGATTATAAATTGGTGGTTGATGATATCAGTGAAGGCCGTTATTTACTGGATGAGGGAGACGGTATCCAATTAATAGAATATGTTGTAGGCAATAAAATGCGTAGTTTGTTTAAAGTAGAAGATATCTATTTAACATCCACTACAGAAGTAATAGGTGACCAACTAATTTTTGAAGTTACTTCTGGAAAAGAAATAGAAGAAGTACAAAACATCAAAAATTATTCTTTTACCAATGTACAACGTATGGTATTACATAAAACACAATAGATACCTAATTGTCAAATTACTTACATTTTTTCCTTATAGAATGATTAACTTCCATTCAGTTTAATTTAAACATACAATATTCAATAATGCTAAAAACCATCATATTTACTTTTATTCTGGTGATATCTTCCTTACAGCTATATTCACAGAATGATTATATAAAATTAGATAATGCGAAAACTCAAAAACCAACCTATATTTTTAACAAAAAGATTATTGGGAATGAATATTTGTTTTTTACACTGGGAGTGTCTGACGAAGAAATAAAAAAACAAATAAAAGATATATCGATATTAAAAGACAAACGAAATAGGAGATCTTATGATGATTACAATCTTACAGAACATGGCCTTCTAATGGTAGATTTAAGCACTAAAATCTCTAGTAAGACACAAACTGAATTAAACGATTTTTTTGGATTAGCAAAGGGTAATAACATCTACATTGATGGATATTTATTAGAAAATAAGAAGTATAGTGTGGCGATATCTTCAATTTATGAAATAGAAATAATAAGAACTACCAATACAAATAGAAAAGAAGATAAATTTCTTAATATCTGGACATTACCAAAAAACGAACGATACAGAAAAGACAATAACTAACAATTGATTTAATTATAAACATCTACATGAAAGGGGAATTTAAGGGACTACTAAAAGAGATTATTTCGATTACCATTGGTATTTTAATCGCATTGTACATCAATAATTGGAATGAGGATAGAAAAGACAGCAATTATATTGAAAATATTTCAGCATCTATTCATCAGGAATTATACGAAACTAGAGAGGATATTGATAAAAAAATAGTTCAACAACGAATGCTAATAGATACCCTTAACTTCTACCGAAAAAATGATCAAATGTCATTAGACAAAGTTATTAGTAAAGCAAAAGGGATATTCATTCCATCGATAAGAATCAATTCTTGGAAAGCTATTGCCAATTCTAAAATTGAATTAATGGACTATAGCACGGTTTCTACTTTAGCCGATATAGAAGAACAAAAAGAATTATTAAAAATAAAATCTGAAAAATTGCTGGATTATCTTTTTGCCAACTATCGAAAAACTGGAGAAGAACAAAAGGAATTTATGCAAATACTGATGTCTGAAATTATAAGTACCGAAACCTTTTTAAAACAATCGATTGATGAAATTATAAAAGAGGATAAAAGTTTGGAAAAATGATAATAAAAATTCAATATCTTATAAAGTTAAAGACTTTTAATTAATATAGTGTTTATAAAGTTTAAAAATGAATTTGATTTTCAAACATATAATTTTCGGACTTCTAACATTTGGATTGATTGCTTGCCATTCAAATGAGAAGAAGAGTCAATCAGGTGAATCTATAACTTATCCCGATATCAAAATTATTGGAGCTATGAGAAATGTGATGTGGAAGGGAGAATTAAGTGGTAAAATTGACCTTGATACAATTGCTAATAAAACTGGACTTTATGGAATTGGACCTGAAAGTCATTTGATTGGTGAATTACTTATTAACAATGGAATAAGTTATGTTTCTAAGGCTAACTCTGATTCAACAATGAATGTTATAAATACTTACAAAGTTTCCGCCCCATTTTTTGTATACGGGAATGTAGCAGAATGGAAAGAATTTGAATTACCGTCGAATATAAAAACAATTAAACATTTAGAACAATTTATTTTTGATCTGACAGCTAGTTTTAAAAAACCTTTCGTTTTTAAATTAATAGGACGAACTTCTAAAGCTATTATTCATATTCAGAACTTACCGGAAAACACTAAAGTTACTTCACCAAAAGAAGCTCATCAGGGTCAAACTAATTACGAACTAACTAATGAAGAGGTGGAAATTGTGGGTTTCTTTTCAACCGAACATAAAGGAGTTTTTACACATCATGATACATTTTTACACATGCACCTGATAACAAAAGATGAAAGTAAAATGGGGCATTTAGATGAATTAGAAATTGAAAAAATGAAATTGTATCTACCAAAAAAATAAAATTTATCAAAAAATAATAAATAATGCGTTTAAAATATCATTTTAATCTTCCTCCAGAAAGTGATGTTATTTTGCGTAATAGAACGATTACCACATATTATGCTCAGTTATATCAAAGAGAACCTTCTTTGTATAAATGGGCAGGCATGGCTGCATTTGCTTCTTTTCATATTGGTGAAAAATTAAAGATTTGGGATTGGGAGGCGACTCCTATCAAAACTCTTTCTGAAACCTGTAAAAAGAAAAATAAATCTTTGGAAGATGATTTTCAGATCATTAGAATCATTAATAATAAAATATTCTCAGAAATAGGAACTGCATTATTAACATTTAGTCAAATAGAATACCATGTATTTCGTAATCAGCTGATCTTAGAACGAAAAAATGAACTTATTATAGAAGCTTTTGATAAATTACAAGAGGCTAGAATAAAGATGCAAAATGATACTGTTGATCAAGAAACTCATGATTTAGTTTGGGAAGCAAATTTGCAAATATTATGGCATGAACAATACAAGGTAGTGCAACCATTATTTGATAAATTGAGTTTGGTTTTTTCTGGAGCAATGTCAATCATCGCAAGTTTTGATTATCGTATTCATCATAAACAAACGAATTGGAGATTAGCTTCTAGGTTTATTTTATTTATGTTTTCTAAAGGCTTTAAAGTTCTTTTACATAATGGAATACTACCCGATGTTACCAATATTAAACATCGATGGTTCTGGATATCTTCAGATTTATTTGTGAAATGGAAATCTGCTGAAAGCAACAAACAACTTATTACCGAAGAGATGCAAATATTATCTTCTTTAGAGCTTCGAAAACTTGACATTCTAACACACATCCATCAGAAAAATACATGATTTTGAGTACCCCAAATAACTAAAAAGAATTAAGGTTATTGGACTTATAAAACTTCACCAGAACAAAATAAAAAGTTTATCCAATTGGTCAATCATCTAAAAACAAGAGTCACAACTTAGTAACACTAAACTGAAAACGTAACAAATCCATAAGTAACTCGTCGACAGAATAAACGAGAAATTATGGGTTTCAATAGGTTTCAGAAATTAGGAGGAATTTGTGCAATAATACTTGGTATTATTTATATAGTAGCTTTTATAATCTATGGCGCAGTGCTAGAATTTCCAGATGCTGATGCGATTGCAATAGAAAAATTAAAGTTCTTATCTGATAATTACCATATCCTTTTTATTATCAATTTTATTAGTTATGTCTTATTTGGAATGCTATTAGCTGTATTAGTAGTTTCCACACATCAGCGTATAAAGGATCATTTTCCTAATTTTTCACAATTAACCTCAGTTTTTGGGATCATCTGGGTGGGATTGGTGATTGCGAGTGGTATGATTTCTAATATTGGTCTCGATTCAGTTATTACTTTAGGAAATACTGAACCAGAAAAGGCAATTTCAATATGGTCAAGCATAAGTATCGTTTCAGAAGGTCTTGGTGGTGGTAATGAGATAGTAGGAGGGATCTGGGTATTATTATTAAGTTTTTTGGGATCTAAAAAAGAAATATTTTCTAAACCTGTAAACATTCAAGGTTTTATAGTAGGGTTAGCGGGTGTTCTAACGGTAATTCCGGTAGATATATTTAAAGAAATCTTTGGTCTTAGTCAGATTATATGGTTTATAAGTATTGGTGTTTTTATGATACGTAAACCGTTGGAAGATTATAAGATTAGAACGAAAACCATTAAATAACTAAACTACTAAATCTCAATCGTTCTTCTGATTATAATTTTTATGATATGCCCTAATAACAAAAACTATCCAAATCAAAAAAATAGTGGTGACGATTATTGAATATATAATTACAGGATCCATTAGGGATTGTTTTTAAAATAGTTAAGAAAACCTAAGATGGTAGGAGCCCATAAACCTATAAATATAGCTTCCTGTTTTCTACCAGCACTAAAAGAATAATGTGACAAACAAATAACAAATATCACCGTTAGTAGCATTATCACATTCATTACACCTACCTTTTTTATAAAATTTTTGATCATGCTTGGATATCGTATTAAACCTTCTGGAAATAACTAACTAAAAAACACAATTTGTTTAAACTTTAGTTAAACTAGTTAAACAAATATACAATACGAATTATCTTTATAAAAATTTTCTAACCAAAAAATTACCTGTTAATACCACTAAAACAAATAGAATGAATTTCATTACTAAAATAAAAACCAAATCCAAAGTATCTCAAAACAAAGGAAATACAAGTACTTCATCTATTTATGATATCAAGATAAATAGTCTAGAAGGTAAGGAAATTAATCTTGCTGATTTTAAAGGAAAAAAGATATTGTTTGTGAATGTTGCTTCTAAATGTGGATTTACAGGACAATATAAAGATTTACAAAAATTATACGATACATATCAGGATTCATTGATGATTATTGCTTCGCCATGTAATCAATTCGGAAAACAAGAACCTGGAGATGCTTCTCAAATTCAATCCTTTTGTGAGCGAAATTATGGAGTAACCTTTTTAGTTACTGAAAAAATTGATGTTAAAGAAACAAATCAACATAAGCTATATGAATGGCTTACTAACAAGAATTTAAATGGTAAGAAAAACTCTAGTGTAAAATGGAATTTTCAGAAATATCTAGTAAATGAAAAAGGTGAATTTATTGATTTCTATTTTTCCATTACAAAACCTATGAGTTCATCTATCACTAAACATTTATAGAGATTATTAATAACATTTTGAACTTATAAAATGAGAGTTGTCAATTAAGTTTTAATATTTTGTTTAATATTTTTAACTAAAGTTTAAACAAAAAAATAACAATTGATGCAATTACTTAAGTACCTTTGAAATAAAACGTTAATTATGAAAAAACTTATTATCACAACATGTTTATTTGGAGGGCTTTTAATTTTTGCATCATTCACTCATTTTTCAACCGAAAATACGTCTGAATATGCTACTAAAACAACTCCGACAGAGAAGGTAACTAAAGAAAAGAAACCAACTATTGTTGGTGTAGCAGCATCAAATGAGAATTTCACCACCCTAGTTGCAGCAGTAAAAGCCGCAAACTTGGTAGAAACTTTAAAAGGAGATGGACCGTTTACAGTATTTGCTCCTGTTAATGATGCTTTTGCAAAACTGCCTGATGGAACAGTAGATGGTTTGTTAAAACCAGAAAGTAAGAAAACATTAACTGCTATTTTAACGTATCATGTAGTTTCTGGAAAATTTGTAGCTGCTGATGTAATCAAAGCGATTAAAGATGGTAACGGTTCTTTTTCAATAACTACTGTCCAAGGAAATAAATTAGTAGCTTCTTTAGAAGGCGACGCTGTTGTTCTTACGGATGCAAAGGGAGGAACATCAAAAGTTGTTCTTACAGACGTAGAAGCTTCGAATGGAGTTATACACGCTATTGATACAGTAGTAATGCCATAAGGAATAGAACGATATCCTAGTATTTAGTTAGATTCTGATATTAGTTAAAGAAATCCTCGTAGTCTATGAACTATGAGGATTTTTTTAATAAGTTACAAATCAGTCCAAATCAGTCGTGTTTTCAGATTATAACTAATGAATAGAATCAGATTACAATTACTTAAATAAAGTTTTCAGATTGTTTTTATATACTTTGCCAATCGGTATTACAAAATCTCTTATTAAAATTCTATTTCCTTCAATTTCATTAATATGCTTTTTGGCTACAATAAAAGACTTATGGGTTTGCAAGAATGCATTTGTAGGTAGTAAGTTTAGAATATCAGATATCTTTTCCCGTACCTGAATTTCATTCGTTGCTGTAACCACTTTGATATAATTACCAGTAGCTTCAATAAATAAAATATCTTCAGTTTTTACCTGTATAAGCTTTTTATTAGCACGTAGAAATATGCTTTCATCCTCTTTTTTAATGTTTGGAGTAGGAGCAATGCTTTCTTCCTTTTTAACTTCGATCTTATTAATGGCCTTGATAAAACGTTCAAAACTGAAGGGTTTTAAGAGGTAATCTACTATATTAAGTTCATAACCTTCTACAGCGTATTCCTGATAAGCAGTAGTTACAATTATATTTGGAGGATGCTTCAAGGTTTTTAAGAATTCGAATCCTTTGAGTTTAGGCATATTTAAATCTAAGAAGATGACATCTATTTTATGCTTCGTAAGACATTCCATGGCTTCTATAGCATCATAACAATGCTGTACAAAGATAAGATTCGGCAATGAATCACAATATCCTTTTATAATATCATGAGCAATATGTTCATCATCCACTATAATATACTTCATTATATCTCTAATCTAAGTTTTGCAGTGTAAATATCGTGATTAATTGAATTCGTTAATTCATGTTTTTTAGGATACGCTAAGGTTAGTCTTCTGGTAAGATTTTGTAATCCAATACCTTTTTCTCCTTTTATTTCTTCATCAAAATTATTTTCAATTTCAAATACGATACTACTTTGTTTTGATGTAATGGAAATATTCGCAAATGCATTCGTACGTAATACTTCTAATCCATGTTTAAAAGCATTTTCTACCAAAATGATAAATAACAAAGGCATGATTTTAAGTTCTTCATTATCAATATCCACTTCAAAATTTATTGTGATATCCTTATGATAGCGCATCTTATGCAATTCTATATAGTTATATATAAAATCAATTTCTTGCTGTAGACTCACATATTCTTTTTGTCCTTCGTAGATACTATAACGCATCATATCTGATAACTTCAGAATAAGTGTTTTTGCCTTTTCACTGTCTTTATCTACTAATCCGTACAAATTGTTCAACATATTAAAGAAAAAATGAGGATTTACCTGAGATTGCAGGTGCATAAGCTCCGTTTTCTTCTTCTCATTTTTTAGGTTAATTAAAAACTTGATGTTAACAAATAGCCAATGAAAAACAGCAATACAGACTGCTACAAAATATAAGAAAAGGAATTCTATAAATCCTTCTAGCTTTCCAAACGAATCATTAAAAAAGACAATAATCAACCCTATAAAGACCAATAAGATTCTAATTACTCGAATAGAAAACACCTTTTTTATGGATGACCATTTAAAATTCATACTTCAATATTACCTAAATAAAGTACTGCTTGCAAATTAGTTGGCAAACGTATCAAAAATGTATCCGAACTAATGAAATAGTGACACAAACGTCTCTTATCACGACTAAGGTTACATACACAACATTCCATCATGAATACATCCCAATTTCTTTTTCGGGAAATGGATCACTACTAAGTTTGTCTATATCAATCTAAAAAACGAACAGTTATGCAACTGATAATCGATAACATTAGTAAAACCTATGATAATGGTGTACAAGCATTACAAGGTATATCATTAAAAATTCCAAAAGGAATGTTTGGTTTATTAGGACCAAACGGAGCAGGAAAGTCTACCTTAATGAGAACCATTGCTACCTTACAAGATGCGGATAGTGGTCATATCTTTTTTAATGATTTGAACATTTATAAGGATAAGAATGCGATTCGGAAAGTACTAGGATACTTACCACAACAATTTGGAGTATATCCAAAAATGTCGGCAGAAATACTACTTAATCATCTTGCTGTGTTAAAAGGGATCACCAACAAAAAAGAACGTAAAGAAGTTGTACATGTACTTTTGGATAGAACGAACTTGTATGAAGTTAGAAAACAGAATCTTGGTGGATTTTCTGGTGGAATGAAACAACGTTTTGGTATTGCTCAAGCACTTTTGAATAATCCAAAATTATTGATTGTAGATGAACCCACAGCTGGACTAGATCCAAAAGAACGTAATCGGTTTTACAATCTTCTTAGTGAAATAGCGGAAAATACCATCGTTATATTATCTACCCATATTGTGGATGATATTAAGGAGTTATGTCACCAGATGGCCATCATCAATAGAGGAGAAGTGATCTTAAAAGGAAACCCATTAGAACTTATTGAACAAGTACAAGGAAAGGTTTATCAGAAAACTATTGATAGATCAGAATTCGAATTGTACAAAAGCCATTATCAGGTGATAAATGAAACCTTTTTTATGGGTAAACCTGTTGTTCAGATTATGAGTAATTCAAATCCTGGTAACGGTTTTGAGCCTATAGACGCAGGTCTAGAAGAAGTGTATTTCTCACAAATCAATCAAACAAAATAGTATATTATGTGGTACGAAATATTCAAATTCGAATTAAAATATAGAATGCAACGCCCAGAAACCTATGTGTTTTTCGGATTTCTATTATTGTTTTCCATAGTCGGAGTAGATTTTATTTTCCAAGGTGTAGAAACGGGTTTAATGAAAATGAATGCACCAATGATCATAGCAAAAACTATGGGTGCTATAACAGGTATTTTTATGATTATGGTATCCATGATTATGGGGGTTCCTGTACTGCGAGATTATCAGTATCATACCGAAGCTTTATTATTTACAAATCCGATTAAAAAATTGGATTATCTGTTAGGTAGATTTTTAGGCTCTTTATCTGTTTTACTATTCATATTTACAGGTGTATTAATCGGGATGATGATTGGTTCACAGATGCCTTGGCATAAAGAAGAAGAGATGCTAGCATTTCAGATCCTTCCTTACATTCAATCATTTGTAGTTATTGTAATACCCACTTTGTTTTTTGGTGCAGCTACATTTTTTGTTACCGGAATGCTTAGTAAAAAAATGCTGGTAGTGTATACCCAAGGGATTGTTGTGTTTGTATTGTTTTTGCTTACAAAAGCAATTAAAAATGAATATGTACAAGGTTTATTGGATCCTTTTTCTCTTACCACATTAACTCAGTACGCTAAAGAGTATTCGGTTTCAGAACTCAATTCACTAGCCATTACGTTTAATGGAATCTTATTACATAATAAATTGTTATGGATGGTTTTAGGAATTGGGATTTTAAGTTATGGATATTATAAATTTTCCTTTAGCTCTCTCACCAAGAAACCAAAAAGAATATTGAAAAAAACAGTTAAAAAGAGCAAAAATTACACAAATACTAGCCTTTTGATGCCAAATATGAGTATACACTTAGATTTTAGAGCACAGCTCATACAGCTGTACGAACTTTCTAAATTCTATATTCTTTCGTTAGTAAAGGAAGCCTCATTTTGGGCAATTGTATTGTGTGGTATGATCATAATCATGATCAATTCCGTGAATTTAGGTACTGTTTATGAAGTAAATAGTTATCCCGAGACACATTTTATCATTGCAGAATTGCAAGAAATGTCTATGTACTTTTTTATCATCATTTTATTATTCTATTCAGGTGAATTAATTTGGAAAGAAAGAAACAATAAACAATATCTCCTTAATGATGCCACACCAATTTCTGATGTAATTACGTTAGCCAGCAAGTTTATCGCATTACAAAGTATTTATGTTATCTTAATGCTAAGCTTAATAGGTATAGGTATTTTGTTTCAAGCATTTAGCGGGTATTACAAATTCGAATTAGAAGTTTATTTTTCAGGTTTTTTTATAGAAATATATCCGTTTTTTATGCTATACACATTCGTTACTTTTTTCTTTCAGGTAATTAGCAAAAATAAGTATCTGGGGATCTTTTTAACCTTAATCTTTTTTCTCTTAACTATTGGATTAGAAGTATTTGGTATCACTCATAGTTTATTCAAGTTTGGTGGTAAACCATTGGGTACATATTCTGTAATGAACGGGTATGGACATTTCCTAAAACCGTATGTATGGGTGAAAGCGTATTGGATCGTATTTGGTGTTATTATTTTTGTGATCAGTACTTTATTACTAAATAGAGGAGTGGCTATCTCGCTACCTAGTCGTATAAAAACTATCAGCAAGCGAATTACAAAACCAATCAAGTACACGAGTATGGCACTTTTATTGGTCTTTTTTATGTTAGGAGGTTATATTTTCTATAACACCAATATTCTAAATACTTATTGGACAGCTAATGAACAACAAACTTTTAGGATGGAGTATGAAAAAACATTAAAACGATTCGAATATATTCCGCAACCAAAGATTACCGCAGTAGATTTAAATGTGGAATTATATCCAGAAAACAGAAGTTATGAGATCAACGGAACCTATACGTTACAAAACACTACAAAAGAACCTATTCATGAAGTTCATATTCAGAAATTAATTGCATCGCATGTATCTTTAGATACCATTTCTTTTCAAGGTGGTGCCATTGCTAATACAGCATATCAAAAATTTGAATATACGATCTATACCTTGTCGAAACCTTTAGCGCCTTCAGATTCTATAGAAATGAAATTCACACAGTCTTTTGCTCCAAAAGGATTCGAAGAAGATCATTCAGATACTCAAATAGTACATAATGGAACTTTTTTTAACAATAGTATATTACCAACATTAGGCTATCATAAAAAGTACGAGTTGCGAGATCATGACGTACGCGAAGAATTTGGATTAGCTACTAAGACATCCAAAGCGGAAATTAGTGATACAAAAGAATTGGTGAATGCTCGTTCTGGGAGTGATTCTGATGGAATATTATTACAAGTTCGTATGGGAACGAGCAAGGATCAAACGGCTATTGCACCAGGAAATCTAATTAAACAGTGGAAAGAAGATGAAAGAAACTATTTTATCTATCAAACGGAACAACCAATTATCAATTTCTATGCTATCACCTCTGCAAAATATGAAGTAATACAAGATCAATGGACATCTACAGAAACAACGACAAAACCAGTGGATTTAGAAATCTATTATGATAAGAATCACTTTTATAATTTAGATAGAATGATGAGCGCCATGAAAACCTCATTAAGTTATTTTAGTAAACACTTTAGTCCGTATCAATATGCGCAATTACGTATTATGGAGTTTCCTCGGTATGCTGAGTTTGCTCAATCTTTTCCCGGTACGGTTCCTTTTTCTGAAGGAATAGGATTTGTATTAGACATTGATGATAAGACTGATGTAGATATGGCGTTTTATGTGACTGCACATGAAGTAGCGCATCAATGGTTTGGCATGCAAATAGAAGCGGCTAATGTTCAAGGACAGAATTTTGTATTAGAAACATTATCTCAATATGCCGCGCTTATGGTGTTACAGCAGCAGTATCCCAAGGAAAAAGTAACTCAATTTTTAGCATTACAAGAAGAATTGTATCATGAGAAACAACGGAAAGCCATTTCCGAACCATCACTTGCATTGGTGACGAACGAAGATTTTGTGTATTATCATAAAGGAGCTTTGGCCATGTACAAATTGCAACAAGAAGTGGGAGAGGAGTCTGTAAATCTGGCCTTACATCGTTTTATCTCTGATTGGAATACCCATAATGGAAAAATAAAAACCAAAACCAACAGATATGCTACTTCACAAGATGTGTTAGACTACTTTAGAATAGTTACTCCAAAGGATAAGCAACATATGCTTAAAGAATTATTTGAAATGAAGGAAGAAATAAATATTTCTTTATGGTCTAAATAAGTTATAAATTTAAACTGTAAGAAAAAACCTATTTTTATTTTTTAAAAAAAATACAAAAATCACTTTATGTCGATTAAATGACGTTTTTTAGCAAAAAAAATACTACATTCGCTTAATTTTTTTACTCGATATGACAAGAAAACTACTCTTATTAAGCACTTTATTCTATCAATTTATTTCTTTTTCTCAATGTCCAACCTCGGATATAATACTGAATACGCAAGAAGATGTAGATAATTTTCGAATTAATTATCCAAACTGTAGTAACCTTCAAGGAAGTTTAACTATTGAAGGAGATAATATTACTAAGCTTAATGAATTATCAGTGATTACTAAAATCGCTGGTAATTTGATAATTCAAAATACCTCAAATTTATTTACTCTAACTGGCCTTACCTCTATTATTTTAATCGAAGGAGATGTGATAATTAATAATAACACCAACCTGCTTGGCATATACGGAATAAAGAATGTTGATGCATTTCAAATTAAATCTTTAACAATATCTAATAATACTAGATTGTCTGGTTGTGATGCTGCTATTATCTGTAATTATATTTCAGCATATCCTAATCAAGCATTAATTTCTGGAAATGCAATTGATTGTAGTAATGAATCTGAAATTATATTAACTTGTAGCTCCTTATGTCCAAGCGGAGAAATTATACTAACAAGTCAAGAAGACATAGATAATTTTAAAATTAACTATCCTAATTGTACAGTACCGAATGGTATTTTCATTGGCGGTAGAAATGGAAGCGATATTACCGACCTAAATGGTTTAAATAACATAATGGCTTCTTCTAAATATTTCGTAATAGGAAATACTAATTACGGTACAAATTTAGTCGATTTTTCAGGTTTGGAATCTTTAAGAAGAGTTGAACAAAATTTTATTATAACCGATAATTTAAAATTAAGAAGTTTGACTGGTTTAGAGAATCTCGAGTATGTAGGTGAAGATTTATCTATTGGAAGAGGAATACTTGGAGATGATGGTAATCCATTGCTTGAAAATTTAAAGGGATTAAAAAAATTATCATCTGTAGGAGGAACATTCAGGATAATTAAGGCAAATTCAATTACCGATTTAAACGGTTTAGAATCTTTAACAAATATTGATGGAAGCATTGAAATTTGTAAAACAAAAAATCTAAGCTCTTTGAGTGGTTTGGATAATATTCAAAATGAAAATATTAATGGAGATTTTATAGTTTCTTCAAATGACGGATTAGTATCCCTTGGAGATTTTAGTAGTTTAAAATCAATTAAAAAAAGACTTGAAATAAATAGCAATATCAATTTAGAAAGCTTATCTGGATTAGACAATATTACTTCGGTATATTCAAGTTTGCTTATATCAGGAAATAATGAAATAAAAGATTTAATCGGATTAAATAGTCTCATTACAATAGGAGAAGGAGACACAACTTATGCCAATGGTCTTAATATTTGTTGTAATACAAAACTCACCACATTAGAGGGTTTAAATAACCTAAAACTAATTTTAGACGGTGGTTTATCAATTAAATCCAATGATAATTTAGAAACAGTATCTGTTCTTACTAATTTAGAATCTATAGATGGTACTATTTTCATCTTTGATAATGATCAATTATTAGATCTTAATGGTATGCAAAATATTGAATTAGTTAATAAACAGGGAATATTTATAGATAATAATGACAGCTTAACCAGTATTAGTGGGATTAGTAATTTGGATTTCGACAAAATATCAGTTTTAAAAATTATTCGTAATCCAAAACTCTCAATTTGTGAAGAGGTCAACATCTGTAATTATTTAAGTAATTCTGAAAACATCTATGAAATAAAAGAAAATAATATCGGATGTAATAATTATGAGGAGGTTATCCAAGCTTGTGTTGCTAATCTTAATACCATAAAAGGTGTTCTGAAATTTGATAGTGATGAAAATGGTTGTTCAAATCTTGATTATGAAATTTCAAATACTAGAGTTACAACAACTGATGGGGTTAATAATTATAGCACTTTTACAAATTCTTCTGGGGAATATAACTTATTTGTAAATCAAGGAATTTATAATACCAATGTAAATTTTAATTCTTCATATTTTATTAATGATCCAAACTATCAGGAATCAAACTTTACCACTGATGGAAATATTGATATCGTTGATTTTTGTATTAAGGCTAATCAGACTATTAACAATGTTAATATTACAATAATTCCTCTATCAGAAGCTAGACCAGGATTTGATGTGGATTATCAAATCATATACGAAAATATAGGAACAACCGTCGTTAATGGGGCAATTTCTTTTCAATTTGATGAAATGTTTCAATCTAATGTTAGGACTATTCCTTCAGCAGATCTTATATCTTCTAATCAATTAACTTTCAATTTTAATGAGTTAAATCCTTTCGAGAAAAGAATCATTAATGTTACAATGAATACATTTACTCCACCAACAGTTAATGATGGAGATCTATTAATATTAAATGCTAATGTTACTATTAATGAAGTAGATACTTTTCCTGATGATAATACTTTTGAATTGAAGCAAACAGTTGTAAACTCATTTGATCCTAATGATAAAACTGTATTACAAATGACATTGGATATAAATAATGTCGATGAGTATCTTAATTATGTGGTAAGATTTCAAAATACAGGATCTGCAAGTGCAATAAATGTATTAATCAAAGATGTTTTGAGTGATCAACTAGATTGGACAACCTTAGAACCAGTATCTGCAAGCCATGAGTATACTACTTTTATTACTAACGGAAATGAAATTGAATTCAGATTTGATAATATTAACTTACCTTCTGAACAAGATAACGAAGAAGAAAGTAATGGATTTGTATCTTTCAAAATAAAACCAAAAACAGGGATAACAGTTGGTGATGTTATTACTGGCGAAGCATCAATCTTTTTTGATTTTAACGCTCCCATAATAACAAACACAGTTAGTACAGAAATAACATCTATTTTATCTACTTCCGAGTTTGAATTTTCAAATATAAAAGTATATCCGATTCCATCTAAGGATAAAATCTATATTAAAAATATAAACAAATATGAAATTAGTAATATAGAATTTTACAATATGAATGGAAGAGTAGTATTACCACAAATTGAAAATGAAAGTTTTAATATTTCGGATCTTTCCAAAGGAATATATTTCATCAAAATTGTCACTGATCAGGGAGAAGTGGTAAGAAAAGTTGTTAAAGATTAGAAATTGTTTATTATCAAATCTCAATAATTTCTATTTGTTATAAGATAATGTACAATAAATACATAAAGAATTATTTGAAATGAATAAAGAACTAGAAATAAACAAAACATTAATAGTTAGAAGTTTGCAATTCGTTAAAAGAGTTATTATAAATTGATGGAATATTCTAAATAGCTATAACTTATTGTTTTGTAGATAACGTTTTAAATCTTCTCTATAAGTACTCCCCACAGGTATTTCATGAGATCCAATGACAACACTCTTACCTCTATATTGTTTTATTTTGTCTAAGGGCACAATGTATGACTTGTGAATTCGTATAAAATTATAAGGTTCTAGCTTCTGCTCAATAGATTTTAAAGTTTTTAAGGCTAAGCAATAGGTGTCACCTTTAACAAGCTTCGCATAATCCTTTAAGCCTTGAATGTAATCAAGTTCATGTATGAATACTTTAATAAAATCATCACCATCCTTTACAAAAAAAGAAGGTGCTAATCTATCTTGAGTTGATGCATTTTTTAAATTTTCAAAGCGAGAAATAGTCTTCGAAAATCGCTCAAAAGAAATAGGTTTTAATAAATAATCCAAAGCATTTAAATCAAAGCTCTCTACAGCATATTCACTGAAAGAAGTAGTCATTACATAGGTTGTAGAATTTTGAATAAGCTTTATTAATTCCACTCCAGAAATTTCGGGCATCGCAATATCCGTAAAAACAATATCGATATGATCATTATTTTTCAAATATCGAAAAGCACTAACAGCATCTGTAAATGTTTTGACGATTTCAAAGTTTGAAAAACGTTCTAAATAATGTACAATCACATCAATAGCTAATTGTTCATCATCAATTATTACAGCTTTATATATCATGTAATATAATTTTTAATTCTGCCTTAAATACTGTTTCAGTCTTGCTTATGGTTAACCAAGCATTTTTTGGATACAAAAGTTTTAATCTGTTTTTTAAATTCTCCAGACCTTTTCCTTTTCGCTGTGTTTCCTGAAAATGTTGTTTTTTAAACACACTATTTTCTACAGAAAATAATAGTTCATTATTATCTAAAACCAATGCTATATGTACATAGGCATTTTTGGTATTGGTATAAAACCCATGCTTAAATGCATTCTCTACAAGGGTAATTAATAAAAATGGCTCTATAAATAGTGGTTGCGATGTATTATTAGTAAAAGTAAATTGAATATTAGCATCCTTGCCAAAACGTATCTTTTCAATCGCAATATATTGATGTATAAAGCCTATTTCTTTACTTAAACTAACTTTTTCGGGATGCGATTCATCTGTCATATAACGCATCATACTCGATAGTTTTAAGATATACTCAGATGTTTCAGTACTATTTTTTAAGGATAAACTGTATAACGAATTAAATGCATTGAATAAAAAATGTGGATGTAATTGATTTCGTAAGAGTTGTTTTTTAGCGAAATGTAACTCCTTCTCTAGAGTTTTATATTTCGTTAGTGTTTCTAATTGATGAACGAAGTAAAAGAGTAAATAAAATAATAAGGATCTACCTAAGAAACTGGTAAAGTAGTCATAGATCTTTTCAAGTCGATGTATGCTATAAATTCGATACTCCTTTAATGATGCTAATGCTAGGAGAATTACTATAAAAAACACTACATATGCGGTCTTTTTCCATAGGCGCTCTAGTCGTAGTACGTAGTGATATAAAACAAATGCAATTAAAACACATATAAGATTCTCTATCGCATCGCTGGTAAAGAAAAACAATATACTATCAGGCAAAAAGTAATAGGCGGTTTTTACCAAATGATACATAATAAAAGACACCAAGGCCACATAAAAAATGCGTTGAATCGTTTGTATCGTTTTAGTAGAAAGTTGTGCCATAATATATAAAAACTAAATCGAAGTAAATATATAAAAACGAATACCAGTTAAGTAGTGTAGAAGGTAATGGTTGTCGATTATAAAGCCATACTTGTCGATTTCATTTATAAACTCCTGTCCGTGTAGCTAGTTTTGATACTATGATTCACTTAAAATATTGAAAAATGAAACACTACGCTTTGTTACTATTAGTTAGTCTTTATACACTAGTTAGTACTGGACAAAAATTACAGTTGGAAAAAGCTTCTCCTTTTACTGCTGTTCTCTGGGAAGAAGATCATCCTATCGTAAAATTTGAAGGAAACTGGTACAAACTGGAACAATTAGATGATTATAAAACCGATGAGATCCTATCTTTTTGCAAACAACAGTATGGTAGTAAATGGAAAAAACGTTTTTCTGAAGATCTGGTAGAAGTCCTAAAGTCCTGGGGAGTACAACCTATGGTTAAAGTAAAGCTATTTTTAGCTAACAAATCAGATGAAATCAAAGAGTTTGTTGGAACGTACACGTATGAAAACAGACAAAAAGTATTGCAATATAATCGAGATCAGCCTAAACAATTAAAGACCATAAAAACATCTCATGCAATTGACGATATTGATACATTTTACAAGATTATTAAAGAGCGTTCTTCCTATATACACTTATCGGATTATGACTATCATCTTGCTATCGAATCACTCAAAACTAAAATTGCTTCTAGTAAAACCGATATTGATATCAATTTTTTAACCCATGAACTGGCCAAAATACTTGCAACATTAGGAGATCGACATTCTTATGTGATTAATGAGGCTTTTGATATAAAAGATGTTCCCAATCATGCACTGCAATTACCATTTTCTTTGGCAGTTTTACAACAAAAAGTGGTGGCTTTAAAACAAATGGACGAGTCTTCCAATTATACATATCTATATCCTAATTATCCTTATCTAAAAGCTATAAATGATATGCCAATACATACGATAATAGATTCCTTTGCATATCGATCAAAAAAGGCACCAAAACTGGCAAAACTAAGTATAGGGTCGTTACAAATTCAACAACTTGGAAAGTTATATTTCAGAAACAATCTATCATTATCAAAACAAAACCTAATAGTTTTTTCTGATGGTACTAAGGATACCACAGTAGTTGTAAAAGTACAGAAGACCTATCAAAAGTATGTTTCAAAACTTAAACAGAAAAACAAATCAATTCTAAAAGAAATTAAAAAAGAGAACTATAACAGTGTATCAAAAATAATTGATAGCAATATAGCATATATTAAAATTCCACAAATGCTGTCTTTGCAGAACTTAAAGGGCTTTAAAGAATATCTAGATATGACATTTAAAGCAATGCAAAACACAAAAGCCATGATCATCGATCTACGTCATAATCCAGGCGGAACCAGAGATATCATACAATTGGCCGCTAATTATCTGATTCCAAAATCCAAATCACCTTGGGTAGCTAACGTTGCATATTTGAGAACCAATCATAAAGATTCTACACACAAATCAATGACTAATCGATATTTATACACTTACGAAGCAGTAACTAAAACCGATAAAAAAGCGATTACAGAATTTAATGAGCAATTTTCATTACAACATACCTTTGATAAAACAGCTTTTAGTAACCCACATTATATGGTCTTACATGCAGGAGATCATCCATATACCAAACCTGTTTATATCTTGGTGGATGAATATACTTTTAGCGCAGCATCGGTATTTACAAGTGTTTTTAAGGGTTTACCAAACGTAAAAATAGTAGGAGTGACTACCGATGGCTCTAGTGGTAATTCCAAAAAGTTTACACTAAAACATTCCGATATCAAATTTAAAATTTCTACGATGTTATCATTTCAGCGAAATGGAAAAACATTAGATGGTAATGGAACCAAACCCGATATCGTCATAGAAAGAAACGAAAAGCAAGTATTAGAAGGAGAAGATTATCAGTTACAAACACTCATCGAAATGATTAATTTTCAGGTTACAAAAGATGATTAATATAAATACATATCGTGTACTTCATCATAAATACCAATAACAGAATTCAAATAACATTACAACCAACGGTATTACCATTCAAAAATAGAATACGACATTTCAACATATTCTTGTTTCATGGCAACATACGTTCTGAGATATTTGAGCTAAGTTATAAGGCTAGCAATGGTGCTTTTTTTGGTTTGCGTGCTATTCAAATAATTCCGTTATTCGTGTATGTATGGTATCAAAGAAAAGAAAACTAGATGTTAGCACTTGTAAAGTTCTATGTGTTTTAGGAGATAAGCGATTGTTTTCTGTGCTTCAACGAAAGGACATATCTTTATTAAACTAGCATTTATGCCATTATTCAATAAACAGAAACGTATACAATATTTAGGATTTGATGATGTTCGATCTTGCCTAATTGGTATTGCTATCATAAGTTTTATCACCAATTATCTTTTCAACACTACACCAGAACGTAATACATTCGATCTAATATTTATTGGTTATGCTGTTAATTTATTTTTTACCATTTGTTATTGGCTGTTGATACGTAATATCTTAATCTTTTTGAGAAAAAAATATCCTGATTTTAAAGATGATAAAAAACGTATTAGTATTCTCTTCTTATCCGTAGTTTGTACCGTAGTTATTGTAGATTATCTAGGAGGTGAATTAACAGCACGTGTTATTAGGTTATTTGGATATTATTCTAATCATCGTGTAGAATTAAAAGTGCTAATTCCCATTATGATTATTACCATTATGGTCATGGCGATTTATGAGGCTATTTACCTCTATAATCGATTAAAAAAGTCTATACGAGAAGAGGAACAGACCAAACAAGTAATGATTCAGGCACAATTGGATACATTAAGAAACCAAGCTCGTCCTCATTTCTTATTCAATAGTTTAAACACATTGCGAGATATTATCGATCAAGATTCCAAAGAAGATGCTAAGGGTTTTGTAGATAATCTATCGGATGTGTACCGTTTTATTATTGAGTCTGGTAATTCTAACATCATATCGTTAGAAAAAGAACTAAAATTTGCTAAAGCTTATATTCATATACAATCCGAAAGATTTGGAGAAAACTTGCAAGTACACTGGGATATTCCAGAAGATAAGCTTTCGATTATGATTGTACCCATGAGTTTACAGTTATTACTAGAAAATGCAATCAAACACAATGTAGTTTCCAGATCCAAACCATTGATTATAAATGTATCCACAAGAAAAAATAGGTTAGTGGTACGAAATAAAATTCAGGCCAAGTCTACCCAAACTCCATCTACAAAAATTGGATTAAAGAATATTGAAAAGCGATATCAATTAATAGCTGACAAAACACCTATCATTTATAATGATGGGGAGAATTTTATAGTTACATTACCCTTATTACATTCAGCAAATCAAAAGAAAAATTATGAAAATAGTAATCGTTGAAGATGAGCCACGTGCAGCACGTCAATTGGAAAATTTATTACATAAAACTACTTTTGATTTTGAAATACTAACCGTAATTGATTCTGTTGAAGATTCTGTTTCCTGGTTTCAAAAAAATATATCTCCAGATTTGGTGTTTATGGATATTCAACTAGCAGATGGTTTAAGTTTCGAGATTTTTCAGAAAACAGAAGTAACAGCACCTATCATTTTTACTACAGCTTTTGATCAATACGCTATTCAGGCGTTTAAAGTAAATAGTATTGATTATTTGCTCAAACCCATCAAGCAGAATGATTTAGACGCTGCGCTTCATAAATTCTCAAGATCCCAAAGCCCATCAAATCCTATTGAAGCCAATATTCTGAAAGAATTACTGAGCAGTATGCAAACGCCACAAGAAAGATCGGGAATATTGGTGAAGGAGGGAAGTGGTTTTGTACAAATACGCATTTCTGAGCTCTTATATATGTATTCACAAGATAGTATCACTTTTGGTATTACCCATAACAAAAGATATATCATCGATGAAACACTGGACCAATTATTTGATTCTTTAGATCATACAAAGTTTTATAAAATCAATAGAGGTCAGATTATTTCCAAAATAGCCATTCAAAAAATAGAACCTTATTTTAACCATCGTGTAAAACTAACCTTATTAAATCCTAGAGATCAGGAATTCATTGTAAGCAGACAAAAAACAAGTGATTTTAAAGATTGGATGAACAAATAGAAAATTGGTGACGTTTCAACCAACAATAACTACGTTTCAGCATAAACTACTACTATATAGGATAGATTCAAACCATATTTGTGATGTAATTAATAATCAATCACTGAACGAATTCAGTTAAAAAAATAACATCATGAAAAAAGTACTCATTATTATCCAATTACTATGCTGTTTACAATTATCAGCACAGCAAACAAATACAAAGCAATGGCAAGAAGACTTACGATTTCTTCAAAACACCATCCATAAAGACTATTCTTTTCTTTTTGTAAAAACTACCAAAGAAGATTTTGATGCACAGGTTGAAACATTATATAAGCAAATTCCCAACTTACAAGAACATGAAATTAGAGTAGGATTAACACGAATTGTTTCTTCATTTAAATATGGTCATACGCAGGTTCCTTATGATACAGTAACTAAAAGTGGAATTCTACCAATTAATATATATGATTTCAATGATGGAATTTATATTGAAGGGGTTCAAAAACAGTACAAAGAAGTATTAGGAGCAAAAATATTGAATATAGGAGAGACACCTATAGAAAAAGCAATAGAACTGGTATATCCAGTAGTTCCAGTAGAAAATGAGCAATATTTTAAAGCCTATGGAGTACGATTTTTACTATCTGCAGAAGTATTACATGCGCAAGGAGTAATCCCTATACTATCCAATAAAGTGAGATTAACGCTGGAAAAAAATGGAAAAGTATTTACGCATGAGTTTACCACCATCGATAGAAAAGATAAACCAAGAACTTTCAATTTTACACTACCAACAGAGGATTGGCTTACAGCACGTGATACAGAAACAACACCTCTATATTTAAAAAATCTAGATGATAAACTATATGATTTTCAATATTTAGAAGATAAAAAGACTTTGTATGTAAGACAAAGCTCAGTATTTAATGATCCTAAAGAAACCTTAGCACAATTCTACAAGCGCCTGTTTGAGTTTATTGATGCAAATAACGTTGAAAAATTAGTTTATGATGTACGTTTAAATGGTGGTGGAAACAATTACAACAATCTACCATTAATTAAAGGGTTAATGGCTAGACCACAGCTTAATAAAAAAGGAAACTTCTATTTCATCATTGGTCGCGATACATTTTCTGCCTGCCAGAACTTAACCAACGAAATTACCAGATATACAGAAGCAATTTTAGTGGGAGAACCTACTGCAGAAAACATTAATTTTTATGGTGATGCTAGAGCTGTACAATTACCAAATAGCAAGATCAATGCATATATATCCTATTTGTGGTGGCAAGATTATCCTGCTTTAGAAAATAAAGATGCGACAGTACCAAGTGTTCCTGTTACCATGAGTTATGACGATTACGTGCAGAACAAAGATGTAGTGTTAGAAGCTGCGTTGAACTTTAATGCAGAAGGTTTCCAGCCAAAACCTATGGAGTACATCACACAGTTATATATCACTGGGCAAGGAGCAAAATTAGCACAAGAACTTCCTAAAATGATTCAAGATCCACGCTACGCTTTCTGTGATTTTGAAACTGAATTAAATAAAAAAGGAAACATTTTATTAGAAAGTGGTCGCATGCCAGAAGTTCAAGGATCTATACAGGTATTCTCTATGATTATGCAAATGTACCCTAATTCTGCTATGACGTATAAAAACTTAGGTAGAGCATATTTAAAAGTTGGAGATACCAAAAAAGCAACCGAATTATTAAATAAAGCAATCTCATTAGATATCGATGGCGAACATGCTAAAGCAGCTAAAAAAACACTCTTAACTCTTTCTAATTAAGGAAGATTATTTATCAACTAAAAAGAAAAAGAGATTCTATTTGCTTAGAATCTCTTTTTTAATACCATAAAGTAGTTGTTTAATTACAATAATAACAAAATCGTTACACTAAATGCTTATTAAAAAAGCCTATAGTACGTTCCCAAGATAAATTCGCTGCTTTTTTATCGTATCGCGGAGTCGTATTATTATGAAAACCATGATTTGTATTTGCATACATATGTGCTTTATACGGGATATTATTTTCCTTTAATACTTTCTCATAATCAGGCCATCCAGCATTTACTCTTTTATCCAATTCAGCATATTGCAATAATAAGGGAGCTTTTATTTTTTTAGCATCTTCAGCACTTGGTTGTCTACCATAATATGGAACGGCAGCTTTTAATTCTGGTAATCGAACAGCCATCATATTAGAAATCCATCCTCCAAAACAGAATCCAACCACACCAACATTCCCATTACAATCTTCATGATTTTTCAGATATTCATAGGCGGCGATAAAATCTTCTAACATCTCATTACGATCTCTTTTTTTCTGAAGCGCACGTCCATCATCATCATTTCCAGGATATCCTCCAAGTGGAGATAAGGCGTCTGGTGCCAGAGAAATAAATTTTTCTTTTGCAGCACGTCTTCCCACATCTTCTATATAAGGATTTAGTCCTCTATTTTCATGAACAACAATAACACCTGGTAACTTAGTTTCATGATTTTTTGGTTTCGATAAAAGCCCTTTTATAGTACCTCCACCTTTAGAAGAATCATACGTAATAAAGTTAGAATCAATTGTTGGATCCTTAGGGTTTACGAGTAGTGTATCTATATAATTAGGAGATACAAAACTTAATAAAGAGGAAACAGTAACACCACCCACTGCATATGCAGATAATTTTTCTATAAACTGTTTTCTATTAAGACCGTTGTGCGCATAATCATCATATAAGTCAAAAACTTCCTGTTGAATGTCTTCTTTTTTTAATTTTTCCATAAAAAGAGATGGTTTAGTTAGAACAAGAGGAAATTACATCTTTTATGATCAAATTTTATTAAGATTTCCCTAAAATGAAAATAGTGTTATGTTTTGGCCAAAGTGTAGCACATACTTAATATGTTTTCGTACTACACCTATCAAGATGTGATGAATCTATCCATTTTGTGTGCCAAGATCATGATTTAAGTAGGAAACTGGGTGTAAACATTAGACTTTTACGGCATATTAATATTAAAAAGGTCCAAATGAAAAAGTACATCTTAGTAGTAGCCATGTTGCTAACAATTCAGTTTACAAATGCGCAATCTAAAATAGATGAAGATCGGAATACATCAGTTATCAGTTTAGTTATTCTTAATGATAATGGAGATGTTTTAATAAAAAAAGCAACAATTGGTTGGATAACAATAGGTGCTTTTTATGAGAAAAGACACACGATCAATGAGGTGATTGATAGTATCTGTAATAAATATGGAGTGTCTATTACAAAACCAAATCTCAAAGGTGTTTTTACCTATAAATATGACTTTAATAATTCGTTAAGCATACGACAGGTGTATGTGGCTAAATCTACTACGAATGATTTACCAACAAATAAAAATGTAGAATTTCGTTGGGCTCCAAAAGAGGAGGCTATAGAAAAATTTAAAAGTACCATTCCATCTTTAGGTGAAATGATAGCACAAGTTATTGAGTATCCCGAAGTAGTTTGGGGTGGATCTTTTTTAATTAAAAAAGAAAACAAGAAAAAGACTTCTATAATAACAGAGAATTTTTATCCAATAAGCGATGCTTCTACATATATTGAATCTTCATATGATCCTGCAGTAGTAAAAGCACTTCAAAAATATATGGAAGGTAGTTCTTATAATAAAAAAGAAATGCTATTAAGTGCTTTTGCAGACAATGCAGTATTATACCTAACAAATAGGGAAGGGGATTTCAAAAGATATACTCCAATAGAATACGCTGGTTTCTTTAAAAATGCTGAAAAAGGAAAGTTTAATGGGAGAGAAGCTAAAATTTTAAACGTTAAGGTTACTAAAGAAATAGCTACTGCAAAAGTTGAAATAGCAGGACCTAACAGAGAGTGGGTTTATATTGATTTGTTCTTGCTTAAAAAGTTTAAAAACGATTGGAAAATTATTAGTAAAACAGCGGCAAGGGTTGATGATATAAATTAAAGAAATATATTATTTTTGTTGTATACAATGTATAGACCCTGAAAATTTGTTAGAGAAAAGAAGGCAATTACCACAACAAGAATCTATAGATACAGATTATTTCATTTACTGTTTAGAAGCGGTGAATGATATAGAAACGCACGAAATTACCGAAGCTCAAAAAAAATTAGAACAATTGACTTCGCAATACGGAGTGGCTAGTATTTATAAAACCTGTGATACTATTGAAGGTTTAGAGGATAGCTTAAATACATTGGTTATGGATGATCATCATTTTACAAATTATGAAATCATCTATTTGGTCATAAAAGGTGAAGCCAATAGTATTTGTTTGAATGATTACTATTATAGTTTACAGGAGATTGCAGAAATTTTTGAAGGAAAATTACAAGGAAAGATTTTACATTTTTCCAATGCTAAAGTGCTTGATTTAGATGAAGAAGAAGCGCAATATTTCTTGGATATCACTGGTGCAAGAGGGGTTTCTGGCTATGGTCATGAGTTTAATGGAATAACGAGCTCAAATCTTGATATAGCATTCTTTAACTTATTTAAAGAAGATGACAATATGTTAGATGTTGTAGAAGAATTGCATCAAAGACATTACAAAGTCTGTAAACTACTTGATTTTAGGTTGTATTATTAACTAAGATTCCACTCCCTTTCCATTTTACATAATATAAACGCTGAGAAATGCATTAGCATTCTTGAGTTCAAATATTTAAAATAAAATGTTACGAAAAATCGCGTATTTGAAAAAATGTGGAGGATGGTGCGAAATATGTGCTAATTTTTCATTAAAATTTATATATCTACAAATCAATTATTTACCCTATTAATATATTATGTGTGTGGAATGACTTAGAATTAAAGTAAATATTTTATGGCTTCGCTAAAGCTTTCAATTTTTCAAAAACAACTACTTTATACATCGCACTAACAGGCACCTGTTTATCTTCAATTAATAAATAGGTTCTCGTAGCTTTTGTAGCTCTGTTTAAATTAACAATGTATGATTTATGTGTGCGTTGAAAATTTTCAGATAACAAAGTAGTGATATTAATGAGTGTCTCAGAGATAAGATACATTCTTGTATCTGTAAAAATCTTTAAATAATTCCCGAAACTTTGTATGTAGAGAATAGATTTAAAAGGGACTGTTACCGGCAACCCTTCATGTTTTATGGTAAGTGTTTCTTTCTTGTTGTTCGTTTTGGGTTCCGTTATATTTAGAGTAGAAACTTTATTTATTGCTTGTAGAAAGCGTTCCAATTTTATCGGTTTTAATAAGTAATCTACCACACCATAATCATAACTTTCTAAAGCGTACTCAGAATATGCCGTTGTTAAAATAACCTTCGGTGACTTTATCATTGAACGTAAAATCCCCATTCCATTAAGTTCTGGCATTTCTATATCTAAAAAAACAAGGTCGATTTTATTTTGCTGAATAAAATTCACAAATTCAATAGGATTCCCTGTACTTAGAACCAATTCAAAATTGTTTATTTTAGAACAATACTCTTCTAACACTTCACGTGCTAACAATTCATCATCAACAATGGCTATTTTAATCATTCTCATTGTTTGTTATGTCAATGGTTAAATTTACATAATACGCTTTTTCCATATCATTAATCTCTAATAGATGAGCATTAGCATATAATAGATTTAATCGTCTCTTCACATTTTCGAGTCCCATTCCTGTTCTTGTTGATTTGGTAACGGTAGTATGTTTTGAATTTACAACATTTACATTAAGCTTGGTGTTTTTTACAGAAATATTCACATCAATGGTACTCTGTTCATTGGTGGCTTGTGCACCATGTTTAATTGCATTTTCAACAAATGGTATGAGTAACATTGGTGCTATTTTATAATTTGATAATTCCCCTTCAATTGAAAATTCAATTGTACAGCGTTTGCTTAGCCTTTTTTCTTCAAGCAGTAAATAATTTTCTATAAACTCTAACTCTTCTTTTAACGAAACAAAGTCTTTTTTAGCACTTTCTAATTGATATCTCATTAATTCTGAAAGTTGCATTACAACATCGGGTGTTTCACTAGATTGCTGTCTAGAAAGGGCATAAATACTATTCAATGAGTTGAATAAAAAATGAGGGTTTACTTGTTCCTTTAGATAGTTCAATTCCAGTTCCCTTTGCAATTTTTCTTTTTCACTATTTTCTCTCTGAATGCGTATGTTTCTTCTCAAAAAGAACACTGCCATTCCAGTTCCAGTGGTATATAAAAAAAAGAAGAAGAATTTAGAAATAGTTATCCAGTCATAGCTAAAATTGCTTTTGGTAGAAATTGCAACAAAGATGGTGGCAATAAGAAATACTGAAAATAGTATATAACGCTTTTTGTCTAGAAAGTAAGGAATAAGAATAAAATGATTAACCCAAATGATGCCCATTATGTGCACCGTATAATTCAAACTATGAACAAATAGTGCGTAATCAGAACCTAACTTATCTTTAATAATCAAATTACTAAACAACTCAAGAAGCAGCACCAACAAAAATGCGCCTAGGTTAATGAGTATGATATTCTTCAAAAACTTTTGTATCATGCTTTTTAGTTATGATACAAAGTTACTGCGATTAAACGCAAACTTTCATAATTTCATACAAAAGGCCCATATCAATGATGAAATGAATTCATCATTTAATTGCTATGCTTATCCTGTTTACAATATATAGTATGGTTTTTCCAATACTTTTATTGTGAATTTATAAACTACAAAAAAATGAAAAACAAAGCAGGAGTATTACTTATCATCCTATTTCTTGCCATAATACATATAGGGTTTACTCAAGAAAACAGTAAGGGGACTTCCTTAGTATTACCACAAATTCAGGTAGTTCCCATAAAAGACACCCAAACAGATAGAAACTATGAACTTTATATAGAGTTACCAGAAGATTATGCTAAGAACCCAAACAAAAAATATCCTGTCCTTTATTATACCGATGCCATGTGGCATCTCGAAATGCTATCTGGTGCTACAGAATATATGTTAGAAGATGTTATTCTAGTTGGTATTTCATGGCAATTAGATATCAATGAAGACCTGAAAAACGAAAGAGGAAAACATGTGAGTAGGTTTCGAGATTACTCAATAAGTAAGCACAGCAAACCAGCAGTTCAAGAAAAATATCAATTTGGACAAGCGAATATACATTTAGGTTTTATTCGTAATGATGTGATTACCTATGTAAACAAAACCTATAGAACAGACCCAAACAGTCGCACGTATTTTGGATACTCACTTGGTGGTGAATTTGGTGCATATATACTAATGTCACAGCCCGATACCTTTAATAACTACATACTTGGAAGTCCGACTCTTAAAGGTGAAGTTGATAATTTAACTGAACTTAATACTAAATTTGGGCCTTTTGAAACATCAGATAAAAATTCGAGTCTTAAAGCCAATGTTTTTATTACATATGGTTCTTTAGAAGAAGAGAAGGTGGTAAAACCTATTGATACGTTTGTTAAATTATTAAACGATAGAAGAGATAGCGGTTTGTCAATATTAAAAGAAGTTATTACTGGTACCCATGGAACCGCATTTCCTACCACAGCTGTTCGTAGTGTGGCTTGGTTATCATCCTTAATGAATCACGTTTCTAGTAACGACAAAGAAGTATCATTCTGGTCTATTCCACATCTAAATAATCCATATATTAGTCAAACGCCAGCCGACAGAGAAGATGGAATATCAGTTGATACTTTATCAGTAAAAAGCAAGCATAAAAATGCCATTCTGAAGGTGTCTGAGGAAATTTTTGACGGTAAATATGGGAGTTACGATGCATTACTCATTTCACATAAGAACAAACTAGTTTTTGAATCCTATTATAAAAAAGGACGTGTTAACTTGCCTCATGGCCAAGCATCTGCAGTGAAAGGGTATACCAGTTTGGTTCTAGGAAGAGCTATTCAAATGGGGTATTTATCTATGGAAGACCTTAATAAACCATTGACTCATTTCTTAAAACATGTAGACCCAAAAAAATTCACACAAGGAACTGATAAAATAACACTTCATAAAGCCTTAACAATGCAAGGCGGATTGACAATCGACAGAGAAAAGTGGAAAGAAGTAGAAAATGATTCTGTTCGTTTAAAAGGGCAGGGGTTGGTTCAGACTTTACTTGAATACTCCGAACCCATAACTGACGAAACACAAACCTATTTATACGGAAATTATAATCCAATGCTTGTAATGGCTGTAATAGACGCCGTTGTTTCAGGAACAGCGCAGGACTTTATTAAAATAGAACTACTAGACAAACTCGGTATTACCAATTATACATGGTCAAATCATATTAGTGGATTACCAGAAGCAGGTTGGCGAACAAGTATAATGTCTCGAGACATGCTCAAAATGGGTCATTTGGTTCTAAATAAAGGTAAATTAAATGGTGAACAGCTCATATCCGAAACGTATCTTAACAAAGCAACTAGTGGCATCGTAAAACCCGCAATAGACTGGATGCCCAAACGTTATCTATATGGGTATTTTTGGTACTATACACCAGTAAAGGTTGGCAACAAAAGTTATGATATGACGATGGCTTGGGGAGGTGGCGGACAGCGCGTAATGGTTGTAGAAGAACTTGACTTAACCATTGTCATCTCTGGTCACGACAGGGATGATGACAAAATAATGAAACCTATTTTTGAAACTGTCATACCGGCATTTGTTGAATAATTATGTGGATACGTTAGCATGTGCGTAGACGAGTTTACAAAATTGACCTTGTGAATCAATATCTAACCATTTCTATTTTACATAATATAAACACTGAGAATCGCGTATTTGAAAAAATGTGGAGGATGGTACAGAATATGGTCTAATTTTTTAGTTATTTTTAATCTTCTTTAAGTCAGTTGTTTACGATAATAAATTATAGCTACACAGAAAATTACGTATTTGAAGATTTTTGTACGATTGTACAGAATACACGGTTTATAAGCTTCCAGATATATTAGATAAGTTAAGTATTGTATAATAGCTATAGATGTTGATCGCTGAGAAATGCATTAGCATTCTTGAGCACAAAGTTTAAAATAAAATGTTACGAAAAATCGCGTATTTGAAAATTTCTGGAGGATTGTACGAAATGTTGGATTTAAATGAGCTTAACGTTATGTAAAATGCAAGCATCCGTCAATTTGCTTCAATAAATACATTTGTACTATAATGTACTTGCGTTATGTCACTTTGCTTTGGGAAAAGCAAGGTTTTCTAGTTCTAGATTTTCTTTAAAAGTTTTCTAACGAAATGGTTCTTAAAAAAAGGTAATGTAACACTTATTACCCGAAACGATCCCGATAGCTATCGGGAGAGAGTAGGGGAATGTGTGTGGAATGGGATTTAATTACAATTTTCTTAAAGTAATTAATTATCATAAACTATTTAAATAATTCTTTAAAATGCAAAATTTTTCATTTTAAAAAGTTCATCTGCATCAAATACTTCATCTTCATCTTCTAGCAGTTCAATTTTTTCCAATTCTTGTTTTTTTCCTCTTGAAAGTTCTTCTTCAAATATTTCAGCAATTCTTTCTTCAGTAGAAAACCAATAATGATCAAAATCATCAATCAAGTCTACATCAACGCTGTCCATTTCCTCCAAACAGTCTTTAATATCTCCTGCATCATAAGAATCTTGAGCTTTTATTAATGACTCATCCAATATGTTCTCAACTTTAGAAGTCAAATGTAAATTATTTTCAGAGACATATTTTTTTGCTTCAAAGGGATATACTTTGAAGATATTTAAAACACCTTTTAGAGTAGTAATGTCTTCTATTTTGTTAAAAAGGTTTGATACAATTGTAGTTTTACTAGTCTTAAACTTAGTTTTAAATTTATCAATTAACTCAATGTAAGTTGATATATCACGATCAGAAATTTCATCAATAGAAATATTTTTAACTTGTTTAACTAAAAATTCTCTTAGATTGTTTTCTTCAGAAAGATTTAATAATTCTGAGCAAATACTAAGCTTTTCTATTTTAGATCTTTTCCAATCATATGCTGACCCTCCTGAAAAAATTCGAACGTTATCCTTTATTTTTTCAATTTCATAAATCTTATCCGATAATGCTTTTATAACACCCTGATCTAATAGCGTTTTCCGAGAGAAATTAATCAAATACCTCAATTGATTGACATAAAATAAACTTTTTACAAGTTGGAGTAATACATCCTTATTATCCTTTAAAGTATTAATCAAAAAATCCTTAACAGAAGGGTTTTGAAAACTGAAAATGATATATGAATTTCTTTTTGATGAATTTGATATTATGAATGAATCTTCAACTTCTTTAAGATACTTATGAAAATGAGAAATATTTCCATTTAAAACTGTGTCAGGCTGATTGGTAAAAGATTTGAATGCAGTTTTTAATTCTTCTTTGATAACTCTACCGTCAAAACTCAATAAAACATATAACAGAACTTGAGCTCCTTCTGAAATTTCATTATCAAATGCTCTTGACCATATAATAAAAGGGTTTTCCAAATGATTTAAAAACTCTTTTGAGTAGTTAGAAGCCTCAATCATTCTTAATCGAACTGTCATTCTTTCAATTATTCTTGGATTATAATTGCGGTGATTTATAATTGTTTTATACGTTTTATTTTTGATAATATTTTCTATGTATTCTTCACCAATACCTGAGTAATAAAGATGATTATACAAGATATAAGCTCGAATTCTTTCAGTATACTTTCCTAAATCTAAAATATGTTTTGCTATTTCAAAATCTTCATTATTCAATTTTTCATATCTTTCTTTTGCTTGGTTTAGTATATACTCTCTCGTTGTTAAAATTAATATCTTGTCTTTTTTTGCTAGATTTATCCTTCTAACGAAATTCATAAGATCATTAGACCTACCCTTTAAAACATCAAATTGAAGAAAGTTCTCACCTAGAAAATCATCAAAATAGAATACTTGTTTACTATCGGAACCTTCTTCCAAAATTTTTTCTCCTTCTAATACATTCCTAATTTCAATAATTTCAAAACCCTTTTGTGCGTAATCACTTAATAGAATTCGTGCTAAAGTAGTTTTTCCAATACCAGGAATACCTGAAATGACAAGAAAATTATTCTTTTTAAGAATATTAATAGCTTCATTGTAGCTTTCATTTTTAACGTAATATTTACTGTCAGTTTTTATAGTTTCAAACAAAAATTTCGCTCTTTGAATCAAATGGTTATTTATAAATACATTAAAAAGATGCGAACTGTTAATCCATAACTTATAGTGTTTTCTCAATACATCGTCGTGCAAATCTAAAAGCTGGTTTATTCTACTTTTTCCATATATATGGGATTCATTCTCCATCCATTTTGAGAATAATGTCAGAATTTGACTAGTTTTTTTAACAGAAAAATCAGATGATGAGGCTAAATAGTATTTATTTAGTTTTAGTGATTCTAACTTAAGTTGTTCTTTAATTAAGTTTTTTTCACTCAATTGAGAAGTCCGTTTACATTGAATAACTATTTGATTATCTTCTTTGTCCATAGAGTGGCGTAAGTCAATTCCACCATCTGGTCCTTCTGCGAAAGAAGTTAATTCAACACCAAGATCCTTACTTAGTAAGTCTCTAATCAAATGTTCAAAATCAATTGGAGATAGTAATTCTCCTAGAGCAAAATCTGCCATTTTTTCTTATAGGAAAAGCCTTAAACTATTGTTTAAGGCTCTTGTTTATTTGAAATCCAGTAAAGGATATTGTTTTCAAGGTGGGATTCGAACCCACGACCCACGGATTAGTAATCCGTTGCTCTATCCAACTGAGCTACTTGGTCAGTGTTAAATTACTATTTTTTTTATAAATATGGAAATTTCCCTTAATTATTATTTAGAAGTAAGGGTTTTCCGTAACCTTTTAGATGATATAATTTTTATATTTGAGCTATAAACTTTTTAATAGCAAAATCCCCAATAGTACTTATTAAAATATGGTAAAAATTACTAGAGGTTCTGAATGGAAAAAATGGGATTTACATATACATACTCCAGCATCTGGATTTGGCACAGATGATGACTATTCAATTCTAATTGAAAATTTAAAGAAATCAGAAGCTGAAGTTATAGGTATTAATGATTATTCTACAATTGATGGTTATGCAAAGATTGTTGAAAAAGGAGGTATTGAAGGCAAAGAATTTATTCCTGTTGTAGAATTTAGAATGATTAATAAAATTAATCATAAAAATTCTACAGCAACGGAAGGAGGAGTTAGTATTAACTTTCATATTATTTTCGACAATCAACTAAGTGTTAAACAAATCCAGACTGAGATAAATTCGTTAGAATGTTTTTATGATGGAGGAGAACAAACAAAACTAGGGCACGTGGAAGCTAATAAATATAATGAACTTTCATTTGATTTTTTTAAAACTATAGAAGCTCTCAGAAAATCTCCTATAATAAAAGATAGATTTCTTATTTGGGTGCCATATGATGAGTATGGAGGTATTGATAATATTGATCCCAAAAATGATGGGTTTTTTAAACTTGGAATAATCAATAAAGCTGATATTTTAGGATCAGGAAATTCAAAACAAATAGATTTCTTTTTAAGTGACAGATGTCTCAATGATGTTGGAAAACATATTCCTTGCATAAAAGGAAGCGATTCACATCAATTAAATTACCCCTTCGGAAAGTTAAGAGATAAAGACTCAAAACCAGTCAATAGATATTGTTGGATTAAAGCAGATAGTACTTTCCAAGGATTAAAACAAATAGTATATGAACCTTTATTGAGAGTAAAGATAAATGATGAATCTCCTGATTCTAAACAACCACATAAGACTATAAAATCCTTGAAATTTATAAATCATCCCGATTTTATAAATTCTCCAATCTATTTTAGCAAGGATTTAAATACAATAATTGGAGGCAAATCATCAGGGAAATCATTATTACTATACTATTTAGCTAATACTATTGATTATAAGTATGCTTTTAAACAAATAAATCCGAATGCAGAATCTATTGAACTTGAAGATAAATATAAGTTTTCAAGTAATGACAAAACACCTTTAGATGTTGAAATTCAATGGGATGACGATGTAATATATAAGTTCTCTGATAGAGATAATATCAAGAATAGACGATTTGTATATATACCTCAAACTTATATTCTATCATTAACAGAAAAAATTGAAAAAAAATCTCGAAAAACATTAGGTAAGTTTATAAGAGAAATTCTTCTACAAGATATAGATAGCAAAGATTCGTATGATAATTTTATCAAGGAAGTCAAAAGATTAGATAGGTTAAGAAATGATTTAGTTGAAGATTATTTCAAAATCAAAAGTGATATTAAATTAAAATATGAGGAAATAAAAAATCTTGGTGATAAAGAAGGAATTCAAAATTTCATTGAAAATACTCTAGAAAAGTCTTTAAATAAGCTTAAATCAAATTCTAACATAACTGAGCAAGATTCAATTAGATATAACATTTTAAAACGAAGACAAGAAAGAATTAATAATATAAAGCTTGAGAACAATAACGAAATTGATATCTTAAAAGGTTATATAAATGATTTAGATTCTCAAATAAAAAACCTAATAGAAAAGAAAAATCTAATTCGAGGAAATTTTAAACAGAATAGTAAGTTCTTAGCTTTATTAAATAAAATTGAATCGGACATTAATGAACTTGAGGGAAATCTAAAGGTTTATAATTCAGACTTAAAAAAATTAGAAGACTCTTCTGAAGATAAAGCAAGAATAATATCTGATTCAATTGAAGAAAAGATCAAACCAATATCAGAAAAATTGACTGATAAGAATAAAATAAACAATTTGGAAAAAGAAATCAAAAGCCAAAAAGGTATTTTATTCAAAATTCAAAATATAGAAGATAGTACGCTTGTAGTTTTACAACAAAACTTAGAGGATACTAAGAATAAGATATTTTTAGAATATGAAAATGCATTTAATGAGTATCAAAAAATAATTAAAAAATTAAATGAAAGGAGTAAAGAATTCGATGACCTAAACCTGATAGGTTCTATAAAGTTTTATGCGAATAGATTTAAGGATCAATTTTTTAATGAATTTTTTAATCTTAGTCTTAGGGTTAATGCTGGTATAAAAAACTCTTATTTATTTAAAACTGAAAAAAATGTATTTAATGATGTCGATATCATTGAACATAAAAAGGAAATAGAAAGAATTTTTGATTTGATTGTAAATAATAATATTTCTTTTAAAAAATATAAGGATAAAAAGGATAGTATTAAGGCGTTATTGAAAGACGAGTTTTTTGATTATTGGGAATTAAAAGTCGGGAATGATGAAATGGCGGATATGTCTCCTGGTAAAGCTAATTTAGTTATTTTAAAGCTGTTAATAGACCTTAGTGAATCCGATTGTCCGATATTGATCGATCAACCTGAAGACAATTTGGATAATAGATCTATATATAATGATTTAGTACAATTCATTAGAAAAAGGAAAATGGATCGTCAAATAATTATAGTTACACATAATCCAAATGTTGTTGTATCTGCCGATTCAGAAAATGTAATAGTAGCTAATCAAAAAGGTGAAGATAATGAAAGAGATAATAATAATTATCGATTTGAATATATAAATGGAGCTATTGAAAATTCTTTTAAGGTAAATAAATTAGATGCTGATAAGTTTGGGATTTTAGAGAAAATGGGGATTAAAGAGCACGTAACCGAAATATTAGAAGGAGGGGAGGAAGCTTTTATAAAACGTGAAGAAAAATATGGCTTTTGATAAATGAATAAGTTACCAAAAAGAGACAGAAATAAAGTACTGGAAAGAAATTCAGTTTTATTTTTTGATAATTGTATTCCCAATAATTGGACCACATATAAGCCAATTGAAGATTATGGTGTCGATTTAATAGTAAATATATTTGAGGATGAACATCCTTTATATGATTTTGAAGTTCAATTAAAATCGTCGGAAAATTCTATTAATGGTGAATTTGAGAAAGCTAGACTAAAAGTTTCTACTTATAATTATTTAAAGAATAGGCTTCATATAGTAATGCTTGTAAAATATTGTGAAGAAGAAAATGAAGCATATTGGACACTACTTTGTGATATTATTCAACCTAACCAAAGCCAAAAAACTTTTACAGTAAGTATTCCAAAAAAGAATAAGTTATCCAATTTAGACTGGAATTCTGTTAAAGCATATATCAAAGATATAGTGGATTACAAATTAACTATTGATGATGAAATTAGAATTAAGATAAGACAAAAAAATATTATATAAAATAGATCCTGTTTTTTTAACGGCCTCAGAGAACTTTGGTATAAACAATAGGTAAAGGAGCGTTAATATTTTAGAAGTTTTGCACAAAGGTTTAATCAAAACTATACATATTGATTCTAGTACCAAACGATCTTATAAGTTAGGAAGCTTTCTAAAATATAGCGACTGCGCCGTAATTGTTTCCAAAGTTTTATGCAGCCTTGATTTTTTTGTTTCTTTTTTTATCAAGAAAAAAAGATATGCAAACTCTAAGAATGTCTAATCCGAGTTCTGTGGTTAGCATGTGCATAGAAATTATCTCGTTAGAGTAATTTTATGCTTATGCGGGAACCTTCACGAGAATCGCGTAAAAACTTTTATCACGTATATTTTATCAAATACGCAATTTATAATGCATCTAAAAGTTTTGCTTTTTTTGGCGTGGGTTATGCGGTTGGATATTGTGTGTGAAAATAAATGCCATATCAGGCATTTACATTTTTATAAAATAATCGAGCGCATAGGCAGCGGCAATTTTACATAACGGCAAATTATAGCTACAAATGTTAGCAGAATGTTTCAGCAATAGTTTTTTTAGAATTATGATGACCCCAGTAGCTACGATTATTATGAAATAGAATTATCTTGGGATATTTTACATAGTATTACATTATAGCTTACGAATATTAATGAAACTCAGGTCGTAAAACGGCTGTTACATAAATGCTGACGATATAGACCTAAATGCGCTATATCTGCATCTATGTAAAATAGAACCGAAAAAGTTCTATTCGCCGTTTTACTCATAATATTATATTTGTACTATAATTTATATTATGTAAAATAGAATATTTTGAGTATTCCAGCCTATTATGATTCTTCACTTTTATTTCTCCTTATGTGCATCTTATTTTTACACAACAGATGTACATATAATGACTATATACTATTTTATTTACCCATTCTATAAACCATAAACGATTATTAAAATCTCACTTGTTTATGTTAAATATTATTTGAAATACTGTTAATTAATTGATATCCATTGCGGTATATAGTAATTTAACCATAGTTATTGAACCACCCTGTTTTTATAAGCCGAAACTTATTACTAACAATTCAATAACAACATGAGAAAAACAAACTCTAAAACCGAAACTTTAGGTCGGATGGTTTCTAGCCTAAGAAAAATTGCTGCACCCTTACTAATATGTGTAGCACTGATGTATCCTTATCCTCAAACACTCTTTTCACACGGAACGGTTACCAGTCCGCCCAGTCGTGTTTGGATATGTTTTCAAGAAAATCCTGAAAGTCCAGATTCTCCCGCATGTATCGATGCCGTTGCAATGTACGGTACGCAAGCGCTATATGATTGGAATGAAGTCGCTCGTATGGATGCTAATGGTATGCACCAAGCCATCATTCCTGATGGAAATCTTGCCAGTGCCGGTCGACCCGATAAATATGGCGGATTAGATCAAGTACGTGATGATTGGATTGCTACACCTGTAACTCCTGGTCCATTTACCGTTACCTGGACAAACTCGGCACCACACCAAACCTTATATTTTGATGTGTATATTACCAAAGCCGATTGGACTCCAGATCAACCACTTACCTGGGATAGCCTAGAACTTTTAGTACGTACTGGTCCCAGACCAGCTTCTGCTATTGATGATATTGACGTGATACTTCCGGCAAGAACTGGAAAACACGTTATCTATAGTATTTGGCAACGATCACTTAGCGAAGAAGCATTTTATTCTACAAGTGATGTAGATTTTGGTCAATCCACAGAGCCACAACCTCCTGTAGCAGCATTTACCAGTGATAATGGTCGATGTGGCGGGCCTAATGTTACCTTTGATGCTAGTGATTCCTATGATCCTAATGGTGATACACTTACATATTCCTGGGACTTTGGTGATGGTACTACTGCACAAGGTGTAAATGTTTCCCATATCTATGAGAATTTGGATGTTGCCACGGTTACACTTACGGTTAGTGATGGTGTTTTTAGCAGTGGTACCGTACAAACCATTGATTTAGTGGTCGATACCAATTGCGAAGAAGTTATTTGCCCGTTTGATACACCAAGAGCCACTCCTCTACCTTCTATAAATAATTCATATTCAAATATTTATGTGTTTGGAGAAGGTGGTCCTGATTTAGATAATATTGGTAACTGTTCTATCAATTGGGATTTAGGAAATAATGGGTTATACCAATTCTCCCTTAGTACTAATAATGGTGTTCCGAACTGGTATAACGATCTAATTCCGGTATCAACGCAAAACTTTAATGCCCCAGAACCACTAATTACCATTACAGGTTCTAGCTTTGTAGGATTAGATGGTAGTTATTATGTAACCTTAGATGGAGAGAATCTGGTACTTGTATCTACCACTGGAGATTTCACCATTTATTGTAGTAATTCTGATACCGCGCCATCTTGTAGTGATACTACTGATCCTGGTAATACAGCTCCAATTGCAAGTCTTACTGCTACGCCAAGTACAGGAGTTACTCCATTAGATGTTGTACTAGACGCTTCGGGATCTACAGATGCAGATAACGATACGCTTACGTATAATATTGATTATGGTGATGGTACTGTAGGTACAGAAGTAATATCCACACATACCTATACCACAGGAGATTATATCGCTACGGTTACTGTAAGTGATGGGAACGGCGGAACCGATTCGGCTTCTGTAAATATTACCGTTACAGACGATATCATTATAGATCCGCCAAATGGGGACTGTACCTTTGGTACACCGACAGATACTCCTCTGGTAAGTATCAATACATCTTACGAAAATGTATATGTATTAGGAACTGGTGGTCCTAATGTAGATAATATCACCTTATTTACACTTAATTGGGATTTAGGAAATAATGGTTTGTATCAATTTTCTTTTAATCTAGATATCGCACCATGGTATATAGATTTTTCAGATGCTACACAAAACTTTAATGGTACAGCACCACAAATCTCTTTAGTAAATACAGGTATTCCTGGATTGGATGGAGATTACTTGGTAACTAACGATGAACGTAACTTTGTACTGGTAGCGAAGGATTATTCGATATATTTCAGCAATTCGACCACAGCTCCCGATTGTACTACTGCTATAAACAGAGAAAATGATGCAGAAAATGTGTTCTTTGAGTTATTTCCAAATCCGGCAACAGGAAGTGTTTTCATTAAAAATACTACAGACCTAAAAGATAGTATCATTACCATTTCTGATCTTAGTGGAAAACGATTACAATCTGTAACAGTACCTAACAAGACTACTGAAATGAGAATTGATATCTCTGGAATTACTTCAGGATTATATCTGGTCCATATATTAGATCGTTCTGGTAATAAACGTAGTGTAAAACTGGTGATAAATGAATAGTATATTCTAATAACTTTATATAGCATTATAGAAACAACCTTCTAGATTTTAGAAGGTTGTTTTTTTAATACAATTTAATCCACTTTTTCAAAACTATTGACTCCTCCAAGAGACATATATTTTATTTCTCCATTTTCATTTTCTACAAAACCCATCGTTCGCATACCATCGGTACTTTTAAATATTAAATAATCCACTTCTTCATAAGTTCGATTCATAATGGTAAATGTTCCATCATTATTTAAAACTAGTTCTTCTTGATTGGGTTTCCAACCACTTTCGCAGCTATGACAATGTGTTGTCCATATATAATGTCCCACTAATCTATTGAGATCAGTTTTTCGTTTTATAGATTCTGGTATAAAGGCTTGTTCATTCTTTTCTTTTGAAAATGTTGCTAAAATTAGGTCCATCACTGCATAACGCAATCGAGTTCCTTCATGATGATGTATTACAAAAACCCCTAGTTTTTCTTCCGGAATCATTGCCATATATGAAGCGTAGCCCAACATATCTCCTCCATGACTAATAGTTCTAAATCCATGCGCATCTTCTTCATAAAATCCATATGCAAATGCCTCAACGGTATCGTGAACTCTTAATTCAGCAGATTTCATTTTTTGAGATAAATTAGTACTCAAAATTCTTTGATCACCTAGAATACCATCGTTTAAATGCATATTTAGATACTTGCCCATATCTGCAACCGTACTGTTAATTTCTGAAGCTGGATAGGTATGATAAAACTCCCAAGGTTGTGGTAGATTCACTCCATTTCGATATTCATATCCCCACGAAGCATACTGTTCTACCTGATCATTCAAAAACATAGATGTCATATGCATTCCTAAAGGTTCCCAAATGTGTTCTTTCATATATGTATCTAATTTTTGACCACTGACATCTTCTACTAATAGTCCTGCTAGTGCAATTCCAAAAGAAGAATAACTAGAAATAACACCTGGTTCTCGTACGCGAACAAGTCTATTTTTAAGAAAATCTGCTAGCGGAATGGATTGAGTTTCTCGATACACTACTCTACCTCTTAATTCATCAAAACCAGCACTATGATTCAACAAATGTGCTGATGTTACCGATGTATGATAGGTATTGGGAACTTTTACAGATTTTAAATATTGGTTCACATCTGCATAAAGATCTACCTTTTTTTGATCTATTAATTGTAATAAAGCGGTTGCAGTAAAGGTTTTTGTAACAGACCCAATCCGAAATATGGTAGAATCTGGATCTACACGTCGTACATCTTCTCCTAAACTGGCATATCCATATCCTTTCTTCAATAGTGTTTTTCCATCTTTTACTATGATAAAAGCAGCTCCAGGAATATGCTCCTCTTCCATAGTTGTTTGCATCAATGAATCTAAGCTATTTTCAAGTTTTTTATAATCAATTTCCTGAGATTTCGAAGTATAAATAATACCAATACAAAGGAAACAAAGTATATAACATCTAACCATAGGATTCAGTTCTATTTATAAGGTACAAACGTATAGGATTTATGAATGATTTTCCATTCACCTTTTACTTTTAGTAACATCATATAATCGGTATATAACCTCTTCCCTTTTGGGAAATCTATTTCTACTTTGGCCATTGCGGCATTATTAACCACATCAATGGAAATAATCTTTCCGATACGGTTTCGTTTTTCTCCTTCTTTAAAATATCCGATATACTTTTTACCAGAAGTAATACTTAAAGTATCATTAGCTATCGAATACAAATTCAAGTCTTTATGAAATGCTTTTTTAATTCTTTCTGGAGAACCATCAGCGGTTCCTTCTATATAATGTAGTAAAGTTTCTGTGATTTGTTCTTTATCAGATTGTGCAAAAGAAATGGTAACAGTAAATAGTGCTACCACTAAAATAAATAAATGTTTCATTGTTCGTTTTTTATTATTGATTTGTATAGCTAAACTATAGGAAAGCCTTATCAATCAAGTAAAAAACAAGCTCGTTATTCTACAGAATTATAAATCCGAAGAAAATAAATTACAAATTCAGGGACTTTTTGTATTGCGAGGGTGTCATTCCTTCCTGTTTTTTAAAAGCAGTATAAAATGTAGAATTGGATTTAAAACCACACTCATTGCCAATAGCTTCTAGTGTTAATAGAGAATTCGTTTGTATCAATTGGGTAGCAGTTTGTATACGATACTGATTGATATAACTAGAAAAACTAAGTCCCAAATTATCATTCAGATATTGTGATAGTTCATGAGGCTTGATTTGTAATTGTGCTGCTACTTCAGGTAGTTTTAAATTAGGATTTCGATGTAATTCTTGTTCACTAAACAAAACACTCAATTGGTCTGCAATCGAGGATGCCTTTTCAGTATCGATCTTTCTATTCGCATATTTTACAACAGGTGTTAGAAATGTGAGTGTACTTTTTCTTCTTTTGATAATCCAAATAACCAAAGTGATATAAAATGTAAAGGAAAATGACAATGCTCCAACAATGTACGATGTATAAGTAGTGGTATTATATGCTAACCAAATAATAAACCCACCAGTAACGATATTGAGTATCCAAAAGTCTAAGGTGTTGATGGATTTTGTTCTACTCCAAAGCTTACTAAACACATGGCGCGCTTGATATATTGCCGCTATGGTATATATTGTCCATTGTGTAAACAAAATAGTCCCGAAAATTCTGGGAGGAGTCCTCCACCATAAATATCTATACGATCGATATGGATATTGAATACTGATTATCAACATAAAAATAAGCACTGGTACCACGTGAAATAACCAGTTCCATCGATGTACTTTGTTGGGATTGATGGCTATTTTGGTATATAAATACAGTAAAGGACCTATTAAAAAACAAGCAGTAAGACCAATACTCACAAATGTGGATGAAGTACCAGGATAAAAAGTAAGAAATACTGATTTGGTAACTCGTACACTAATTACAAACAGGAGTGCCGCTAAAAAATACGTGGCTCTACTCCTATTCTTAATTAGAAAACCAAAATACAGACTTAAAAAAAGTCCATTAAACGCACCTAATGCACTGAAAAAGAATAATAAGTTTTTACTGAAATCCAAATGCTTGCTAGTTTATTTATCCGTTATAATTGGTTATTTCTATCTGCTTAAAATCCATAACAATGCTAATATTACTAAGCAAATAGGCAAAATAATTTTCGTCATCCAATCGTGATATTGTTTCTGTTCCTTTAAAAATTCCCGTTTTGTTTTATCATATTCACTCTTCATTTTTCTTTTAAGATTGCCATCTATTCTTTTATTAAGTTCGAGCAAAAGCTTATCAGAATTTTTTATTGCAAAAGTGTTAACTCTATAATTTTTATCATTCGAAAAAAACCAGATCTCCTTACCCGTTTTATAAGAATAATTGCTTGCATCATTTTGAGTAGTAATAAACTTCATACCAGCATCTGATATTGATTTCCACTCTATGTTTTTCTTCCTTCTTAGTAATGGATATATTAGAATAAGATACTCCTTTGTTATGGTAATTGTACAAAGGATTAGTATATGATAAGCTATTAAACCACCAAAAAAAATGGCTCCCAAAGGAAATACTATAGCCCAATTAATTCCTGACTCTTGGGTATTGATTAGTATAGTAATCCCCATTCCAACAAAAAAAAGACATCCAATTATCATCATTACTAGATGAAAAGAAGACAATTGACTTTTATAAATAATTATTGAATTCATATGGAACGAGCATCAATTTTGTGAGTTTAAGCATACATATTAGATGCAAAAACATGATAACAAATGTAAGATAAGAAATGAAAAATGAATGTACTTATCAAGAATCCATAAAAAAGATGCTCCGAATAATACGGAGCATCATTTCTATATGCATAATATTTTGTGATATCATCTTATAAAGTGAAAAATTCACTCGAACAGACGATTCAATCTATATTGATTTATCGAACGATCAATTTCTGAGTACTTTGCTCCTCTCCTTTCGATATGACTTTTACCACATAAATTCCTGATCCTAAGCCAATACTACTTGCTGATAAGTTTTGCGTACCTGTTTGTAGTTTGGCTTCATATTGTATCTGACCTAACATCGTATAGATACGTACTAGCATTTCTTCTTCTGTTTTAGAATTCACATTCATGGTTATGGAGAATTGATCATTCACAGGATTTGGTGCTATTTTAAGTGTATGAACATCTTCAGGCTCATTACCCAATACAGGTGATTTTGTAGCCAATCCAGCAATAAGTTCTTGTGCTGATAACGAGCTACCACAAGATCCTTCGTATATTCTAACATTAGAAAAAACTGAGTTATTTCCAGAACCACTATCATTGTCATTAATAAACACCAAACGATCCATAACACCTGTATAGAAATTCCCAACGGGAATCGTATAGGTTACAGTACCTGAAGTATAATTATCAAAATTAGTAACTCCATAATTCTGTGTTCCATGGACTTTGAAATAACGTGAAGAAGTTAAGGTATTGTTGTTTTCAAAACCAACTGCATGAATCTCTCCTTGCGACGTACTACTAAAGCTAAATTCGATTACTGTATTTGCAGTTACAGTATAATCTAAGGGAATAAATTTCCATGTATTGTTCGTTAAAGATAAAGCATCTCCTCCATTAGTAATGGCAAAGTTTCCGTCTGCATCCTGATTAGAGAATCCGGAAATAGCAAAATCATTGAAGTTTAAAGTCGTACAATCAGGATCTGGAGTACCACTACCATCCTGAATACTAATAGCATCAATAGCAATATCACTTTGCCAACCACTAGTACCATTACCAGTAACCACATTATATCGTAGTTGTACACTCGCTTCTCCTGCATAAGCAGAAAGATTTACACTGGCAGCATTCCACGTATTTCCTTGATCACCAGACTGGTTAAAAACAGCTGTCCAACTTCCACTATTATCGGTTCTTGCTTCAACCGTTAAAGTATTGGTAGCACTACCAAACATGTGATACTGAAATGTAAGCGTAGGATTAGAAACACTGCTAAAGTCTAAACATGGAGAGTTTAAAATAGCTCTTTTATTTGGATATCCTGTTCCGTTACCTGATGCTTCTACGTATAGATAAAAGTTTCCATCTGCTCCTGTAGATGGACCTGTACCATTAGAAGGTGTTCCTCCCGAATCTCTTGTCCAGTTAAGATCATCGTTAGTGGCTTGCGACCATTGTCCGATACTGGTTTCAAAACTTTCGTTAAAGGGAAATGAGGATACTATAGCAGTACAGGTATCTGGTGGTGGCGGTGTACTATCAATCGCACCATCGATATCAAATCTCGAAAAGAAATTCCAAACTTCTTGAGAAGTATTGATATTTCCGCCATTCCAGCTATGCCCTTTTCCTTGCACCCGAATAAATTCTGCCGTAACACCATTATCACCATTATCCCAGATAGAACGTGTAGTACCACCTCCTAATTGGATAACATCTGGTGTCGTATCTGCATTATTTACAGAAGCCCAATATTCCATAACATCTTGTATCGGTTCATTAGTACTATTTCCATTAATAGAAATTACATTATCATTGGTTCCTGTAATTTGTAAAACTGCCGTAGGATGTTGCGGTTGACATTGATTATTATCGATCCATCTTCTAGTCATACTACCCGCTACAGAAGCTACTGCAGCTATTCTTGGGCTTAGCTCACAAGCTAATCGATAACTAAAAAATCCTCCATTAGAAAATCCTGTAGCATAAATACGTTTTTCATTGATATTATAATCTTCAATAATTTTATCTATTAATGCATCCGAAAATCCAAGATCATCCTCGTTTCCACCAAAATTATTATTAATAGCCCATCCAGAGAAAAAGCCTCCTAATCCTTGTGGAGTAACAAATAGAAACTGATTGTCTTCTGCTAATTGTCTAAAATCACTCTGATTATACTGCGTATCTATGTTGTTGGTAAACCCATGAAAGTTTAAAATTAGAGGTGCGGGCTTACTAGGATCATAACTGGCAGGTACATACAAACGATATTGTCTTGTACGTCCGTCATTTTGTAAGGTTGCATTGATTACCTGCTGTGCAGTAGTACCAATGGTGGTCAGTAGCATAAATACTACCAACCAATAGTTCTTTTTAATAAAGCTTAGTTGAGTTTTCATTTTTTAGGTTTTAAATAAATGAGTTGTGTTAAATAGTTACCATATATTATGCATGAATAATAAATTGGTTTGATGCTGCAAATATACTTACTCAAATAAGTATTTATCAATTTTTTATATAAAATATTACAATATTCTCAATTTTGTTATGCTAAAAATAACAGTATGATAATTCTTACTTAGATTTCAACCATTTTCCTACAGTAGTCTTGACTGTAGTAGTTCTACATTTTAGTAATCAAATAATATGATAATGAAATTCTGTGTAGACTATTCTTGGTAGAATTTCCCAATGATTTTATATTCGCGCCATGTGGATGTATTTAGGGCTTTTGGCCGCACTTTTTTTAGGATTACATAATTTATGTAAAAAACATGCTGTACAAGGAAATGAAGTATTTCCAGTACTTTTGGGAACTATAGGATCTGGTTTTCTGGCATTACTTCCCTTTTTTATAGGATCTGTATACTATCCCGAATACACTAAAGAAATTGGGTTTTATATTGATCAAATCCCTGCAAGCACCCACGGTTTTATTTTTATAAAGTCCATGATTATGGCTGCATCTTGGGTACTGGCCTATCAGGCATTAAAACATCTACCGATTACCATCGTAACACCGATACGTTCTGCAGGTCCATTTTTTACATTTATAGGAGCCATCTTAATTTATCAGGAAAAACCTAACTTTTTGCAATGGATTGGTTTCTTTCTTATCATCTTTTCGGTAATTCTATATTCAAAAATCGGTAAAAAAGAAGGTATCAACTTCAAAAAAAACAAATGGATTTTTGCCATCATTGGTGCTACCTTTTTAGGAGCTTCTAGCGGATTATATGATAAGTTTTTAATACAACAACTTGCACTAACTCCACAGACCTTGCAATTCTGGTTTTGTTTTTATACTGTGTTGATTTTATTAGTGATCTTATCATTTACTTGGTTTGGTAATGCCGAAAAAAGGAAACAATTTACCTGGAGATGGACTATTGTAGCAGTTGGAGTGTTACTACAGGCAGCAGATTATTTTTATTTCAAAGCTTTACAAGATCCAGAAGCACTTATCATGCTATTATCTGCTATTAAACGAAGTCAAATACTGATCGCCGTTGTCATCGGAGGACTCGTTTTTAAGGAAAAAAATAAACGTAAAAAACTGGTTCCATTATTTGGTATCATGCTAGGGGTGTTTTTAATTTTGTATTCTTAAAACATACAGCTTTTATAATCCAACTCACTTTATGAAGAACAAAGTATTATTACTCTTAATGGTTTCAGTTTTTTGTTACGCTTGTAACACATCTACTGAATCTTATGAGCGTTTTTTTATACCCAAGGGAGCTTCTAATCAAGGGATCATTAATAAATATTATATTCACAACTACCCGAAGGATAATCAAACAGTAAAAACTACTTTAGATTATTCTGTCGTTAAGAAGATAAATGATAGTGTTTATGAGCAAATAAACTATAATCCAGCTTTTACGACTTCATCCATCCGTGAATTTAGTATACTAAATGATAAACTTAAGGAGCTGAGTCATGAACGATATTATTCGAGAGATACCTTAGTAGCAGCGTATGAGAATACTTCTGAAAACTATTTTTTAACTTTTGGAAAAGAAACTGCTACTTATAACGCCAAATTAAAAACCAAAAGCGAGAATTATATTACTGTTCATCAAACCACTAAATTTATAAAAGATACTACCATAGCTTCTAAACCTGCTAAAATTGTAGAACAAAACATAGCCAATACCTTTGTTTTTGGTACTAAACCAAAGGATACAATGCATTTTCATTATCGAAATATTTATGTTCAGGATTTAGGCCTCTACTCTTCTACCCTAACTACAGAAAAAAATCGATTAGAACGTGTATTGGTAGAACAAATATCACCAGACGCATTCGAAGAACTATCAGATCATGATATCAAACGAGTAGGATATATTGATTTTGATGACACTGTAGATAAAAACTTAGATTTTAATTTATGCTCCGACCATAAGTCAATTTTCGATTATTATAATGGTAGGAATGATCGAGCTGGATTTATCGGTGGTAAAGGAAACTTAAAAAGGCTCGTTACTAAACAATTAGACACGACGAAACTTAAAAATGAATCAGGATATTTAACCTACCGATTTGTTATTAATTGTAAAGGAGAAGCAGGAAAGTATGTCACCAATGAAGCAGATTTTGATTACAATGAAAAAGAGTTTGATGTGGAGACCAAAACTCATTTATACAAGATTCTTTCTTCAGTAGAAAAGTGGAAACCTTGTATTATCCGAAATCAGCCTGTAGACTCATATTTCTACATAACTTTTATACTAAAAAATGGAAAGATTGAAGATATTTTACCTTAGTTGTTGTTTTGGGGTATTGTTATTTGGCTCATGCACAAACGACCACACTTTATATAAGAAAGAATTTGATAAAACAACTTCTCAAAAATACGCCAGACAATTCATTGAAGGATTGCATGGTCAATATTATCAAGGTTCTCCAGAGGAACATTTTTTAATTCAGGAAGCGATCGCTTTAGATCCTAATTTTTCGGATCCGCATCGAGAAATGGGTGCTCCTAGAGTAAAAAGAGGTATTAATACGGAAACCATGAAGAAATACGCAAAAGCGGTGGAATTAGATCCTAAGAGCTGGCAAGGATATAGAGGATATTTGTATTTGTATTTTTATCGGGATTATGATAATGCGATAAAGGATTTTGATGAGTTAGATGCACTTACTCCCAATTTTGTAGATTATCCTCAATCAGAGAACATTGACTTTATGCGTGGTGTTGCTTATATGATGAAAAAAGAATACGCTAAGGCACAAGAATATTTTAAGAAGTTTTTTGATCATGAAGCTAAAGACATTAATTATATAGAAAGCAGAGCTTTTATGTATTATGGAATTACCTATTTTCAAACCGGTGATTTCCAGAAGGCATTAGAAAAATTTGACTTGGGTATACAAATGAATAAAAATGCAGATTTATTCTATTGGAAGGCTAAAGCTTTAGTGAAATTAAAACATCCTAAAACAACAATTCGGGAGTTATTAGCAACTTCTAAAGAATTATTAGCACAAGGATCTAACAGCCGAAGACCTTACGTAGAAGAGTTTTATCAAACTTATATTGAAGATATTGAAGAATTAGAAGCTAGCTTGTAATCTACCTTAATTTACGACCAAACTTTTTTCTTTGTCATTTTCTGATACCACACCTCTATATCGGATTGAAGTACGGTGGCTACTATTAATATTGATACTTGTAGTCCAATTGGGAAACATCGTCATCGTAACTCGATAGGATTCTCTATTATTTTTTACCGTAAATTTGATAAGATGTCTTTGTTTTTTCTCGTCTTTAATCACTTCATATTTATCAGGAATGCCTTCGAATTCGATTCCACCTTCATTACGTGTATATTGTCCTGGTAATTGACGCTCACCATAAAATGGTAAATTCATGGATATACTATCACCGTATATCTTTACAAAATTAGGGTTACCAATAAGACTTATTCCATTTACAGTACTTCCAGGAGGTATTAAACCACTATTAGCAATCGTATTTAGACTCGTAGTTGCCAAAGGATACATCCACTCTGATTCTATAGTAAATGATTTTTTAGCTATTAACGCTTCTAATGCTTCACTTTGAGCAGTAGGAGCTACTATACTTTTCGTGCTATTACAACTGAGAAGGACTCCTCCTGTGACTAATAAGAATCCTGCAATTTTTACCAACCTATTCATTTGACTATCTTTTACTTACTTCAAATTTCCTAATGTAAATTACAAAATTTGAACCAAAAATAATGTCATTTAACAGATCTTAACCATCTATTCGGTTTTCAATTTTGCCTAAAATATCTCTAGAACTCGTTAAATGTTGATCCAATAACGGTCTCAGATTTCCATATACCAACATATAATGTATCGCTAATCGCGCATGATATGTATCACTAATAAAATACTCATACATTTTTGGATTTTCCAATCTACCAAACAACAAATCTCCAATCCAAGGGTGATTATACTTTAGAAAATCCATATTATCAGTTACATCTTCCCCTATTCTTTTGTGAGTTTCTTTTAATAAAACATCAAAAGTATTATGATGTGCCAAAATCTGTATAACCAAGCTATCCGTCTCCGTACTACTACTCTCAAATTTTTCTAATAATCGAATACCTTTTTGTTGCAATTCGAAAGGGTTATAACTCAAAACCAATCCCATAGCTCTAGGAGTATCTTTATACATATCGATCGTTACCGTATCACTTAGAAATTGATCGAACATCGCTTTTCTCGTATCCAATAACTGCAAAGCATTATGTACTTTAAGCGTATCGAGTTTTAAATCTTCCTGATAGGTTACAAAAACATTTTTTAAATGATTTTTTGTTTTTCTAACCTCATTAGCATTGTTAATACTTACTGCAATTAAAATACCAATAACTACCAAAATAATCTCACCTATTGCGTACAGCAAGTATTTCCGTATTCCTTTGCCCTTCATAAGATTTTTCCGTTGTGCATTGAACAATTTCATCATTCTAAATATACAATAAATAAAAAATCAAGATACTTATACTTTTCATGGCACAATAAATATTAGTTAAATCAAGGAGAAGTCTATTGATGAGCTTATGAAATGAGTTATTTTTGCCGAATGCAATTTAAAAACCTCCAACAGTTAGAATTTATTGTACTCATGGCATCATTGATGTCTATTGTAGCTTTGGCCATAGATGCTTTGCTTCCTGCTTTGGATATTATTGGAATTGATATTGGCACCACAGAATTAGCAGATAACCAATTGCTTATCACAATGATATTTCTTGGACTAGGTATTGGTCCTTTGATTTTCGGTCCAATTTCGGATGCTATTGGAAGAAAACCTGTGGTTTTTATGGGGTTCCTGCTATTTATCATTGCTAGTTTTATCTGTATAAGTGCTACTAGTTTAACTATGATGGTAATAGGTAGAATATTGCAAGGTGTTGGACTTTCTGCACCTAGAACTATCGCAATAGCAATGATTAGAGATACATATAGCGGAGATTACATGGCTCGTATTATGTCTTTTATTACCGTAGTCTTTATTCTTGTTCCAATTGTAGCACCAGCTATAGGAAAAGGGATTCTTGATCATTATGATTGGAAAGCTATCTTTTACATACAGCTTGTTTTTAGTGTATTAGTTTCTTTTTGGTTTTGGAAAAGACAAAAGGAAACACTGATGGTTTCTAAACGAATAAAATTTACTCCTTATATATTTATAGATGGAACTAGAGAATTGGTGAAATACAAAAACACTATGGGATATACTTTTATATCTGGACTTATTGTAGGGTCTTTTTTAGTATATCTAAGTAGTTCCCAACAGATCTTTGAACAGCAATACAATCTAAAGAATGAATTCCCATATATCTTCGCATTATTAGCGATCTCTATTGGTACCGCCACTTTTTTGAATGGCACCCTAGTACTTAAATACGGAATGGAGCGATTAGTTTCTATTTCTTTATTTGCATTTTTTGGGATATCGCTACTTTATATTCTTTTATATCATGGAAATACAAATCCAAACGTAGTGATCTTACTGATCTTTTTTGGATTACAATTTTTCTCAATAGGGTTTTTGTTTGGAAATCTTAGAGCATTAGCTATGGAACCTGTGGGTCACATTGCCGGAATTGGTGCTGCGATTACAGGGTTTATAAGCACAATAATGGCAGTACCTATAAGTACTTTTATAGGTAGATATGTTGAGGACACAGCATTACCGCTGTTTTTGGGATTTTTGATTTGCGCTGGCATTTCGATAGGTATTCTTATATACCTTAAAACTTCTTCTAAAGACAAAGTAGTCACTTCTTAATCTTGTTGATTTTTATCGTGTAACTGCTTATTTTCAGGAACAGAAAGCTCTCCATTACCTGCTATTGCAAATTGATCTCTTTTTGATCCGTATCCAAAATTTGATGATCTACGATACTTGTTCTGAAAATCCGCAAATTTTCTCTTTGACCAGGATCTTTTTTTCTTTTGATTCTCCATATGCATGATAATTTTGGTATGATTACCTGATTGATACTTAATTTCTTATTTAAAGTTATAGGATTTTGAAGAATAATTAAAAAACCTTAACATCAAATTATAATTATTCCCCAAATTATTAAACAATTTTAATCGTTGCATTGTTAAAGCAGTTGGAATGATTATTGTTTATTTATATCTTGAAAACTAAAATATTACTATGAAAACCTTTTTCTGTTCTATCTTTTTTTTAAGCCTCTCTATTTCATTGATTTATGGTCAATTCACACCACCTCCTGGTGATATTACCAATCGTTCTGATGGATATACTGGACATGAAGATGCCTTAATTAATGATGTTATCAAACTTGAATTTGATAAAAAGAATACAAAAATTACTTTTGATTTTGTTTCAGAAGAGACAAGTGGATCTATTGGAGGATTAGATTTTAAAATTTCATTTAATCCAGAAGATACAGATAACGCCTATTTTAAAGGTACTGCATTGGTAAACACTCTAGAAACTGGTAATTTCTTAAGAGATGGGCATTTGATGTGGGAAAAGTTCTTTTACAAAAAGAAATACCCAAAAATTGCTTTTGAAAGCAAAGAAGTAGTACACTTTGGTAATAATAATTACAAGGTAATAGGTGACCTTACCATTAAAGGTATTACCAAAGAAGTAATCATCAACTTTGATCTGGATATTACTAAAAACCTTTTAGGTAAAACTACAATTTACACCAGTGATTTTGGAGTGAATATCCATGACGAAAGGGAAAAGAATAAACTAAACATAGTATTCGATTTCCCTATTTTAAATTAATATAAAACTAGATAGCATCTGAAAGTGATGCTATTTTTTCTAGATATGTATTGTGTGAGCTTTCGCTAATCTTTCTGAAGATTTTAGAAATTCGTTATTAACGATATTCATTTCTGTTAAACGTGTGATTTTTATTTTTTCTTCACGTTTTGTATTCCTTTTTTGCAATAATGAGTTCATCATGTTACTTAATTTTTACTTTAATTTTCCCTGACGCGAAGTTAAGAACAAATCACCAAAAAAATAAGGGTATAAATACGGTTTTTAACGGGGGTTTTATACCCTTTGTAGATTTTGTTATAAATCCACGGCATATGAAGAAAACAAACCGTGACTGGAAAAGGAAACTTTTATATCAGATTGCAAATTATTGATGTATACTAAAGGAATTCTAAAATCATTTTTTTTGATTGTAATTTTTTCGGAATTCAACCCCTTGGTTTTTGAAATATAATCTAAAAGGTGTTTTTTGTACGTTAGCGATTCGTTGGTAAATACTTTTGCATTTATAACTTTTGGGTGTATAAAGGCAACGGAATGAATATATTCTGATGTTCTCGTTGTTTTGGTTTTATATTGCATCCCCTTAACAATCACTGAAGTTTCAGAACATTCAAAATCCCAAGGATTATAGATAGGAGCCTTTAAAAATTGTCTTTGATACGCTTTATATGTAGCTTCTTTCATACTCCATAATTCCCATACCGCTAAATCGGGATCAAGAGCATCCCAAATCCTATCTTGTTCTGATATTGTAAAAATCTTTTGCAACCAACCTTTTCTTCTCCAATTACTTTGGGTGGTGGCTAAGGCAAGATCAACAATATCATTTCCTATCATTTAGCTGCTAATTTATCCTGAATCACCTCTATAGAGGCTTTAACGGTTAACATTTTATCCATACCATCATTATCAATTTCGATATTAAACTCATCTTCCACGTCCAAAATAACATCTACAAGATTAGCTGAATTAATCTCTAAATCCTCAATAAAATTAGTTTCTTCAGAAAGATTTGCTAACCCATCTTCATTCTGAACATAAGGTTCGATAATGGTTTTTAACTTAGATAATAATTCTTCTTTTGTCATGAATGGTTTTATTATGAATATTTTTTAAAGATAATACAAGCATTTACATCACCAAATCCAAAACTGGCTTTTGCTGCAATATTTATAGGTTTTGATACCGTTTTAGTAGGGATTCGTGTAGGATCTACTAAAACCTCGATTTCTGGATGTAAATCTTCGCAATTTATATTTCCAAAAACAAAGTCTTCATATACCTGAAGTACAGTAGCCACACTTTCAATACTCCCTGAAGCAGCAAGACAATGTCCTACCAAACTTTTTAAAGAATTGATAAACGGAAAGTCCTTCCCTCTTCTATTTAATGCTTCACACCAATTCATAATTTCGGTAGCATCTTTAGTGGTAGCTGTAAGATGACCATTAATCAAATCAATATCATCTGCATGAATATTAGCATTGATGATTGCTTGTTGAATACAATGCCGTACTGCCTTGCTGTTTGGCGCGGTCATACTGCCTCCATTTCGCTGTCCACCACTATTGATATGTCCTCCAAGAATTTCTGCGTAAATGGTAGCACCTCTATTTTGTGCACTTTCCAAACTCTCTACTACTAACGCTCCTGCTCCACTTCCTGGTACAAAGCCACTTGCTGAGGCACTCATAGGTCTAGATGCTTCTGTAGGATTCTCATTGTATTTATGAGGCAGAATTCTCATCGCATCAAATCCTCCCCAAACATAAGGACCACTATCACTGGTGCTTCCTGCTAATATAATTTCTGCTTTTCCAGATATAATTCGTTCATACGCCATTAAAATAGCTTCCGTTCCCGTACTACAAGCAGAAGAATTAGTCGTAGTAATGTTTCCACAACCGATCATACCACCTAAAAAAGCACTAACACCACTAGCCATAGTTTGTATAACTGTCGTACTCCCTAATCGTCGTACTTTACCTTCATCTACTTTATAAATCGCATCTCTAAATTTATCAACACCTAAAATACCGGTTCCAAAAATTACACCTGCATCCCAAATTGGATCATCTTCTTTGTCATTTAGAGATAAACCAGCATTTTTCCAAGCATCTATACCCGCTATTACTCCATATTCCAGTCCTGAAGCATTCAATCCTCTTAATTGTATAGAATTAAAGTAATTATTTAAGTAATCTTTTTCATATAGTGGTTTTCCAGCTATTTGACAGGAAAAATTTAGTTCCCTTAGGTTGTCTATATGTCGTATTCCAGAAACACCGTTTTTTAAAGACCTATTAAATTCTGAAACGTTCGTTCCATTTGGTGAAACCACTCCTAAACCTGTAATTACAACTCTTTTCTTCATAAAGAAACTGGTTTCATCATTCCAGAGATACTTCCTTTTGCCACAAGTTTGCGCTCAGCATTAAACATTTGTATCGTACATTTTAATTTGTTAAACCTAAAATAATCCTTTTTAGAAACCACAAATACCTTTTCACCCGGAAGTACTGGTTTATAAAAGTCAATAGTATTACTGCTCATAGCAACTCCCATTGTGTCTTCAGAAATAGTTTCTTTAAATAGATATATTCCCAAACAAACAACTCCTATCTGAGCCATAATTTCGGTAAGGATTACTCCTGGTGTTACAGGATACTCCTTAAAGTGTCCTTTATAGAAATATTCATCTTTTTTTAATGTGTAGTACCCTTTTATTCCATTTTCATTCACCTCGGATAGTTCATCCACAAATAAAAATGGAGATTGATACGGTAGCTTTTCTATAATTTGTTCTGAAGTCAAAAGATATTATTTTAAAATGCACAGTTATTAGGCAATGGTTCTTCTGATGCTAATTGATTTGCGAAAGATGCTTCTAATGTATCTTGAGTAAAGCCATTTGCTACACTACCCTTATATACAATAGTACCATATCCATTATTATTCATATGAGCTCGAACATATACTATTTGATCCAGTGTTATTGCGACAGGTCCTCCAGATCTAGTAAATGGTTGTTCATTTACGTGACTATGGGCCAAAATCCTTCTATATACTAATGTTCCATCTTCTGAAATAACTTCCCACCAATCTGCATATTGGTTACATCCCAGATCTGGACTTCTAATTTCTACGCTAAATGTATAACTACCCGCTTCTCCTGTTACAGTTACATTAGTTACATCAGCATTTTGAGGTTCTGGAGTTGGATCATCTATATTTGAGCGAACATCATCACCAGAACATGCTGATGCTGTGAAGGTGATGAATAAAATATATAAAAAGACATTTTTCATTTTAAATTTCTTTATGATTTAAACTATATACAATCATTATCTTATTACCTATTACCATTCCAACAATACTCTTTGCGCAGAAAAACCAGGACCAAAACTTAGCATAAGACCTGTTTCTCCAGAGGCAGGCTTTCTATCCATAAATCGTTCTAAAACATACAATACTGTAGCGCTACTCATATTTCCGTAATGTTTTAATACTTCTTTTGTATCATCAATGTTTTTGCCTAAATCCCCGAAAAGAGTTTCTACAGTTTGAACGATCTTTTTCCCGCCAGGATGAAAAATTAAATGATCAACCTCTTCAATTGACTTATTATTCTTTTTGAGAAAAGGATGTATAATATCTGGAAAGTGGGTTGCTATCTTCTCCGGAACTTCCTTATCTAATACCATTTGTAAACCATGATTAGTCAATTTAAAACCCATCATAGAGGTCGCATCATAAAAGTGATACATTTCATCTGCGATAATAGTAGGGCCTTCGGCATCTTCTTCTGAAGAAAGTAACACACATGCAGCACCATCACCAAAAATAGCAGAACTTACAATGTTTACCATACTATAATCAGTATGTTGAAAGGTTGCTGTTGGAGATTCTACAGCGATTACTGCAGCTCTTTTATTAGGATTAGCTTTTAAAAAGTTTCTCGCATAGATAATACCAGAAACTCCAGCTGCACATCCCATTTCTGTAACAGGCAACCTAACAATATCTTGCCTCAGATTTAATGTATTTATTAAATATGCATCTAGAGAAGGTATCATAATACCTGTACAACTCACTGTGATAATGTAATCTAAGGAAGTAGGATCCCAACTTGCCTTATCTAACGCTTTTTTAAGAGCAGACTCCCCTAGTTTCTTTATTTCTCGGATATAGATATCATTCTTTTCTTCGAATGAGGTAGCAGTAAAGACTTCTTCAATACTCATAATTCCATATCGTTTATCAACAGCGGCATTTTCGAAAATCTTAAGCACTTTACGCTTAAATCTATCTTCCTGTCCTGTTAACCATTGAGACACATATGGTAAAATCTCTTTCGTTTCTCTAACATACGCTGGTAATTGCTTAGCGACTGATGTTATTTTTACGTTCAATATTCCCTTTTTTACTGATTAATAATCCATCGATATCTAAAAGCCCATTTCCAATCTAATCGATGCTGTTTTAAACCAAGATCCTTGGCAAAACGAAGTAATTCCCTTCTTTTAAAACCTCTTTTTATTGATACCAAACCATCATTTTTTGCTATATATCCTTTGATAAAGAAAAAACTAAATAGCTTAAATAAATAATAAGACAACCGAGTTCTATGGATATCATTAATAATAACTGCTTCAGAGGCTAACTCCAGTCCTTTACTAATTACTTTCTTAATATCATTGTCTGTAAAATGATGTAATGTCAGTGTGCAAATAATAATATCGCAAGAAAATTCTCCTTTATTCAAGGTTAATATATCTTCTTTGTAATATTTAATATCTGTATTAGAACCACTTAAATTTCTTGCTTGTAATAGACATTTATCATGATTATCCACACCAATTAGTTTGGCATTTATATCATTCTTTTTTAAGATGTTAGCCAACTTCCTTAACATTTCTCCATCACCACAACCAAGATCCATTATAACATACTCCTTTGATGGTATATTCTTCTTTTTAATAATCTCTAATACTGCATCTATAGTGATAGCATTACCACCTAACATTTTATTTACTTTAGCGATATCCTCCAAAGCTACAGAAAGATCTTTTTCATTAACTTCTGGATTATCCATAAGCTCTGGTTCATTACTTCTATATGTAAGATCTATGAGCATACTAATGGTTTTCCATGTGTTTGTTTGATAATTTCTGGTACTATAGCAGGAATGGTTTTTGCTACTTTTTGAGCTATTTGCTGAAATCCGTTATGCAATAATACCTTTTGTAGTACTCTTCCAGCATACAATCTTTTAGAAAATGCTTTATTCCATTCTTTGGCATACATTAGTTCCATCTCTTGTCTGCTATACTGTTTAGAGACATGATTTGCTACAAACAAGTCACATAAAATCTTGGCACTTTGGATCGCCATAGCCATTCCGTTACCGCACAATGGATGAATCAACCCAGCAGCATCTCCAATCATAAAGACACCTTGTTCTAAAGGCTTTTTAGGATCAAAATTAATTTGACTTATTGTTATATGTTTTCTAAAGAGCATTTCAGAATTTTCAAAAAAGTCTTTCAAATAGGGATTCTCATAAAGAATATTTTTTTCAAAACTCACTATGTCTTTATACTTTTTAAAACTTTCATAATTCACTAAATAACAAGCATTCACCGCCTTATTCTCCACTACCGACAAACCACAATAACCACCTTCAAAATTATGTAACGCTACAGTATCTGAATCAAATTTTGAACCATAATGTGCTTTTACCGCTAACCATGGAGATTTTCTTTGACTGAAATCACGATGTAAATTTTTATCCAATGTAGATCGTTTTCCATAAGCTCCTATTACATAATCCGTATAAAATATTCCATTATTAGAAGTATGAACAAGAAATGTATTGTCTTTTTGAAAATCTACATTTATTACCTGATCATTTATAAGTTGAACTCCTAGTTTTTTAGCAGTTATCCATAAATGATGATCCAAACGATATCTACTTACTCCAAAACCTCCTAAAGGCAATTTACTTTTAATCAATTTCCCGTTTTTAGTAGATATCTGTAACTGTGAAATGGTCACTATATCCAAATCTTTCAATTTAATACCTAAAAAATCCAAATACGGAACGACTTCATTAGAAATGTATTCTCCACATACTTTGTGCTTAGGATAGGTTTCTTTCTCAATTAAAGTAACGGGTATTTGCATCTTAGCTAAGTGAATAGCGCTCGTTAATCCAGCCAAACCGCCTCCTATAATTACTATGTGTGAATTATGAATCATTGATTGAAGATACACAAATTTTGAGCATAAAAAAATCCCGAACTATCAGTCGGGATTTATTATTCTAGATTACAATATGTTACTCTTTTATTTGAGCAACAGCTTGTCTACGTAGCTCTTCATTAGGTGAAATTGTTACTTCTACTCTTCTGTTTTTTGATTTACCTTCTACTGTAGTGTTATCATATTTGGGTTGAGATTCACCATAGTATCTTACTGTAAATCGTTGTTCATCAATCCCTTGTTCTACTAAGTATTCTTTTACAGAATGTGCTCGATGTTTTGATAACACAAAATTAGATTCTTCTTTACCCACGTTATCCGTATGTCCTTCAATTAAGATATTAGAATAAGGATATTCTTTTAAGATACTAGCTAATTTATGGATTGTTTCCTTGGATGATGTATTCAAATCATGCTTATTAGTTTCAAAGTAGACACCACTTTCTTCGTCAAACACGATATTAATGTCCTCTTCTACTCGTTGTACCACAACACTAGGCATTTCTTCTTCAATTTTTTTAGCTTGTTGATCCATTTGATTTCCAATAATACCTCCTACGGTAGCTCCGACCATACCTCCTATTACAGCTCCTAGCTCAGTATCATCAACTTGGTTACCGATTACCCCTCCAATCACTGCTCCTCCAGCAGCACCAATTAATCCTCCTATTTCAGAGTTTTTCATAGTTTTACAACTTCCAAAAACTAAAATAAATAAAAATAGAAAGCTGATTTTTTTTGTGTGTTTGATCATCTGTGATTTCATTATATGAGTTTTATATTTGTTGGTAATAATTAATTCTATTGCTTCTGAAAATTGAGCTTTACAGTAAATTTCTGACCATCTACAATCATATCATACGCCCAAACCATATTAGTTCCGTCAAGCTCGTATAATTGCATTCGATACCCTTTATTGTTTATAGTACTTTTCATTTTACTATCTACAGGTTTTAGTAAAATACTATGCGTATATCCTTGTAATTCATTTGGAATGGACCAGATAAAATTGAAAACTCCTTTTTTAAGACAAGTCGTTCCTGATAAGGAATAGCTACCTGTATGATTATTAGCTATAAACTCCCAGTTAGTATCTTCGAGACAGGATAAAGGAATGTTATCAAGAATACTTATTTCATAAGTTCCCTTGCTATCTGTTTCATAATTGATAGTTTTTAAGATCCATACACCATTCATCGAAATCTTAGCAGTTCTTATAAATTTAGTTGTAGAACCACAGCTTGATAGTAGTATTGCAAATAGTATAAAACGAAGTGTTTTCAAAGTAAAGGTTTAAAGAGTTTATGTGAATAAAGTACCCTACAAATATCCTCTTATAATACTCTTTAAACTACATCATATATGGTGAAAATTACATCACGGAATACAGTGTAAGAAAAGGTTTATAAAGAAAAAATCCCTAACAAATACTTGTTAGGGATTCTCTTTATCTAGTGTAAAAAGTACTAGTCTACTTTCTGTTTAGCGTCTTCAATCATTTTGTCATTGGCCATTACTCCAAATTCTACTCTTCTATTCTTCGCTCTTCCTTCGGCCGTTGAGTTATCATATTTAGGTAAGGTTTCTCCATGATAATAGGTTGTTAACCTTGTTTTACTAATTCCCTGAGAAATTAGGTAGTTTGTTACCGCATAGGCACGCTTTTTAGATAATTCTAAATTATAAGCATCATCACCAGAACTATCCGTATGTCCATCTACAATAATATTTGTATCCGGATATTCTTTAAAAATACCTATTAATTTATTTAGGTTCTCCTTAGATTTTGTATTGATATCTGATTTATTAGTATCAAAATAAACTCCACTAGTTTCATCAAATATAATATCAATACCTTCTCCTACTCTAGTAACTTCTGCTCCTGGAATTTCTTCTTCTATTTTCTGAGCTTGTTTATCCATCTGTTTTCCGATTACTCCACCGGCTACACCTCCAACAACACCACCAATAATAGCTCCTAGAACGGAGTTCTCCTTATTACCGACATTATTACCTATTACTCCACCGAGTACTGCTCCAGTAGTTGTCCCGATAACTGCACCTTTTTGGGTGTTATTTGCATTTTGCACAGCATCACAACTACTTAAAATAATAAGCGTGGTTAATGCAATTGCAGTTAATTTTAAATTTGCTTTTATCATTGCTTTATGATTTGAGTTATTGTATTTTATTAAAGTCCATTGTAATAACAAATGGTTTTCCTTCTAGACTTACTGTCTGTGTCCAAGTCATGGTAGTGGCATCCAAATGCTTAAGCGTCATTCGATAGCCTTTGTTATTGTTTGTGCTTTTTTTCTTTTCATCAATTGGCTTGAATAAAAAACTATATTCACCATTTTCTGAAGGTTCTGGAATTGTAAACCTGAAATTTCTCGCCCCTGTAGATGTACATTGATTTTCATTTACAGTATACATCCCAGTATTATTATTTGGGATAAACTTCCAAATTCCACCTGTTAAACATTCTGCAGAAGCATCATTGTATAGCGTAACCTCAAAAACTCCAGAACGATCATATGATATCTTATCAAGTGACCATTCTCCTTTTAATGTTTTTTTGGCAGCAATTATCGTTTTCTGGCTTGCAGAACATGAAGCCAGAAGTACAACCGTGAGAATTAAAATTATTTTCTTCATCAATTTTATATTTACTTAAAGTTTGGTTTATTGGTTACATAAATTCAAATATCATAACACCTCAGATATTTTGATCATTTTAAAACATGAAAATTTGATATTATTCGATAAAAATCCCGAATCCTAGATGAACTAATATTAGTATTGTTATTTGGTTAAATAACGATATAAATAGGTTAATATTTTTTCTTAAGACATTTTTAAAAACAACTTAAAATATTTGTTAAGTGTCTGTAATAAGAATACTGCAAATGTAACTTAGCTTATAAATTGATACGTCCTCAAATGAAAGAATGTTTAGTTCGTATGCTAACTATTATTTCTCATTTCGAGGGACTCTGAATAAAAGAAACACTCCAATAACAAAGAATATAATAAAAAACAGAATTGAATATCGTACACTCCCAGTTACTTGTGCTACAAGTCCATAAGAAAACATTCCTACAACAATTCCAATTTTTTCGGAAACATCATAAAAACTAAAATAAGAAGCAGTATCTACTGCATTTTCTGGTAATAATTTAGAATATGTAGATCTTGATAACGCTTGTATTCCACCCATTATTAATCCTACTATTGCAGCAGCTACATAGAATTGACCAGGCGTAGTGATCGTATACGCGTATACACATATGATGATCCATATAATATTTATAACAATTAATGTTTTTATATTCCCGTATTTACCAGAAGCTTTAGACGTAAGAAAAGCCCCTGCAATTGCTACCAACTGAATTAGAAGGATACTAATAATAAGTCCTGTTGTTGCATCTTGCTCTCCCCAATCCAATTCTTCTATTCCGAAATAGGTTGCTATTAACATTATCGTCTGAACAGCCATGCTATAAACAAAAAATGCAAATAAATAGCGTTTAAGTTTGATGTTATCTTTTAGTGCTCGCCAAATAGATTTTAGTTCTTTAAAACCATTAAATAATATATCTTTTGACAACTTATCCTTTTTGTTTCCTTTTGGGAGATAGTAGTACGTATACTGACTAAACCCTATCCACCATACTCCAACCATTAAAAAGGATAACCTTGTAGGTAATCCTTCATTTTCAAAACCAAACCAATCATATTTTAATATCATGATCAGGTTAATTATTAGGAGAATAACACTTCCTATATACCCTAAGGAATATCCTTTAGCACTAATAGCATCTTGTTGTTCTGGGAACGCTATATCTGGCAAATATGAATTATAAAAGACAATACTTCCCCAAAAACCTATTAATGCTAATAAATAGCATAGTAAACCAAAAAATAAATTCTCTAAGGAAAACCAATATAATCCAATGCAAGAAAGTGCCCCTAAATAACAAAAGAACTTTAAAAAATTCTTTTTATTCCCTACATAGTCAGCAATACCAGAAAGAAAAGGACTTATAAATGATACAATTAGAAATGCTAACGCTGTTACATAACTAATAAGTGAATCATTATTAAAGTTTACACCCAAAAAAGTAACAGTATCACTAATGATATTATCATCATTATCACGTACGATTGTAAGTGCTCCCCAAAAAATTGGAAATACTGCAGATGAAATTGTTAAGTTGTATACGGAATTTGCCCAATCATAAAAAGCCCAGGCATTTAGTAATTTTTTATGTCCTTTTGGTAAACTATTTCCCATGTGCGAAAATTAAAAAAGCTGCTCTGGTTTGTCCAGAACAGCTTCTAAAATAGTTATTATCTTTTTAAGAAAGGATATTTTACAATTATTTAAAACTGGTAACCCCAAATTTTCTAGCTTCCGCCTTTGCAGCAGGCGCCCACGCTGTAAGATTAGCAATTCTTGTATCGTTAGATGGATGTGTACTCATAAACTCTGGTGGTGCTTGTCCACCACTATTAGCTTTCATACGCTTCCATAATTCTGCAGCTTCGTCAGGATTATATCCTGCTATTGCCATTAATGTTAATCCGATCTTATCTGCCTCTGTTTCATGACTTCTACTAAACGGAAGCATTACTCCGAATTGGCTTCCCAAACCAAAGGCTTGACCTACAATTTGTTGGGTTTGTTCATTCTGACCACTTACAGCCACAGCAGTTCCTACAGCAGCTATTTGCTGTAATTGACCTGCACTCATACGTTGTTGTCCGTGATTAGCAATTGCATGTACTACTTCATGCCCCATAATAGCGGCAACTCCTGTTTCGGTTTTTGCAATTGGTAAAATTCCTGTATAAAATGCTATTTTACCTCCTGGCATTGCCCATGCATTCACAGCATCATCTTCAATAAGAGCATACTCCCATTTATAATCCTTTAAATATCCCTGATGTCCATTAGCATTAAGCCATCTCTCCGCAGCAGTAGCAATTTTTTGCCCTACACGTTTGATCATTTCTGAATCTGAAGTACCATTTACCACTTTACTTTCTCCTAATACCTGATTATACTGAGCAAAAGCTGCAGGCAAAATCTGGGAGTTAGGTACCAAAGCTAACGTTTGTTTACCAGTAAATGGATTCGTTGCACACGAAAGGAAAAGAGCTATAGATCCTAATGCAACTATTACTTTTCTTTTTTTCATAATAAGTAAGGATAGATATAATTTTTGTAATATAAAATTACAAAATTCAATACACCCATTAGAATAAAAAGCTATCTAATTATACACAAAAATCTATATAAGACTATAAATTCCGATAAACTACTTATTCCGCAATAATATGAAGTTCTGTAAAGTCTTTAGGAACAACAATAGAGTTCTTATTAAACTTAAGATCACTTAGAGATACTTCTACATTATCTATTTCGATTTTTCCTATAGTAAAAGGTAACGCGATGAATTCTATATTCATATTTTCATATTCTGTAACATACGTTCCATTCTTATGTTGCTGAATAATGATTTCATTCTCTTTACCAGTAAAAGAAAAACTTCGTAAACTATATCTTCCTTTGGTATAATCATACCCATCTTGTGCGTCTTCATATACCTTAGAAACCTCTTTATTTCCTAGCTTAAAATATACTTCTAGTTTTAATTCTTCTATTTTCTTTTCTCCAACATATTGTTGTATTGGATATTTCGGAATAATTGCTCCTTCTTTTACAAACAAAGGAATTGTATCTAAATCAGCATCTACCCATTGTTCCATTCCTCCTTTTACATATTCACGCGTCCAATAGTTATACCAGTTTCCTCGCGGAATATACAGCCTTCTTCCTTTGGCATTTGGTTCTTGTACTGGGCATACTAAAATTTGATTTCCAAAAACAAATTCATCCGTTCTATAATGTGTTTGTGGATCCGTTTGATCATAAAGCACCAAGGATTTCAACATTGGAATTCCTTCTTCAGCGTATTCCCAGAACATTGTATATAAATACGGTAGTAATTGATATCTTAATTCTACATATTTTCTGGTAACATCAATCACTTCTTCTCCAAATGTCCAAGGTTCCTGATTGCCATGGTCACCAGAGGAATGCGTTCTACAAAATGGGTGAAAAACTCCAAGCTGTATCCAGCGAGCATACAATTCTCCAGTAGGATGTTCTGCAAAACCACCGATATCACTACCTGTAAAAGACATACCACTCATGCTCATACGTTGTGCTTGGATATTAGCGATCCAAAGATGTTCCCAAGTAGCTACATTATCACCAGTCCATGACGAAGTGTATCGTTGCGCACCTGAATATGCTGATCTCGTAATAACGAAAGGCCTTTTTGGGTACGCAAAACGTTTGATACCTTCGTAAGTAGCTCTGGCCATCTGAGTACCATAAATGTTATGAGCTTTTCTATGGCTACATGGATTACCATCATAAAAATGACGAACATCATCAGGGAATGTCTTTCCTGGAACCTCCATAACAGCGGGTTCATTCATGTCATTCCATACTCCTTTGATTCCTATTTCGTCAATTAATTCTTTGAACAAACCTGCCCACCACTCTCTTACTTCTGGGTTGGTAAAATCTGGAAAGTAACATTCTCCTGGCCAAACTTTCCCTCTCATGTAAGGGCCATCGGCACGTTTACAGAAATAATCATTTTCCATAGCTTCCTGATATACCCAATATTGATCATCTATTTTAATCCCTGGATCAATTATAACAATAGTTTTGTATCCATCTTCCGCTAATTCGTCTACCATGCGTTTTGGATCCGGAAAATATTCTTTATTCCAGGTAAAACATCTGAACCCATCCATATAATCTATATCCAAATAGATAGCATCACAAGGGATTCTTAGTTCTCTGAATTTGTTAGTTATCTCTTTTACTTTACTTTCGGGGTAATAACTCCATTTACACTGGTGATATCCCAAAGCCCATAAAGGTGGTAATTCTGGTTTACCTGTAAGATCGGTATAACGTGTTATTACATCCTGCATATTAGGACCATAGAAGAAGTAATAGTTCATTTCTCCACCATGTGCCCAAAAACTAGTTACGTTGCGACGTTCGTTACAGAAATCGAAGAAAGTTTTAAATGAATTATCGAAAAATATTCCGTATGCTCTATCTTCATACATTCCTATATAAAAAGGAACACTTTTATATAAAGGATCTTGATCCTTCCCAAATGCATATTGATCTGTAGCCCAATTTTCTATTCGCTTCCCTTTCAAATTTAAATGCATTGGTTTATCTCCTAAACCATAATAACATTCACCTTGAGGAGCGGATTTACTCATTTTCACAATATTACCTCCATACTCATAGCTTTGCTCCCAGTGAAAACCCCAATCGTCTTTACAAATCACATTACCTTCTCTATCGCTAATGGTAACCTGAATATTTGATTTAGCAATTTTGATGATTACCTTTTTGGTAACAATATTATAAGAATCATCTAATTCTTCTACAGCCAACTCACTATAGCCTCTAACACCTTTTTCACTGATAGCATAAGAAAAATCTTTCTCAAAATTATTATCCGTAGCATATCTGAAACGAATAACACTACCGCGTAAAATCGTAACTTGTAGAATTACTCCATTTTCGGTTGTAAAATTTATCTTATCTACATTTTGAGAAAAAGAGACAATCTTTCCTGGAAATAGATTTCCTTTTATTTCTAATTCGGTATTAGTAATCATAGCTTAGTTGGTTTCTTTGCTGTATTAGTATTGTAAAAAAACAATATCTATCGCAATAATTAAATTGTTTTATCGAGTATTTATCAAGAATATTTTACGAAAACGTTTGAAACAATATTCTGTTAACAATTGTTTAATATTGAAACTCAAACATCTATTCTACTTATCAAATTTATATACTACAGCTCCTAAAGGTGGAATTGTAATTTCCGCAGAATAATCTCGGTAATGCCAGTCTTTTGATTCTATTTTTATTTTTGACGCTTTAAAATTTCCTGTTCCTCCATATTTGGTATCGTCGCTATTAAAAATTTGCTTTAAAGTACCTTTCATAGATATACCAATACGATAATCTTTTCTAGGAACTGGAGTAAAATTACAGGCTATAACTAATGTCTCTTTATCATTATGTCCTTTTCTAACATAGGTAATTACAGAATTTTCATGATCATCATAGCTAATCCACTCAAAACCATCCGCATCAAACTGTTTTTCATATAACGCTGGATTTTCTTTATATAATTTATTTAGATCGGTAATAAGGTTTTGAACACCAGAATGATAATCATATTGTAATAAGTGCCAGTCTAAACTACCCTGAAAATTCCATTCGTCATGCTGTCCAAATTCTGCCCCCATGAATAACAAATTTGTTCCAGGATGCGTAAACATATAGCTATATAAAAGCCTTAGGTTGGCAAATTTCTGCCATTCGTCACCAGGCATTCTGCCAATAATGCTCCTTTTTCCATATACAACTTCATCATGTGATAATGGAAGCAAAAAATTTTCTGTAAAAGCATAGGTCATACTAAACGTTAGATCATTCTGATGATGCCTTCTATGAATAGGCTCTTTACCCATATATAATAATGTATCATGCATCCAACCCATCATCCACTTCATACCAAAACCTAATCCTCCTACAAAAGTCGGTTTGGATACCATTGGAAATGAGGTAGATTCTTCTGCTATGGTTTGTACATCTGGAAAACTTCTATAAACCTCTTGATTTAATTCTTTCATGAAATCAATCGCCTCTAGGTTTTCTCTTCCTCCAAATATATTTGGCTCCCATTCTCCATCTTCTCTGGAATAATCAAGAAATAACATAGAAGCCACTGCATCTACACGTAATCCATCTGCATGATATTGATCTAACCAAAATATAGCATTACTTATCAAAAAGCTTTTTACTTCATTTCGTCCGTAATTAAATATCAGACTTTTCCAATCTGGATGATATCCTTTTCTTCTGTCAGGATGTTCATATAAACAAGATCCGTCGAAAAAACCTAAACCGTGACCATCTTCTGGAAAATGTGATGGCACCCAATCTAATAGGATCCCAATGTCATTTTGATGTAGTTTATCTACTAATAGTTTAAATTCTTCAGGATATCCAAATCTAGATGTTGGAGCAAAATAACCTGTAAGCTGATATCCCCAAGACGGATCATAAGGATACTCCATGATAGGCATTAACTCTACATGAGTAAAATTCATTTTTTTCACGTAGGCCACTAATTCATCCGCCAATTCGTAGTATGACAAGGATCTATCTTCTTCTATTTTTCTTTTCCAAGAGCCTAAATGAACCTCATAAACAGAAAAAGGAGCATCGATTGCATTGTTCTTTTTCCGTTTTTTCATCCATTCAACGTCTTTCCAGTCATATGAATCTTCCCAGACTACTGATGCTGTTTTAGGAGGATGCTCATATCTACGTGCATAAGGGTCTGCCTTCTCGGTAATCACACCATTATGATGAGAATGAATTTTATATTTATAAATATTTCCTTTTCCGACTTCTGGAATAAAACCTTCCCAAATTCCAGAGGCATCCCAACGAACATTAAGTTGATGTTCATTTTCATTCCAAAAATTAAAATCTCCAATGACAGATACGGATTTAGCTGAAGGGGCCCATACAGAAAAATAAGTTCCCTTTACACCATTCAACATTATGATATGAGAACCAAATTTTTCATATAACCTGAAGTGCTTTCCAAGTTTAAAAAGATCTATATCAAATTCAGAAAATAAACTATGTACTATAACTTTACTCATAAAAGGTAATCATGATATGAGTGCATATCATATTTAGCTAAATAGAATTTCTATTTAGTAGGTTATTAAATTTTGAAATTATCTGGGATGATAGTCCCTTTTCTAAATACTACGATACCATCTTTGATAACAAATCGATCATCTTCGGTATCTTTTAAATGTGAACCTCCATTTACAATCACGTTATTACCAATTCTACAGTCCTTATCTATTATAGCATTATTGATGTTGCAATTTTCACCCACACCAATAAAAGGTCTATTTTCTTTGGAATCAGTTTCTAATTCTTCCAGATCTTGATATCGGTCACTACCAATCATATAGGTATTTTTAATCACTGTATTTTTACCAATTCTCGATCGAATTCCGATTACAGACTGTTCAATTTCTTTTGCCTGGATGAGGCACCCTTCAGCAATCATTGCTTTATCTAAGCGTGTACCAGATATTTTTGACGGTGGTAGAATTCGAGGTCTGGTAAGTATATTACGCTCATTATCGAATAAATCAAACTTTGGAATGTCATTGGCCAACTCTATATTAGCTTCAAAAAAGGAAGCAATAGTACCTATATCTGTCCAATATCCTTCATATTGATACGCCAATACTTTATGTGTATCTATAGATTGTGGAATAATCTCTTTTCCAAAATCGATTCTCGATGGATCTGATAAAAGTTCTACCAATAATTGCCTGTTAAATATATAAATCCCCATAGAAGCAAGATACTCACGCCCTTCATTTTTCATCTCATCACTTACTTCTGATTCCCAACCAGGTAATTTATCAGTACTTGGCTTTTCTGTAAACGAGCTAATAAAACTCTCATTATCAGTTTTTAATATACCAAAACTAGTAGCATCCTTAGCGTTAACGGGTAAGGTAGCAATAGAAATATCAGCACCCTTTTCGATATGCGCAGAAATCATTTCATTAAAATCCATTTGATATAATTGATCTCCTGATAGAATCAGCGCATACTCAAAATCATGATTTAAAAAATGATGCATAGATTGCCTTACTGCATCTGCTGTACCTTGAAACCACGTTTTATTATCTGGTGTTTGCTCTGCAGCCAATACATCTACAAAAGCTTGGCTAAAAGAACTAAATATATAGGTGTTTTTAATATGACTATTTAATGATGCAGAATTAAACTGAGTTAAAACAAACATCCTTTTGATATCGGAATGTATACAATTGGTTATAGGAATATCAACTAAGCGGTATTTACCGGCTATAGAAACCGCAGGTTTTGATCTACTTTCCGTTAAGGGAGATAATCTGGTTCCCTGTCCTCCTCCAAGGATAATCGCAAGGACTTTTTTGTTAATCATTGTGGTTATTTTAAAGATTTATATAATTCTATGTATTTGCTCGCTGAATTATTCCAAGAATGATCAATTTTTACAATCTCTTTTTGTTTCTCTCTATAGTATTTTTGATTCTCGTAAAATTCAACTCCCCTTTTAATTGAATTATACACATCCTGAACATTTACTTGGTCATGACAGATCCCAAAACCATCATCACCAATATCGATAATCGTATCCTTAAGTCCTCCAATTCTTCTAACAATCGGAATAAGTCCATATCGTAAGGCATACATTTGATTTAAACCACAAGGTTCTACGCGCGAAGGCATTAATAAAAAGTCTGCTCCTGCGTAAATGATATGAGAAAGCTTCTCATCATATCCAATATAGGTGTTATACGAATCAGGAAATTCTTCTTTTACACTTCTCAGTCTATTTTCTACTTGGTGATCACCAGATCCCAATATCAAAATATTCACATCTAAATTACGAAGTGTTTCTAAACATATATCTGGTAAAAGATCAGCACCTTTTTCATACACTAATCTTCCTATAAAAGCAAATAACGGTTTCTCTGCATCCAATCCAAACTCATCACATAACCATTTTTTATTCGCTTTTCTACCAGAAACAATATTCTTATCTCCATAATTTTTTATAATCATTGGGTCCGTTTCTGTATTCCAGATCGTATGATCGATACCATTTAAGATACCAACACATTTATCTTTTTCATGATGCAAAAGACCTTCTAATCCGTTTGCTTTTGATTGTAATTCCTCCATATAACTAGGGGAAACTGTAGTTACTCTCCAAGCACATTTAATTGCTGTAGCTAATGGATTAATACATTGATCCCAATCCAACAACCCTATATTATGCAGATCAAATTGCGGAATATAATCTAATTTATCATAGGAAAACCAACCTTGATACTGTGCATTATGGATGGTGAGAACTGTAGGGATATCTATTAATTCCTGAAAGTCGGGAACTTGAGATACCAAAAAAGGAATCAATCCAGTATGGTGATCATGACAATGAATAACATCAGGTTTTATCTCTTGATTACGAAGCCAAATGAGTATGGCTAATTGAAAAGCAATGAATCTTTCCGTGTCATCATCATAACTGTATACATTTGGACGGAATAATAACTCTTTCTGATATACTAGATATATCTGAAAACCAAATTCTAATGATATTACCTTCTTAATGGTAAAATCATAATGATGTATTCCTAAATTGATTGTTTCGGAAAAGACATCTTCACAAACAAGCTGATGTACCTTATCATTATCGTAATATGGTAGTATTACTTCAGTATTACAACCTAGTTCATTTAGATATTTAGGAAGCGAACCCACCACATCTCCAAGACCACCGACTTTTGCTAAAGGGTAACATTCTAAACTAGTATAAAGTACTTTCATTACTTACTCTTTTCTACTTCTAAAATTATGAAATAGGTCTATTGTTAATAACTTCGATAAGGAGTTTAAATCTATAAAAATCCTGAAAACATTTACCTATAAAAACTTTAAAAAGAATAAGATTTAATAGTAATTTAATAATTATTTAGTGTATTAATTCGCTATTTTATAATAATATGATAATCTTTGAAAATGTGGTGATGGTTAACAACTATTTTTTATTATTTATTAATTGACCGCAAGCCTTTTTTGACAATATACTTAGTCTCTTTAGTCTTGGATTCTGTTTCCCATTGATTGCAGATCTTTGTAACCCATTTTGGTTGTGTTTTACTTGCATCATTTAACCAATTTCCTATTGCGTCTCTTACATATTTTGAAGGATCCGATTTTAGTGGTTCTAAAACACTTAAAGCTTTTTCTGGAGATTCTTTAAGTTCATCGATTTTTTTGGTCCATACTCCAATAGGTCTTATCGTTTCTACCGCATATCTTCTAATATTCTCATCAGAATTTTTAACCCAATTGGATAATATCATAATAGATTGATCTAAATCCTGAATAATATATTCTTTGGTCGCAAAAATGGCTACTTCTCTTACTCCAAAATGACGATCTGCAGCAAATGGTTTGATCGTATGTAATCTTTCTGTTATAGACATATCAGTCGCTCCATAATACTGCGCCGCCCAACATCTGGGTATATCTGAAATATGATTTGAAAGATAATTTATAATACCTGGATCATTGGTAAGCTGCATAAATGTAGCTCCAATAACCTTGGTATTAGAATTTGCTGTTGGTTTCTTTTGATTAGATACAGCTTCATAAAAACTATCATACCAATTAGATTTATCTAACTCATCTAATACTAGTTTTAATAAATGTAATTGATCAACTGCTAACCATTCGATCAAATTTGCTGTTTCTATTAAACCTTTATTTAAATACTCCAGAACTTCTGGGTTAAGATCTTTAGTACTTCTCGCTCCTTTTCTTTGTAAAATATGTTCAGGAATCATTCTACTGGTAATCTGTGAAATTGGTTTTAATTCTGCTAACATGGTTGTGTGGTTTAAAGATATGGTTATTCTTCGAATTGGTTAAAAACATCTAAATGATACATTTGCATAGTTTCTGGTTTGATAATTTCGAATATTGCAACAGCTTTAGGGTTTTTCATAATATCTTCGGATGCTTTTTTTGCAGCATTACCATCTCTCCAATATAACAGATCAATAAATTTTCCATCTTCATTACTTGCGGTAGTTCTATCTATAAAACCATCATATAGTTTTATGATATCATTTAAAGAGGTCAAGGCTTCTTTGGCTTGTTTTGTAGAATACTCTGGATTGACTTCAAAGAGCACTACTTCCATGGTGTACGGTTTGTTTTTCATAAGGTGTTGGTTTTGACTAAATATACTTGCGCAGCATAAAAACAGACTAAGCATAACAGTGTGGATTAAGTGATACATGTTTTAATTTTTATCAAAACTAAATACCACATATGACAACCTTATGTCAGTAGGATTACTAGTGTTCTCTATATTTTTTAAAATAATCTTCTAGAGTGAATAATTTTGGAGGAAATATCTCTGAAGTTTCTATAAGATTTACAATACGATCCGTTCGGAATTCTCGATAATCATTACGTAATCTACAGAAAGCAATCATTACCCAAATAGTATTTGTAAAATATACCCCTAAAGGTTCTACGGTTCTTTTTGTAAATTCTTGAGAAGCCGCAGTGTACTGAATTTCTAAAACCCTTAAATCTGTAATCGCTTGTTGTATTACCGATAAATAGGTGCTTTCTGGTGATTTCCTAAAAGGCGGACTTACAATCCTTTGTTCTAATAATTCTAATTTTTCCTTTTGTGTAGTGTTTAAAATTGCCTTTACTTTTTCTACTACTTCATTATAATCCGCGATTAAAGATGCATCATTATTAGTCTCTATAATCTTAGCAGCTGTGATTAAAGCATTCGCCTCTTTTTCTGTAAACATAATGGGCGGTAATGAATATCCATCTACTAAATAATATCCTGTTCCTGCTTCAGCGCCAATAGGTACTCCTGCATCGGACAAGGCTAGCATGTCTCTATAAATAGTACGTATACTTACATCAAATTTATCAGCTAAATCAGCAGCTTGCACTATTTTTTTGGATTGTAGTTTTACTAAAATCGCAGTTAATCGATGTAATCTTTTCATTATGAAACTTATTCTAGAGTTTCACCTTCTTCATCAGAAGAGTGTTCAATTTCACTAAGATCTGTCGTAGTATCCATAATATAAGCCACTTCTGCATTGGCAGCTTCCTCTATTTGTTCTGGAGTTAACTCATCTTCATTCGTACTCTTATCACGGATCATTCCACCAGTCATAATCAAACTTGTTCCTATTATTACAAATAACAAAATACCAGGTTCAAATCCAGGGATAATAGCTTCTGCTGGAATTGCATAAAATAATAAAACAGTTATTAAACCTCTGGGAGCAATAAACAACTGTGGTGATATATCTTTACCCACAAATATTCTCAATAGTACATATCGTATTGCGTAAATGGATATAATTATCAATATGCTTATCAGCGCTACTTTCAAATTTAACAGCGAAGATAATGTTATTGTAATTCCAAAAATTACGAAAAACAATGTTCTTACCACAAAGGCTGTTTCTGCGGTAATCACATGTAGCTCATGATATATAGCCTTGGCCTTTTCATAGTCTAGGAGGTTTTCCAATTTCCACTGAAAAAACAGTTTCATATTGGCTATAACCAATCCAAAAATTAGAATGATAATAAGCGAGGATAAATGCATCTTCTTTCCTAGTCCATATAATAACAATAGTACTGCAATCAATAAGAACAGTTTTACCTGACTCTTAATTTTTTGAAAAATTAAAATGATACCGTAACTAGCTATCAATGAAATGATGATGGTAAGGATTAGGTTAAATGCAAAACCTGCCACGCCCGCATCCTCGGCAGGATTTAACTTTCCTGTTAAGAAATAGAACATCATGATTCCCAGAATATCCGAAAATGTACTTTCATATACATGAAATTCTTTTTTTGCTTCTGATAATCCCGCAACACTAGGAATTATAATCGCACTAGATAAAATAGACAATGGTGTAGCGTATAACAATGCAGATTGCATTGTCATACCGTCAATTAACGCTTTTAAAACAACAGCCGCAACATAAGCCGAAGCCACTAAACCTATTAAGGCAATAGCTAAGGATTTTAAAATAGGAACCAATTTTTCCCGTTTTAATTTTAATTCCAAAGCAGCTTCTAAAACGATCATTATTAGCCCAATAATTCCTAAAACTTCTAACATTGGAAAGAAATTAAAAGAACCTTCACCAAATGCTTTGATCGCATACTGGATAACAACTCCCAATATAATAAGCATTAAAACTGCCGGTATTTTGGTTTTTTTTGCTATTCCATTAAAAATAAAAGATAAAATAAGTACTAAAGATACTTCTATAATCAGGTTATAAGAAGAAAAAATTTCCATTGGTTGGTTTAGGTTGTTTAAGATTGCTTCGGAAAAGATAGTAAAATAATTTCACCTACTTCACGTACTATTTTTTTAAAGAATGACTTAATAAATTTTTAACGTATTACCTATCCTAAAAAGTGTATTTTACCAAAACTATTCACAAATAATAAAGCAAATGTCTAATCAAGGATTGATAATTGAAGAACGTAGCCGTGATATTGGTGATTTTCTAGTAGGAAGATTAATACCATTTAGAAAAAAAAGAATGGTTGGTCCTTTTATATTTATAGATCATATGGGTCCTACTATTATTAAAAACGGAAAATATATGGATGTTGATCAACATCCACATATCGGATTATCAACGTTAACGTATTTACTAGACGGAGAAATTATGCATAAGGATAGTATTGGTACAAACCAGCGTATTTCTCCTGGCTCGGTAAATTGGATGGTAGCCGGAAAAGGTGTAACTCATACCGAAAGAACTCCGGATGATATGAGAGATGGTACAGAGTTTTTAGCACATGGATATCAAATTTGGGTTGCATTACCTAAACACCTGGAAGAAATAGAACCAGAATTTCATCATATAGATAAAAAAGAACTTCCTTATTGGAATGACCATGATACAGAGTTTAGATTAATTGCAGGAAAAGGGTATGGAAAACAATCTCCGCTACCAGTGCATTCAGAACTTTTTATGGTTGAAATAAAAAGTACAGAACGATATGAGCTGCAAATAAAAGGCGAGTTAAAAGGTGAAATAGGGATTTGTATTGTAGAAGGTGAAATAGGTGCTTGTGATTCCATTATTGGAAAAGGAAATATGCTAGTGTCCAAAATTGAAGATACCTGCTCTATAGTATTAGAACCGAACACCCATGTTTTATTATTTGGTGGTGAGCCGTTTCCTGAAGAAAGGCATATTTACTGGAATTTTGTTTCTTCGAGTAAAGATCGATTAGAAGAAGCAAAAGAAAAATGGAGAAACAAACAATTTCCAAAAGTCAATGGTGATGATAGTTATGTAGTTATGCCAGAATAAATAACTAACCTGCAGCTAATTCGCGTCTTATATCTTTCAAGCTTTTGTTGGTGTTTACCAATTCTAAAATGATTTCTTTACGAAATTCATCTAGATCATCATAGTCATAGTATTTTGCCCATTTGTGATCTTCCAAAAGCGTTTTAATCTGTTTTATTAGTTTTCGGGTCGCATCCACTGGCCTTATAATAGCTATTTGATCATAATCAGGATTGTCTTTGTGCTTGTAACTAACAGTTTTGGTTTCGAAATTAACAGATACATAGTAGGCATCAACATCCTCACTCAGGTTTTCTCTAAAGTCAGTCCAATCAGCGTAACCTAATCTAAGGTCATCAATTTCTACAGGTATTTCGGATACTAATCGCCAGTTACATTTAGCAGCTCTTCCCCAATGATTCGACAATCGATAAACCCCGTTTGTAGTATAATAATAGGTACTACCTGACTCACTTCGATAATGTGGTTTTCTCCTAGATATTTCTCTTAATCGAACTCCTCTAAAAACACAGTATGTATTCTTAAAAAAGTTATTTCTGGTAAATTTCTTTACTTTCGCTACTTGTTCTTCCAATGACTTTAATTTTTCCGAGAGCAAAGAAATTATTTTTTGAGAAGAAAAGAAAAACAAGTTTTTAACAGCATATTGTTAGAAAATTAAATACTCATTTCTAAATATGCTAATTCATGCAGGGTTATTTTTTTTACCAAAAATTAAAAACATACAATAACCGGCTACATTTCCTATAAAAATCCCAATATAATGTGGTACAACGAAAAAAGCTTCATACCACCAACCTATTCTTTTTCCGAATTTTCTAGTACATGCTCTTCCTATATAAGACATTCTCCACCAATGGATTGTTTTTTTTCCATCACGACCATCACGATATACTTCTTTACCTGTTGTGTATACACATCTTAAGTGTCCTCGTAAACTGCATTGATCTACAATTGCAAATTCTCCCATTGAATTCTTTTGTTTTTCAATTTTGTTTCCCATCTTGTAGAAATATTAGTTTAAACTATAAAATTTTATTTCAAAATATCAATTTATCTTCCATAAGTAGCGAAATACTCCAGATCACTTTTATATCGTGAAGATCCTAACTCTTGTCTGTCAAGAAAAGACCATATCTCTTCACTTTTCATTTGATCCACTTTCTCATTGGCAAATAGATCTGGAAAAAGAATCATCAATTTGTTTTGAACATAAGCCGTAAATTTTATCAGATCCTTACAATATATAGATACATTGTCAAAACCATTTTCTTTTTTAAATCGATGTACTAATCTTCCACCTTGGCATATTTCCATAATAGGACAACTAAGACATTTTGAATTTAACTTTGTTGTACTATCTTCAAAATACAATTTCCCAAGTGGTGATTTTTTAATATCCGAAAAATTATGAGTATTAATATTCATACCTGTTTTCGTAAAGCCATGCCCGCATGCTTTTAAAGAATCAATTGCTTCAATTTCTCCGTTAGTCTCGATTACCAATACTGTAGATTCATTATTAGTATGCTCCGTAGTTCCTAAAAGTCGATTTATTAAACCAGCAAACATGGGTATCTGATATCTTTCTGAATCTTCTATCCAAAGATCAAATAGTTGAATCAACCAATCTGCCATAATCGTTTTTGTTTTATCGAAAGGAAATGTATCATGTGTAAAATCAGGAATTAAAAAGTTAACCGAATTTACATTCATATCTTTAAAACTATTATAAATGTATTGAGGATCCTCTTCTACATTGATTACACATACTGTGTCAGCGTATCCTATATGTTCTTTTAGTATTTGGACTGATTTAAAAACACGATCATAACTTCCTTTTCCTTTATGATCTTTTCGATACATATCATGAGCTTTTTTTGTCCCATCTACACTAACACTAGGATAAATATTTAATTCTCTAAACAAAGAACACCACGATTTATCGATCAAAACTCCGTTCGTTTGTATATCATATTTGAAGATTACGTCGGATAGTTGTTGATTTAATTTGTTTGCTTTATTAATAAAATAACTGTAAAACTTTTTATCTATCAATAAAGGTTCTCCTCCATGAAAGATAAATGAAAACTCTTTCTTTTTATATCTAAGGATATATTGTTTTGTTTTAACCAAAATTTCATCAACTAGCTCATAGGACATGAATTTTGGTTGCTGTTTATATGTAGTATCACCAAGATTGTACATAAAACAATAAGAGCAATTAAGATTACATCTGCTTGCTACTTTTAGAATTAGCGCATCGAATTTCATAAGGATATTTTAATTAGAATCAATAGGGGTGCGAAAAATGTACTAAGCGAAGCATAGTGATAAAATGTACAAGTTTACTATACTCCGCCCAGTTATACGTAGATTGAAAAACCTACAGTAAGTTCCTAATACGAAACCATATCGTATTTACTATCGGTGATGTGCTGGTGTTTCTATAGCTGTTGCCACACAACGTCCTAATGTTTCTGACCAAACTTGACCTTCTGCACATCTTCTACCGCCACTGGTTGGGTAATAGATGATATCTGGTATATTATTTTCTGCACCTCCAAGAATGGCTTTCATGTTTTGAAGTTCTTTTGAAGAAAATTTATCCAAGCCCTTGCGTATTAAAAATACTTTTTTCATTGTATTGAATGTTTAGATTTTGCCTACTCTATATGATTTTCGGCGGCCTCATGATTAGTGTGTGCCCATGCGCGCAAATGGACATTACAACATTAAATACACAAAGGATGATTTTGTTACCCGTCTTCGGGAAAAATATTTTATTTGATATAATAATTTGAATTGATCTTGAGGAAGATATAAGTATATAAAAAGAACAATTTAAATGTCAAATAGATTATACTACGCCTAAATATACCCAATATCCATTTTCCTTAATAAACTTAGAATTTTCATGAATACACTGTAATGATCCATTTTCGAAGTAAAATGCTTTGAATTCGACCGTACCTTCTGAATCATTTTGAAGACCTTCTTTTGTATTCAAAACTTCCAACTTTACCCATTGGACAGATTTAGCCCATTTTACTATAGATTTCTTTTCTCTAGTAGAAGGACGTGTTGTACTATGATGACTATGCTGCAAATAATCTCCATTTGCAACGACAAAAGCACTATAACGAGATCGCATTAAAGATTCTGCAGTTAGAGCATTAGTTATATCTAAATGAATTTTATGACAACAAGCCTTGAATGAATCCAACTTTCCGCAATAACAGTTATTCATTCTTTATGAGTTTTCTTTAGATTGGTTTACTCTATTTACAATTTCTTTTAACCTTGCAACCCTCAATTCTTTCTCTTTTCGCAATTTGTTCTTTTTGCGATCCATGAGTTTTTTATGCTTTGCTTTATTGAGAGTATTTTTTGCTTTTCCCTTTTTAGGCATTATTTGAAGGTTTATGTTGCAAAAATAACAAAAGCATTTCTAAAGATTAAATTAAACAAAAGAGCGTTCAATTATCATAAAATAAACTGAATTACAACTATTTACTAGTAATAAATGGGGAATTTTTAATTTTTTACACTTTTTTATTTGATTTATTACGGTTTTTCCGTAGTTTAGTCTTGCCTTAAATCTTTAAAACCATTGCTTATGCATAAAACTACTCTTGAGAAGCGATTTAATTCGCAAAATTTAGCAGAAAAATATCGTCATGTTTGGAACAAAGGTATTCACCTTTTTTCGATCAATGATGCCAATAGAGACTTCTATTACAGTGTTTTTTACATTGACTTTCTATTCGCGGAAATTATATATAACAAATTAAATGGTGAAATAATCACTATTAAAAGTTTTACAGATAAAGCAAAACTAATGTATTACCTAAGAGAAGATTTTAGTTAGCCATATATTATTATTGAGTATATGAATGCAGTAATCTTAGTTTAGTTTCTAGATTAGAACATTTTGCCCCAACAATTGTCGAAGTCTGATTTTTAAGTGATTAAATGATTAGTTAATTAGTTAGTTAGTTCACCAAACGCTCTGTATTTCATATGCTCATTAATAATGAGATAAAAACATTTATCCAAAACTATTGTAACATATAACTCAACTATTATATACATCGTCGTAAATACCCAAGAAACGTTCATGATACTGATACAAAAGTTCATGAGCGTTTTGCTTTTTAATAGAAGTAAATCCTATTTCTTTTTAATCATGAATTATTTGGATTTATAGAACATATTCAGAACTAGTCCAGTAATCACCATAACCGTTCCTAGTACGCTAAGAATTGGATAATTATCTCCAAAAATAAATACTCCAGCAATCATGGTAAATATTACTTCCATATATTTCAGAGAAACAACTTTATTAGTCGCTTGTGATTGAAATGCTTTTGTCATAAAAAGCTGTCCAAAATAACCAAAGACTCCTAAACTTAATAACAATGCCCACTCTGCTCCTTGAGGTGTTTTAGTCCATTGAAATATGGATAATATCCCGCCCAAAACCGTAGATATCCACATAAAATAATTAACAATAACTACTGGATGATCTCTTAAACCGATTTTATTTATTAATACATAAACAAAACCACTAAACAAGGCGGATAAAACAATTAATAATAATCCGAAAGAATTAATCTCTGTATCAAAACCTTTTATAATTAAAACACCACTAAAAGCAATTAAAAAGAAAAGCCATTGAATATGCTTTACTTTTTCCTTTAAAAATAAGACGGCCAATAAAGTTGCAAAAATTGGAGAAAGATATCTTAAAGATACTGCTGATCCTATTTTAAGATATTCTACAGACATAAAAAAAAGTCCCATAGATGTTACTCCTGCTAATCCACGTAGTATCAACCATTTTTTCTGATTCCCTAATATAGGAATCTTGTGATGTAGCAAAAAAGGCATTGTAAAAAACAATGTTCCTATAGATCTAAAAAAAACTAATTGATACGCACTAAAACCTTCTAAATACTTAACGAGCAGATTCATTACAGTAAATGAAATTGTGCTAAGAATCATAAAATAAATTGCCTTCTTCAAATATTCTCCACTTTAAAAATTTGAAACTATTTTTTATCTGGTTTTAGAGTTCAAATATAGAATTAGTTCATAGATAATCCTTTAAAACATAAATGCATTATTCTTAAAAAATGGATCTTAAATAAGAAGAGTTATAATTTTATGGAGCGGTTTTTGTATAATTAATAATAAGAAAAACAATGATTTTATATATTTTGAGTTATTAATAAAACCGGTTAAAAGTTGATATTAGATTATTTTTATTAATTTTAACTACTATTTAAGTCCCTCAAATCCCTATGAAGAACGTACTCCTACTGTTGGTATTACTTGCCAATCAGTGTATTTACAGTCAAGTATACACTATTCAAGACGCAGGTGAAAAATTCCCTATTTCTTATGCGACAATTTCATTTGGTAATGGAAATGGACTCTTTGCGGATGAAGACGGAGTATTTGAGTTTTCAAAAAAACGATACAAGGATATTGATTCTATCTATATTTCTGCTTTAGGGTATAAAGAAAAAGGAATTAGCACAAAAAATTTACCGAAAATAATAGAGTTAACACCAGACGTAGCACAATTACAAGAAGTTGTAGTAAAAGCCGAAAATTTAGGTAGATATAAAACAAAAAGGAAAGGATCCAAAATACACGACGATTATTTTAAATGTTGGTTACCTACAGTAGAATCTGAAATTGCGGTGTTCTTTCGACGAGATCCGTTAAAATCAACTAAAATTGCATCCGTTTACTTACCCGTAATGATGGAATCTTCTAGAGGATCTTCTGGTAGGAAGCAAGCATTCTCTACCTTGTTTAAAATGCAATTTTATAGGAATGATAATGGGTTTCCAGGAAAACGATTAGCAGGTGATGATATTATTTTTAGAATCACTAATGATGATAAAACGAATTTCGAACTTGATATTTTAGAACATAAAGTTTTTATTCCCAAAAATGGTGTTTTTGTTTCTATTCAAGTTTTGGGTTACACCGATAAAAATGGAAAACTACAGCATACTAAAAAATATCATGAAGTCGAAACTCGTAAAGGTATCGTAAAAGTGTCCACTACATTTAGGCCTTTGCTACCGTTTACCAATAAAATTGAAGATAATATCACATTCACAAGGAGAATATTTTTTAAAAATAGAACTTGGCAACGGTTTGATGAGAAATACAGCGAAAATAATATGCTCATTCAAAAAGGATTTATGAACTATGGAATGGGCTTAAAAATGCATGTATATGAAAAATAAACCTTATTTTACTTAGTCTAGAAAAGATCTCTTTTTATTGTATTGTACGGCTACTTCCATGGATTTTTTCTGAATGGTTTTATGCTCTGTAAAATCTACAGCGTCTTCGATATTCAGGAAATTATGTTGAGCACCCAAATTATCCGTAAAACCTGATCTTTTCAAAAAATCACGAACAGGTCCAATTGTTCCAGAAATTAGTAATTGTATTCCTTGATCTTGTAAATAACGATGAACATCTTCTAGTATATGCAGCCCTGTACTGTCTATATCATGAATATTAGTACTATCCAAAATCAAAAATTCTGGCGATTCGTCTCTTTTCTTTATCTGTTGAATCATCGCTTCCTTAAAATAACTCGTATTGGCAAAATACAATTGATCATCGAATCTTATAATCAAGTATTTCGAAGATCTTTTAGCATCCGGAAATCTTTTAATATTTCTATAATAATTAGTATTCGGGATATTTACCAATTCTGCAATATGCGGTCTAGAACTATAGTACTGTAAGAAAATGTATGACAAAATAACACCTATAAAGATCCCCTTCTCTACTCCAAAAACAAGTGTTCCCAGAAAAGTAATAAACATAACTATAAATTCTCTTCTTCTTAATTTGAGAAGGTACTTTGCTTCAGAAATATTGATTAAACCAAATACAGAAACCAATATGATCGAAGCTAAAACCGCTTTGGGAATGTAATAGAAAAAAGATGTTAGAAATAATAAAGAAATTACTACCATAAAGGCGGTAATTATGGACGAAACTGTAGTTTTTCCGCCTGCTTCGTCATTAATAGCAGATCTACTATAACTTCCTGATGATGGAATCGCTTGAAAAAAAGCACCTATCACCTTAGCAATACCTAAGGCTAATAATTCTTGATTAGGACTTACGGTATGATCACGATTTTTCATCTCCAGTGATTTTGCAATCCCTATACTTCCAACATATCCAATAAATGTGACCGTCAAAACAGAAGGAATCAAAGCAATCATAGAATCATAATTCATATCTGGAATACTAAAAGAAGGTAGTCCTTTTGGCACGTCCTCAATAACTGAAAGTCCTAAATTTTGTAAATCAAAAATTATCGTAATAACCGTTGTAACCACCAAGACAAATAAAGCTCCGGGAAAAGATCTTTTCCATTTCTTAAGAACTAACATCACAAAAATAGATCCTAGACACATTCCTAATGTAATAAAGTTCACGGAAGAAATATGTTGCACTGCATACCATAAAGATTGATGCACATAATCAAAATTAGGAATTTTGATACCCAACGACTCACCAAGTTGTGATATGATAATAATAATGGCTGCTGCTGAAATGAATCCAGAAATCACGGGTTGGGAAATCAGATTTACTAAAAATCCCATTCGCAATAAACTCAATATTATTTGTAATAAACCGATTAACAAACCTGAGAAAATTACCAAATTGGTAAACTCATCTGTAAAAGGAGTCGCTATCTGGCTCACTCCGCTCATTACTAATATTGCTGTTACCGCAACAGGACCAATACTTAACTGTCTGGAGGTTCCAAATAATGCATAGATAATCAATGGAATAAGACAGGCATATAATCCAAAAATTGGAGGAGTTCCCATTAACAATGCGTATGCAATCGCCTGCGGAATAAGAATAACTCCTACCGTAACCCCTGCTACTACATCAGCACCAAAAGTGCCCTTTTTATAGCCTTTAACTGCTTCTAAAATTGGAAGTATTTTGTGGATTTTTTTAACGTCTATTTTGGTTTTTGTTTGCTCCTGTAAATCTACAACAGTTTATGATTTTATGCCAATTGATTTTAAAAAAGCAATTATATTTTATGGTTTTATTTATTTTTGAAGTGTAATAAAAACTAATGAACGATACATTACTTTTAATTATTCTAGCATTGATTGGCTTCTTTGCCGGAGTTATTAACACCATTGCGGGAGGAGGATCTTTACTTACATTACCAATGCTTATTTTTATGGGGTTACCACCTGCAGTAGCAAACGGAACCAACCGCATTGGTATTTTTATACAAAGTATTACATCCGTTGCCGGATTTAAAAGCAAAGGAATAAAACCTTCTATTTTAAGTGTTTATTTAGGTATATCTGCATTAATCGGATCTTTAATAGGTGCAAAAATTGCGATTGATATTAAAGGTGAAACGTTTAATAGAATATTGGCGATTATTATGCTAATCGTAGTTCTTTTTATGGTTTTTAAGCCCAAAGTTGATCTTGCCAATATTGCTGAACGCACCCAAGGAAAGTATAAGTTGCTATCCATAGTAGTTTTTTTTATCATCGGCATTTATGGAGGTTTCATTCAAGCAGGAGTTGGGATATTCATTCTTTTAGCATTAACATCTATTAACCGCTTAAACCTTGTAAGTTCAAATGCCGTAAAAGCATTAGTCGTTTTTATCTACACTATTGGCGCACTAGCAATTTTTGCTCTTAATGATCAAATCGATTATTTATATGGTCTTGTCCTAGCATTGGGAAATGCTTCTGGTGGTTGGATTGGAAGTAGATGGTCTGTTAAAAAAGGGGACGGTATTGTAAAGGTATTTTTAGTGGTGATGGTTATTGCCATGGCAATTAAATTATGGATAGATAGTTAATCTTACATTAAAATGTTTTCGATTCTATCCTCATTTTATACCTTGTTGAGATAACTAAACCTTAAAAGTTTATGAAATACTATATAACACATCCCCTATTATTAGTTTTCACTATATTTCTTTTTAGTTGCAATTCTAATACCAAAGAAAAAAATAAAGATAATAACGTTCCTACTGATGTTGCTGAGAATAATACTAAACCAATTTCTGATTTGAAAATTATTCCTATTCAACATGCTACTACGGTTCTGGAATACAAGGAGCACACCATTTATATTGATCCTACTGGTGGTCTTAACGCATTCAAAAATCAAAAAGAACCTACAATTGTATTAATTACGGATATTCATGGAGATCATATGAATATTGAAACCTTAGATAGCTTGGATTTATCTAAATCTAAAATTGTAGTGCCACAAGCAGTAGCGGAGAAGCTTCCTGCAAATTATACCAAACATCTGGTGGTTCTAAATAATGGTGAAACAAAAGAGGTAAATGGTATTTCTATTGAAGCTATACCAATGTATAATTTAAGAGAAGAAGCTCTAAAGTTTCATAATAAAGGAAGAGGAAATGGTTACGTTATTACATTGGGTGGAGAAAGACTATATTTTTCTGGTGATACCGAAGATATTCCTGAGATGAGAGCTCTAAAAAATATTGACAAAGCTTTTGTTTGTATGAACCTTCCTTACACCATGACAGTAGAAAGTGCTGCTGATGCTGTTTTAACTTTTAAACCAAAACAAATATATCCCTATCATTATAGAGGAACTCAGGGTTTAAGCGACGTATCAAAATTCAAAGAAATTGTAAATACTGGTAATAAAGAAATAGAAGTAGTTCAATTAGATTGGTATCCCGATATAAAGTAAATACTCTTAGGAATTAATTATTGCTTTTTAACCCTAACTGCATTTAATCCTTTTAGTCCCATTTCTAATTCAAAAGTAACTTTATCTCCTTCTCTTACTTCTTGCATTAGACCGTTGACATGAACAAAATATTTCTCTTGTGATTCTTGTTCTGTTATAAAACCATAACCTTTAGATTCATTAAAAAAAGCTACTCTACCCTTTTTTATTGGATCCTCTTCTACATGCTCTTTTTTAGGAATCGCTATTTCTATATTTTCAGCCTTTATCTTTTTTTTCTTGGAAAGATCTGGAGGCGTATCAGAAAGATGTCCATTTTCATCGACGTAAGCAATCATATTATCAAAACCACTACCCTTTTTCGAATTTGCTCTACGTTCTTCCTTCTTTTTTTGTTTTTCCTCTCGTTTTTTTAACTTCTTTTTTTCTTTTTCAATCTTACTAAAAGTCTGTTGTGATCTACCCATATCATTTTTTTAAAGTATTTTACAAGTCATCGAAATACTTAACAGAAAATTATACAAGGGTTAATGACATCACCTAATAATTGGTCTCATTAGCGGTAGAAACGACGAAGTATAAAATTTATAATTATACTTATAAGCTTACAAAGATATACTATACACATGAATTAAAGGTTATTCTAAAGAATTAAAACCATATTTTTTAATAAACAATGTTTTTCTTATCGTTCTCTAAAGCGATGTATTTCTGTACTGGACAACATTCTACTTGTAAATGCAGGACATCTTCTTAATGCTGCTCTAGTTTCTGAACTTCTTTGCAAATCTGATGATCTATCTCCATATAGATGCACTGCAGGAGACATGCTACTATAACATATAAAATACATATATGCATTACAAAGAGCTTCTAATCTTCCTGGATTCCTAGATACTCTGGTATTGGATAATGTTTCTCTATCCGCTGCGGAGAAATAGCGATAACTAATTTTACCCGAATGGGTCATCACATGACCAATTTCATGCATTAGAGTTGGTATTATTCGGAGATTTTGATTTCTCCATAATGCGCCATAGGTTATTATTATACCATCACGCTCATCAAAAAAATCAGTAGTATGGTCATCATAAATTGGATTTAAACCACCAGTATATCTTTCAGAATTTCCTCTTCCTGCAGAATTTGAAAATATAATACCTTCTGGTTTTCGTTGTTTTAGCCACCTTAAATGACCAGAAGGAATTAAATCCAAGGTATTTTCTACCATAGAAACATCCGACAATCGAACACGATAAATATTGATATTAACATGATTTCTAGAGGTATACATTATATTAACCAAATCTTCATTAGAAATACTCTGGTAATAGCCTCTAACAGGATCACTTTCCCAATTTTCTAGTAGATTAGGACCAAAATAATTCGGTTCTTGGTTTCTTCTTCTTCCTGAAGCATACCCTCCAACTATAATATCTTGCCGGTAAGGCTGTCCAATAAATTGAATTGACATAATAACAACTATTTAAAAATAATAAATCACATCTGATTATTAATTAGTTATAAAATGTTTATAAAAGTAAACATGATCGCTTTAAACATTCTATAATCATAACTACATTTGATGCTAGTAATTAAAAATATTTTATCTGCTATAGGTATTTGTTTCACCACTATCTCTATGAATAACCACAAGCACTTTAAAATTTATAAACCATACGGATATCTTAGTCAGTTTGTAAATAATGGTCAAAAACAAAATTCAAAACGATTATTAGGTGAATTATACGATTTCCCGTCGGGTAGTATGTCTATTGGTAGGTTAGATGAAAAATCAGAAGGGCTTTTATTAATTACTACCGATGGTAAAATAAGCAACTATATATGCAGTAGTGGTATTGAAAAAGAATATTATGCGCAAGTAGATGGTGCTATTACAGATGAAGCCATTGCAGCATTACAGAATGGAGTAGAAATTGGTTTCGATGGAAAAAAATATATGACTAATCCCTGTAAAGCTTTTAAAATAAAATCAGTTCCTAATTTTCCAGAAAGATCAAAAAAAATACGAGATGATCGACACGGGCCAACTAGCTGGATATCCATTATATTACAAGAAGGTAAATTTCGACAAGTTAGAAAAATGACATCCGCTGTTGGTTTCCCTACATTGCGTCTAGTTAGAGTTCGAATAGGAAGTATTCATTTAAATCAAATGGGTATTGGTGAGATCATAGAAATAGACACATCTACCATCACATCTGATTAATTTATATTATACACGTATAACTTTGAAACCTTTGTATATTTTATTCATTTAATAGTCGTTGAAACTCTTCCAAAAATAGTCCAACATGGTATCCATCCATTAGAGCATGGTTTACATGTACAGAAATTGGCAAACTAATCTTATCATTTTCTTTAGTATATTTCCCAAAAGAAATTTTTGGGACACTATCTCTGTATGTAAAATGTCTTGCATGAGAGATACTACTAAAATTGTACCAAGGAATTGAAGAAATATGTAAGCTATCTAGTCTTTTGGCATCATCATTATGACGTAATCCTATTGAATTCTTTACTGCTTCTATTTCTTTTTGCCCATTGTGAACAAATACTTTAAAATCAGAATGATATTCTATAAAAGAAAAACCAAAAGTATGATCTTCTCTTCCAATCGTAGAAGAAGCATGTACTTGATCATACTCATATACTTCTCCATCTTCGATTCTATATCTAAAAGGTTTTATGTTGTTGGCTGCCTTTACCGCTTTATGTAAGTAATACAAAAAATAAGAATAATTATGATCTTTTACCGTTTGATAACCTTTTGAAAAATCAATATTAGATACAATTCCAAAAAAAGGCTCATCGAAACCATTAAAGAAGTCAAAGTGTTCTTTTCTGTTCCAAGTAGAAAGATCTAATTTTGTTTTTGTCATTACAAATAGTGTAGTAATTCTTTAGAATGCGTTAAACTTTTAAAATTAGGGTGATCAATGGTTCCATTATGAACTTCGTGCGCCCAAGTTGTATGAAAAGGAATATGGAAAGCATGCGCTCCTATATTTAACACTGGTAAAATATCAGACTTAAGAGAATTACCTACCATTAAAAATTCCGACTTGTCAATATCTAAGTGATCTACCAATTTCTGATATTGTTTTTCAGTCTTATCGGATACAATTTCTATATGATGAAAATACTTTTCCAAACCTGATTTTATCAACTTTCGTTCTTGGTCAAGTAAATCCCCTTTAGTAGCCATTACTAAACGATATTTCTTTGATAAATATTCTAAAGTTTCTTCGATACCATCAATTAATTCCACTGGTTCTTGCAACATTTTTTTTCCTCTTTCTATGAGTGTTTCAACCAGTGAAACATCCATGTTCCCATTCGTTATTTTGATAGCTGCTTCTATTAACGAAAGTGTAAACGGTTTAATACCATACCCATACAACCCAAGGTTTTGCATTTCTATCTCAAAGAGTAATTTATTTGCTTCTTCCTTTGGAAGATGTGCTGACACTAATTCGCAAAAATCCTCTTCTGCCTTTCGAAAAAAGGTTTCATTTACCCATAAGGTATCATCGGCATCAAACGCAATTACTTTTATATTACTTAACATTTGGTATTATAATATTGAATTAAAGGTTCCAGAGACTCTATTCTATCTCCAAAATAACCATCATCAATTTTCGAAATGACATCAGGGCAATCACCAAAATATTCTTTCAATTGATTTCTAATTTTCTTGAATTTTAATCTTGATCGGACCTGAGTAACTTCCGCTTCTCCTTCTTTACATATAAAATAAATAGAATAAACGGACACTGCATCAGTTCCAAAAGCACTAGATCCCGATTCCCTCGAAATATAATAGCATTCAACTTTTCCAGATATTGCTTTTGTTAGTCGTAGTGTTCTATCGGTGCCTTTTAACTGCTTTAAAACATACAAACCTTTATCATACTCTTTTCTACTTTCAAAATTTAAGACGGTTTTTAAATGTTTGTATTTATACGTCTTCTTTTCGTTGGACTCAGCATTTCTAAAAATAAGCCTATTTAAATCCCAAACAACTACTTTTCCTCTTATTTCTGTACCATCTTTAAAAACTAAAAGATGAGGATATTCTTCTTGTGCGGAAATTTCTAAGGAGAATAATACAAATAGAACTACACCTAAAATTCGTTTAATCATAAACGTCTATTATCTAACAAGCTTTTTATACTTAATACGTTTTGGCATTAGATCACCTCCTAAACGTTTCTTCTTATTCTCTTCATAATCAGAGAAACTTCCTTCGAAGAAGTATACTTGTGAATCCCCTTCGAAAGCTAAAATATGAGTACATATACGATCTAAAAACCAACGATCGTGAGAAATAACAACTGCACATCCTGCAAAGTTCTCCAAACCTTCCTCAAGAGCTCTTAATGTATTAACATCAAGGTCGTTAGTAGGCTCATCTAAAAGTAATACATTACCTTCTTCTTTTAAGGTCATTGCTAGATGTAGCCTATTTCGTTCTCCTCCAGAAAGTGTAGAAACTTTCTTATTTTGCTCACTACCTCCAAAGTTAAATCGACTAAGATAAGCTCTAGAATTCACTTCTCTTCCTCCCATCATTACTAAATCCTGTTCGTCACTAAAGTTTTGCCAAATAGATTTTTCAGGATCTATATTCGCATGTGATTGATCAACATAAGCAAGTTTAGCGGTTTCTCCTACACTAAAAGTACCTTTATCAGGAGTTTCTTCTCCCATGATCATTCTAAAAATAGTAGTTTTACCAGCTCCATTAGGACCTATAATACCAACAATCCCCGCTTGTGGTAATTTAAAATTAAGATCTTCATACAACAGTTTATCACCATAGGCTTTACTAATTCCTGTTGCCTCAATCACATTGGTTCCTAATCTAGGCCCGTTAGGGATATAAATCTCTAATTTTTCGTCAAGCTGCTTCTGATCTTGACTCATTAATTTATCGTAATTCTTTAAACGTGCTTTTTGTTTGGTTTGCCTTCCTTTTGTTCCCTGACGTACCCACTCTAACTCACGTTCTAATGTTTTCTGTCGTTTTGAAGCAGACTTACTTTCTTGCGCAAGACGTTTTGATTTTTGATCCAACCAAGATGAGTAATTCCCTTTCCATGGAATACCTTCTCCTCTATCCAATTCTAAAATCCAACCTGCCACATTATCTAGGAAATATCTATCGTGAGTAACTGCAATAACAGTACCTTTATATTGTGCCAAATGATGTTCTAACCAATGAACAGATTCTGCATCTAAGTGGTTGGTAGGTTCGTCTAAAAGCAATACATCTGGTTCTTTTAGTAATAATCGGCATAGGGCTACCCTTCTTCGTTCTCCACCTGATAATACTTCGATTTTCTTATCTGGTTCTGGAGTTCTTAGGGCATCCATCGCAATCTCTAGTTTGGTATCAAGTTCCCATCCGTTTCCTGCATCTATTTTATCCTGTAGTATAGCTTGACGATCCATTAGCTTTTGCATTTTGTCAGCATCGCTATACACTTCTTCAAGACCAAACATATCATTGATCTTATTATATTCATCCAACACAGCAACCATTTCTGCAGCACCTTCTTTTACTACCTCTAATACCGTTTTATTTGGATCTAATTGCGGTTCTTGTTCTAGGTAGCCTACAGAATAGTCTGAAGAAAACACAACATCACCTTGATAATTTTTATCAATTCCAGCAATAATTTTTAATAGTGTAGATTTTCCCGAACCGTTCAATCCAAGAATACCAATCTTTGCACCATAGAAAAAACTTAGATAAATATTTTTTAAAACTGGAGTATTTGCGCTTTTATACGTTTTTGTAACTCCAGACATAGAAAAGATAATTTTTTTATCGTCTGACATAAGCCCTAAATTTTAAGAATACTATTGTTATATATTTTGCGTCGAGAAAAGAATGTTAAACTCTACCTTTTAAAGCATTAAAAACCCAAGCATTAGCAAGAAATCCTACTCCAACTGCAGCAAATCCCCATCCAGAAACATGACGATACCTAAATGCGCCTAATGCGATTAATCCTAATCCTACTATAACCATTATAAAGGTAGCCCAAGCTAATACCGTATTTTTATTCATTCCCATAAATCACAAGTTATTTAGTTAAATAGTTTTGATCTCTAAAATCAAAAACAGCATACAAATATCGTCAATTTATCATCAAAAAATAGCTTTTTTACAACTTCTTGACTTCTGTAATCATCTTATTCTTTGGTAAACAAATACTTATGTATTCTTACTAATTAAAATAGGGGCTTATAAAATCATAAACCCCTACTTTTTATATATAATCAAGAGATTTTCTAGCTTGAAGGTCCGTTATCTACAACTGATTCTATTACGGATTCTATAGAATTAGTAATATTTTCAAATAAATCATACCCTGTTAAACTTTCAATAGCATCGACTGAAGTTCTAAATTGGGTCCAATCGCTTGTTATTCCTTGATCATTGGGTACATTTATAGCGATAACTCTGGTTGATGTTGTTACCCGATTGATGTCATTCGTCCCATTTGGTAATATCAATGCTACTTTCCAAAAGGAGTCAGGAACGGTTATGTTACCTCCATCTATAGTTGTAGCAAAACCATTTCCACCAATACCACCACTACCAGCAACTCCAGCAATGATATGAACCTCATTACCATCCAATGTTAATGATCTTAAATAGCTTTCAAAATTTGCCCAACTTTTACGATTATTGTCTGGTGCCTGAGGAGCAATATTACTCATGTAATAAGTATTTTCATTAGAATCTTCTGAGCCATTTCTATCAGCAGACGGACATAAATGCCCTCTATCAAAACCTGAATTTGTGTAATCACTAGATGTTGCTCTAAAAAAACTACTTGGTAAATCATTGTCTCTTTTAAAACAATTGCATCTAGGAGTATCACCTGTCCAAGCACTACTTAAATGCCAACTTACCCAATTAGCTGTTCCGGTGTTATTATTATAGGATAACGAAAAGTCTGGTTTAGACAGGTAATAATTGGTTGAACTTGTGCCCGCATCAGAAGGATTTCCAAAAGTTATATTACTATCTATACCTGGACTAGATCCGCTATTGGTATCGGTAATAATTTCAACATTATCAATATTGATTCTATTAGATCCTCCCGAAAGTTTTTGTATTCCATATCGTACACTTGAAGTTTCATTAACATCAAAAGAAACCGTATTTAATGTTGTCGAATTTGTGGTAATTGTGCTTCCTACGTAATACCAAGAACCACCATTATCATATGAGGCAATTAGTCTCCAAGTAGAATCACCATCATTACCATACTTAGCATGACGAATTCTAATAGTTTCTGCACCATTATCCATATTAAAGGACATGATGGCATAACCCGTATTTCGAATTCTAACAGACTTAGACTGATATTTTCGATCATTAGACAAACCACCTAATAGCGCATCGCTTAAGTACCAATCGCCTGATGAAAGACTAACGCTGGCACCAGCATAACTAGATTTAGAACCAGACTCATAGGTTTCTATAAAACCCTCTTGTGTTTTAAAATGAAAGCTATAATCGTGTGGGCCTTCATTATCGTACAAAAAAGTTCCTGCTTTGAATTCTCCAATTATTGTATTGGAGACATTTAGTATTTCCGCATTATAATTATCATCATCTATGTTACAACTTGTAAAAAAAATAGCACATGATAATATCCATAAAGTAGGATTTGCTTTCAATAATTTCATAATTGATTCAGATTAATAGTTAATACATTGTTATACAGTGGATTAAAATATCCATAAAACTACCTGTATACTGTTAAGTATCTGATAATCAAATGTTAGCAAACTGTTACGGAAATGTTATAGACTCTTAATATTGGAGATAATTAATTAACATTTTAGAAACTTTTTTGAAATGATTCTAAGCAGTTTTTGGTTTTATTATTAATGATTTAAAAACTCATTGATTTTTGTATTTTCGTGCAAACAATACACACAAATGGATTTAAACTTCAATAAAAACGAAGACCACAATAAACTGTTAGTATCTGCCTTGCGCCAAAAGCTTGCAAAGGTTAAATTAGGTGGTGGAGAAAAAAGAATTGAAAAATTACACGCCAAAGGAAAAATGACGGCAAGAGAAAGAATCGAATATCTATTAGATGATGATTCTAAAGCTATAGAAATTGGTGCTTTTGCTGGTGATGAAATGTATCCTGAACATGGAGGTTGCCCAAGTGGCGGTGTAGTTATTAAAATAGGTCATATTAGTGGTAAACAATGTATAGTGGTAGCTAATGATGCTACCGTTAAAGCTGGTGCATGGTTTCCAATAACTGGAAAGAAAAACCTAAGAGCACAAGAAATTGCAATTGAAAACAGATTACCAATTATCTATCTTGTAGATAGTGCTGGTGTTTATCTGCCTATGCAGGATGAAATTTTTCCGGATAAGGAACATTTTGGTAGAATTTTTAGAAACAACGCTGTAATGAGCAGTATGGGAATTACTCAAATATCTGCAGTAATGGGAAGTTGTGTTGCTGGAGGAGCCTATCTACCTATAATGAGTGACGAAGCTCTAATCGTAGATAAAACAGGAAGTATTTTCTTGGCTGGTAGTTATCTAGTAAAAGCAGCAATAGGAGAAAGTATAGACAATGAAACCTTAGGTGGTGCGACTACGCATTGCGAAATTTCTGGTGTAACAGACTATAAATCAAAAGACGATAAGGATGCTTTGGACACCATTAAGAATATAGTTTCTAAAATAGGAGATTTTGAAAAAGCAGGATACAATAGAGTACCATCTGTAAAACCTAAAATGAATCCTGAAGAGATCTACGGAATTCTGCCGAAAGCTAGAAATGAGCAGTATGATATGATGGAAATTATTCATCGTTTGGTTGATGATTCTGATTTTGAAGAATATAAGTCCGGATATGGACAAACTATAATTACGGGGTATGCTCGTATCGATGGATGGGCAGTTGGAATCGTGGCAAATCAGCGTAAAGTTGTAAAAAACAAAAAGGGAGAAATGCAATTCGGAGGTGTTATTTATTCTGATTCTGCAGATAAAGCTACGCGTTTTATTGCCAATTGTAACCAAAAAAAGATTCCGTTAGTTTTTCTACAAGATGTAACTGGTTTTATGGTGGGCAGTAAAAGTGAGCATGGTGGTATTATAAAAGACGGTGCCAAAATGGTAAACGCAGTAAGTAACAGTGTAGTTCCTAAATTTACAGTTGTTGTTGGAAATTCTTATGGTGCAGGAAATTATGCTATGTGTGGAAAAGCTTATGATCCAAGACTTATTTGTGCTTGGCCGAGTGCTGAATTAGCTGTAATGGGAGGTGCGCAAGCAGCCAAAGTTTTATTACAAATAGAGACTGCATCTCTTAAAAAGAAAGGTGAGGAACTTTCTGAAGAGGATGAAAAAGCATTATTTAATAAGATTAAAGCACGCTATGATAAGCAGATTTCGCCATATTATGCAGCAGCTAGAATCTGGACTGATGCTATTATCGATCCTTTAGAAACAAGAAAATGGATTTCTATGGGTATTGAAGCTGCCGATCACGCTCCAATAGAAAAACCTTTTAATCTAGGTGTAATACAGGTGTAATCCTATAATTTTTATAAAAAAAAGGGATTTCAATTGTATTGAAGTCTCTTTTTTTTATCTAATAGTAATTTATGACCAATTGTAATAAATAAAAAATAGTTTCGTTTTGAACATAATAACTCAAAAAAAATATCAATAATGAACAAAGTATTTTTAAATTTAAAAGTAGTTCTTGTTGCGGTTATGGTCGGACTATTTGTGGTAAGTTGTAGCGACGATGATAGCAATAACACCTCTGCTGTAGATATCACTCAGGAAGATGTAATGAAAAGCTTGGAGGTAGAGAAAATATCTAACTTCATAGATGACATGACGTTGGATAATATTTCTATGAATAGATCTAGTAGCGAAATCTCATCAAAAGTTGGGAAACCAGGATGTGCAGATTTTAGTATTACAGATACTGGGTATACACTTACATTTACAGACTGTACAAATGAAGATGGCGAAACGATTAGCGGTGCTATCAATGTTTCTGTGGTAATGGAAAACAATACCGTGACTACAACTATTACATTTGATAACTTAAGTTATGCAGGTAATTCTGTAAATGGAAGTAAAAGCACTACCTATTCTATAGATACGGATGCTGGTAATTTCGTGTATGCGGTTACATCCGACTTATCTATTACTTTAGCCGATGGAACTACAGCTTCTGAACAAGGAACTAAAACATATACTATAAATGGATTCGGATCGGGTGACGCTTCATATACGATTGGAGGAAGCTGGATTGTAACCTTAGGTAGTGATAGTTACTCTTTAGCTACGGACCCTACATTAGCAGGAACTTTTAGTTGTGGATATATTACTAGTGGCACCTTAGTAATGACTAAAAATGCGTTAAGTGCCTCTATTGATTACGGAGATGGTACTTGTGATAATAAAGCAACGGTAACATATCCTGACGGAACAACAGAAGAAATAGATTTATAAAGATTTTATAATTTTATAAAAGAAATCCCTAAGAAGTATATATTTCTTAGGGATTTCTTATTCATAGAAGTCTTAAGCCATATGTATCAGTGTTTTATATTTAACCAAACAAAAGCAAATTTATAAATTTGATGTTGCTTTCCTTTTAACTTATAGTATTTGAAGATAGTTTTATACCCGTATTCAAGCCGGCAGAAACACAAATCGTTTATTAACAATTTATATGAAACTATCATGAAAAATATTTTCAAAAAGCTTCTTTTATTATTATTACTAGTAGGTGCAATTAGTTGTCAACCAGAAGAAGATCAATTATTAGAGGAAAATTTAACTTTAGAAGAACAATTAGAGCTACAATCATCAGAAAAGAATAATGCCGACTTTAGAATTGTATGTTCTATAGAGGGAATTCCTCCAGGCTATGTAGTGGAAGAATATTTAACTTTAGGAAACTGCCCTAATTATAATTTATTTTTAGGTAGATATAATGCTGCTTTTGTATCACGAGATGGAACACCAAAAATTTCTCGAGCGGGAGCTGGATGTGATGACAACTATTGTATTTGGATTGTGGGTAGTAATTTTGAAGATAACGCATACGTCGATATTAGAACTACGACAGGTTCAAACATTATCGGAACTTATAGAGGTAGTGATCGCGTACAGTATGTAAATGCACAAGGTCAAGATGTAATCACTTTGCGTCTTCGATCACAATTGGAGCGAAACGAATTTGCAAGTAGAGGATTGAGGATTTGGGTTGTAAATCCTGAAGCTGCGAAATGGGCGGATGGAAGAACCGTAAGAAGACCTGGTGGAAACGGAAATGGAGATGATGGTGGTCCTGGAGATGACTGCAACCCTATTTGTCCATAAGTAATAATTATTGTCTTATGAATTATAAGACATTTTAATCACTAAGAATTGTAATTATATCTTATCGTTAATGAAGAGCGAGATGATTTCACTATTATCTCGCTCTTTTGCGATAATTATTGCCTTTTTGGTATAGTGATTAGCTCAGTTTGTCTCTTATTTACATATCTAAAACCTTTGGATCCCCAAAAGCCTGCTTCCTCCAACATAATACGAATATCCTTATTCCATTCTGGAATCGTCACAGTAGTATTTAATTCTATCGCATATACTGTATTCTCGAATAAAGGATAATCACCGTTTACGGGAACTCCTCCTTGTGAATCCCACATTCCTAAAGTAGTACCCGAAGAGTGTCCGTACAATCCTAAAGGGTGTGTATAAATAGCAGGTTTAAGACCTTCTGCTTTACCTTCTGCTAAAGATTCTAATAAAATCTCATTTCCTGTTTTACCTGTTTTAAAATTGCCTGTAAAAATATCTTGAACCCGATTACCATCGGCGAAAGCTTTTTTCAAATATTCTGGTGGTCCCATTTCTCCATTCTTAAGAATATATGCATGCTGCTGGCAATCAGTATTCAATCTAAGGTAGGTAATCCCAAAATCACAATGAATAAGATCTCCTTGTTTTATGATTTTATCATTTGGTCGATTTGAAAAAGAAACGATATGATTTTCTAACGGCTCATCCATTCGTTGTATATCTACTGTAGGATGAAACCAGGTTTCTAATCCCATATCGGTAACTTTCTGTCTTAACCACCATACTACATCATCTGTTGTAGTAGTACCTGGCTTTACCACTTCGGTACTAAAAGCTTCAGCAATAATATCATGTGTGATTTGTACTAATTCTTTATAGATTTCCATTTCCTGTTCGGTTCTGGTTTCTATCCAAGCAATTGCTAATTTTTCTGCTGAAGTAACCTTTGATTTATACGTTTCTGGTAGCACTTCCATAAACTCTTCATAATCAGTCTTTACAATACCATCAACAATACCAAAATGCGTAGAATAATTTACTCCAATATTTTCTGGTTTTCTTTTTTCGATAATATCTACCAATGCCTTCCACTGATCAGGCTGTTTTTCTTTGTCCCAAGCGGAATCAATGTATTTTCCAACATTATATCTGGCTACAGCCAATTGTTCTATGGTATTCTTTTCCTTATCTCTGTAAAAAACTAAAATGGTTCTACGTCTGGCATTTAGCCATTTAGCAGGTAACATCGTTTTTAATACTGGATCTTCATTATATTCTCTGGAAATTAAAATCCACATGTCAAAACCAGTTCTATCCATTAATTCGGGCAATAATGTATTAAAGCGATCAGCAAGTACCTGATCTATTACCTCTGCTCTATCTCTTTCGGGAAGAATCTGTGCTTGTATGTCATGTAAAAAAATAAGTAAAAGTAAGATGGGTAGTTTTTTCATTTGTGTGATTTATTAAGCAGGAATAAAAATATTATAAAAAAAAGACACCCACAACGCTTTGCAGATGTCTCTATAAAAAAGTATTTAGTTCTTATTTGTTAATTTATAGTAAATGAAGCAAATATTTGATTTTTATTTATTGTATCTAGGTTTATTAAATACGATTGCAATTTCTGATTTTTTGTTCCGAATTGGGTATAAACCTTTACTTTTAGAAATTTAGGGTATTTTTTATTGGGTGTTTGACTTTCTGGAACAGTTAGGTTTAAAAACCATTTACCACTTTTTAACTCAGATAATAGATATTCATCAGACAGAAATCCTTGATTAATTTCATTATTGATTGTTTTTCCATTGGTTTCTTTCGTATGACTAAGCGTAAAGAAGTGTTTTTCGGGATTAATATATTGTATTTCAAATTCCGTCTGAGGATGAGACCATTCCGTTACTACTCTTAATTTATATTTTGGCAATAGAAAATTAGATTTTTTCACTTTCTTTAAATCCCAAGTTTGATTTCTATTAGCAAGAAGACTTTTAAAATCATTATTAATTTGACTTTTAATACCTTCAAAAGATTTGACTTGATGAATCTTAGTTGTAGACATTTTTTGAAAAAGATCTACCGAGTTTTGATACTTTTTACTATCAAAATAATTGTTCGCCAAGTCCAAATAATTCTGTGAATCCTTCGGTGAAATTTCTAAAATCCTTTGATAAATTTTTTCTCCATATTCTAGCAAGCCATGCTTTTCTAAATGAAACGCTAATACTCTCAATACCGAAGTGTCTTCTGGAAACAATTCTAACAGATTCGATATAACTCTAAAAGCTTTTTTTTGATCATTGTTATCAAAAAAATAAGACGACGATTCTATAAAATAACTTACATTATCTTTATTTACATTTAGACGGCTGACATAATGATTATAAGAATCATCAATTGATTCAAATTTTTCAAGCATTAAATAAAAATTGGAAGGTTGTTTTTTTGTAATATTTAATGGTGAAGTAAAACTTTTATATACTATATCATTACTTTCATTTGATTCTTTATCCTTTTCCTTTAGTTTTAGAGAAGCCATTTTTGTTGTAATTAAGACAACACCATTATTCCCTAGAGAACCATATCTATTAGTCGCAGCTAGTCCTTTTAGTACTGTAATATCCGCTATAATATTAGGATCAATAAAATTCATATCTACTTTGGTTTCCAAATCGACTCCGCTTCTAGATAACTGTACTCCGTCTACTATAAAAACAGGATGATTTGTTAGAAGAAAGGAGCTGAATCCTCGAATTATCATCTGTCCTGCATCATTATTATTTCCCATTCTTACTCCAGCAAATTCACCAGCCATAGACTCTCCTAGTGTCCTATTTGCTTCTGTTATATCATCTGAGGTAATATTGTTTACTGCATAACCAAGAGACCTTCTACTTACTCTACGATCACCAATTAGAACCATTTCCATGCCAGCTTCTGACTTTGATTTAATAATAACTGGATCCAAATCAGTGACATTCCTAGTTAAGGTTACGTCTATATAGTTATCAATTTCAGTAATAACTTCTGCAGTTTTCATATTAGTATAACTATACACTAATACATCTCCTTTTTTAACAAGAATCTTATAATTTCCTAATTGATCTGTAATTGTACTTTTGTTTTTACCCTTAATTGTGATATAAACATCTTGAAGTGGATTACCTTCTGTATTACTTACTCGACCTTCTATAAGATTCTCTTCTGACTTTTTATCCTTATCACTAACAAAAATAAGTTTTGGCATAATTCTATTCTCCTTTATTGCAGCAATAGATTTTTTAATATCATGTTCCAATAAATTCACATAATATCCTTTATTGTAATATGCCGTTTCGTGTAAAAACTTTTTATTAATTCTTTGAACACTACTAATTGTTATAATTCTAGGAGTATAAAGTTTACTTTTTATGCTTCCCAAATTGTTTCTACCATCTGTAAAAAACAATAAAAAATCTTCTGTACCTCCAATGTCCACCAAACTAAAGTCTGAAGCTCCATCATATTTGACTTCTCTTATGGTTTTGTATAATAGACTTTTATCAGATGACGACATAGTAAATTGTTTATCAGATGTCCTCGAGGTATTAAAAGTAACTAACCTAATATTAGACTTTGGATAAGATTTCAAAAAAGTATCAAGAAATTTCAACTCTTTGTCAATGTCTTTATTTGTTAATGACAGGGAAGCATCCCAATATATTACAATACTCTTTTCATTAAAATTGTTAGCTAATAATGTATTGTAAAAAAACAGTGAGCAAAGAAATAAACTCGTAATGATTATTCTATTTTTCATTGAATTTCTATTTTAAAGGAACTTACTAATTATTAATAACATTAATATATAAAATGTTACGTCTATAATAAAAGAACACTCACAATGTATTGCGAGTGTTAGTAGTAAAAATTCGGTTAAATTTTTATTACAATGTTTGATGGCTGTTCATCAATCGTACGAACTCTGCACGATATCCTTGCGGATCACTTGATTTATTCTCCTTAGCTAATGTAATAATATCGTTAATATCATCATTTACAAGATATTTAGATTTACGTATTTTCATTCCAAACCATGCAACAGAAGCGGCAAAATTAAAATCTTTTGAAACCTCTTTGTTATTTGTATTTAAGATATGCACCAGTTCAATACTTTTCTTTTCTTGTGGTCTTTTATATCTAAACTTTACAGTTAATAGTTCATCTCCAAAATCTTTGTTATTCTTGGTATCTGTATACTTTAATTCTGGAATATACTTTAGAAACTTACTTTTTACTCCCACAGGAATCACTTCGTATAATGCTGTTACGGTATGCCCACTCCCTAATTCACCAGCATCTTTAGTATCATCAACAAAATCTTCATCTTGTAGCATTCTATTTTCATAGCCAATTAATCGATATGCTTGCACTTTTGATGGATTGAATTCAACTTGAATTTTTACATCTTTAGCTATCGTATATAACGTACCTCCAAACTCTTTTCCTAAGATTCTCTGTGCTTCTTGCATTGTATCTATATAGGCATGATTTCCATTTCCTTTATCAGCTAAAGTCTCTACTTTGCTGTCTTTATAATTCCCCATTCCAAAACCTAGACAAGTAAGAAACACTCCTGATTTTCGCTTTTCTTCAATTAATGTTTTCATATCCTTATCACTACTCATCCCCACATTAAAATCACCATCTGTTGCCAAAACAACTCTATTATTACCATCCTTTATAAAATTCTCTTGAGCTATTTTATATGCAAGTTCTATACCTGCTCCACCTGCTGTAGAACCTCCTGCTTCTAAATTATTTAATGCTTGGTTAATTTCGCTCTTATTAGCTCCAGATGTTGGTTTTAATACCATTCCGGCAGCACCTGCATACACCACAATAGAAACTTTGTCTTTTTCTCTTAATTGATTTACCAATAATTTAAAAGCTCTTTTCAGCAATGGTAACTTTTTTGGAGAATCCATAGAACCAGAAACATCTAGCAAAAAAACTAAATTAGAGGCAGGAATCTGATCCTGTGGCACTTCTTTTCCTTTTAAACCAATCTTAACCAGTTTTGTATCAGTATTCCAAGGAGTATTTCCATATTCGGTATGAATAGCAAAAGGATGATCACCTGTGGGTTGTTTATAATCATAATCAAAATAGTTAATCATCTCTTCTATTTTAACAGCATCTGCAGGTATTTGTTGACCATTATTAATCATTCTTCTAACATTACTATATGAAGCTTTATCTACATCTATAGAAAAGGTAGATAATGGTGACATCGTAACTTTTTCAAAATTATTCTCCACTATCTCTTTATAAGATTCATTATTTTCAATCTTATAGTTTCCTTTATGTGTAGTAATTATAATACAACCATGCTTAGCTTTTGATCCATAAAGTGATTTTGCTTTTTTATCTTTTAAAATGTTTATGCCAGAAATATTATTAGGATTAATATTTTGAATCTTAGCCACATCTTTTTGAGCTACAGGAACACCATCGACTATATATAATGGTTGCTTTGTCGATAAATTACTACTTGCGCCTCTTATTCTTACAGAATTATTTGCTCCTGAATTACCAGCTAATTGTCTACCAATTTGTTTTCTTCTATTTTTCCGACGGTTTTTTCTTCTTTTAGAGCTACGTTTAGAAACAGACTCTGCAGAAATTGTAGAAACAGAATATCCGAGAATCTTGCGTTGTCTTTTAACAGCTTGGGCAGTTATAACGACTTCCTCTAATACTGCTTCATCTGCCATCATAACAACATCGATAACAGAAACTCCTTTTTCTACTTTTATCTTTTTAGTAGTATATCCTACGAATGAAAATTCTAATACGTCATTTAATTTTGCTTTTATAGCATAATTTCCATCAAAGTCCGTGTTGGTTCCCGTTGCAGTTCCAAAAATTATAACATTTACACCGGGAAGAGGATCTCCAGTGTTTTGATCAGTTACAGTACCTGTTATCGTAACTTCTTGTGCATATGAAATTCCTATTGTTAGGAAAAACATCATAAAATAGTGTAGTGCTTTCATAATTGATTAATTTCTTGATTATGAAATAAAACTACTTTCTTAGCTTATTTCTAACAAACTATATTGAGGGAAGTGTTCTTTTTGAATAGGGAATAGATATCATCGCTTAGGATAATTTATGGGTAATCAATTCCAGAGTTTTAGAACGTTGGACCTTACCATTATCAGTTTCTATGAACTGCGATAGGAAGAATATTTCTTTAGGAGTTTCATATCTGGTTAAAATTTCTAAATGCTTCATAGCATCTTCTAGAGTTTCCTTAACTCCCTTATCATAATCACGTTCAATAACCAATACGAGTTTTTCCCCTAATTGATCATCTGGGATTCCAGAAATAAAAAATCGATGCCCTATTAATAGTTGAAGTTTAGTTTCTATTTCTTCTGGATATAATTTAATTCCACCACTATTAATTACATTATCAAATCTACCTTTCCAAAGAAATTTTTTATAGGTTTTTAATTCTACAACGTCATTTGTAATTATCGTTTCCTCATTAAGCTGTGGCGCTTTTATAACTAAACAATTACGATCATCTTTTGCTAATGTAATATTGGGCAATGCTTTAAAATACTTAGCATCTTTTTTATCCTTCTTTTTTGGATTTACTCTTCTCGCAGCGATATGCGTAATAGTTTCTGTCATTCCATAGGTTTCAAAAATCTTTGTTTTGACACCTTGAAGTAGTTCCTTAAGGTTTTCAGGAACAGTACCTCCACCCACAATCAATTTTTTAATAAGATGCAAGCGATTGATAGAGTTATCTAATTGTAAAGGAACCATTGCGCAAAAATCGTATTGCTTGTATACAGTATCCAAAGGGTTCGTTTTAGGTGGTACCAAATCAATCTTCCATCCTAACACCATTGCTCTAACCAACATCATTTTTCCAGCTATATAGGTTGCTGGTAAACATAATAAAGCAGTGGTTCCTTCTTTAACTTTAAAAAAAGATCCTGTGGCTAAAGCACTATTAACCATATGCTGTTTAAAAATTTTGATCTTCTTAGGCTTACCAGTAGAACCAGAGGTTTGTACAACAATATGATCTTTTTCATTTAGCCAATCCAAAAGAAAATTACCTACCTCCTGCTCGTAAAACTCTCCTTCTTTAATGAAATTATAGGCAATACGTTGCAATCCCGAATTATCGAGATATTGCTTATTAATACTGAAGTTTTCATGTATCTTAGGAATAGAAAAAGGCTCTTCTGTTTGCATACCCAAATTTCAATTTTCTTACATAGCTATGAGTTATCTTTACGTAAATTGTGTATTATCATTTTGTTATTATTGTTCTAATACTATATCAGACTTTATTTTTCCAAACAATTTTTCTTTCCATCCAGACCATTTATATTTTTTAGCCATAATAAAAATAATAAGAGGATATTGAACTAATATTGGTAAAATTATGTCTAATCCTGCAGACGGTTCAGAAGTGTCAATAAAAAGTGCATCTGTCTGTAAGGCACTCCAATCTGTAGTTACTAAAATCGCTGCTAGTATATTATTAGCTGCATGAAATCCCAATGCTAATTCCATACCATCATCCATCAATGTCATAACACCCAATAACAAACCTGTACCAATATAAAAAACCATCATTACATTGCCTAATTTGGCAACCTCTGGATTTAAACCATGTAATAAACCAAAAACAACCGAAGTAAATAATAAAGGAAACCATCTATTTTTGGTGATAACTCCAAGTCCTTGCATAAGATACCCTCTAAATAAATACTCTTCGAAACTCGTTTGTAATGGTAACAATAAAACTGAAACTAAAAACAATATCAGAAAAGGAACAGCTTTAAAATTCCAAGTATAAATCTCAGATTCCGTAAAATAACTAATCAAAAACAATATTGAACTCATACCAACAACCAAGAAAAAGGAAAAACGTATTCTACTCCAATCCGTTTTATTTCTTGAAGTTGTTAATTCTCGTATAGTTTGTCTATTCAGAAATTTAGCAGCAAAAAGTAATGCTAATAGTCCCATAGCAAAACTGAATATCATTAATACTAAAAATAGATTTTTATCTATTCCTAATTCCACAAAATTATTTTGCGCCGCTGCTTCGAATTCTTGTAAACTATCTACTTTCATAAAAGCGGCTACAATAAGTGGTATAACTCCTATAACTTGCCAACCAATAAAGATTATGAATAAACCAATTAAATAATTCCACCATTCATTTTTTGGTTTTAATGCTTGTTCTATATACATATAAATTCAATTTTATTATAAATATGGCACTGACCACTGATTATTTGTGGAGTACATCAATGTGCCTTTTTCTACTAGCAAAGGCGATGCTATATTGTTGGTATATAAACTACCCGTTCCAAGACCTTGCGGCATACTATTGTTCAAAGTATGGGTAAATTGGGCTATAGCGTTTAACCCAATGTTACTTTCTAATGCACTAGTAATCCACCACCCAATATTTAACTCGTCAGCAATATCAATCCACTCCTGTGTACCTTTAAACCCTCCAATCAAACTCGGTTTTAAGATGATAAACTGTGGTTGTATAGTTAGTAGTAATTTCCTTTTTTCTGTTACATCAAATACTCCAATTAATTCCTCATCTAAGGCTATTGGTAAAGGTGTATCATTACAAAGATCTTTCATCATCTCGTACTGCCCCTGCTTTATGGGTTGTTCTATGCTATGAAGATCATGGACACTAAGTCTTTTTAACTTATCTAACGCTTCATCAGGAGAAAAAGCACCATTTGCATCCACTCTAAGTTCAATTACTTCTTTCGAAAACTGAGATCGTATATAGGCTAATAGATCTAGTTCAGCATCAAAATCAATTGCTCCTATTTTCATTTTAATACAATCAAATCCTTGATCTAATTTTTCTACAATCTGATCTTTCATAAACTTCTTCTCTCCCATCCAAATGAGTCCATTAATTGGAATAGCATCATTCCCATTTACAAATTGAGATGGAAACAAATTGAATCCATCGGCACTTTCTAATGATTTAAATGCCATTTCTACACCAAATTGTATGCTTGGAAACTCTTTTAACTCATAATACAAAAAGTTTACTCCTAAATGAATATTATCACATGTCCATTTTAATTTCTCTTCATAATCCGGACGATCATCAATACTAAGAGTTCTTAATATTCCACATTCTCCTATTCCCTTTTTCCCATCTGCAGAAATAACAATAAACCAGGTTTCTTTTGTTTTTAGAATTCCTCTAGAAGTACCACTAGGTCTTTTAAATTCTAGAATATGTTTATGATAGGTAGCTTTCATTACAACTCTATACTCTTTCCAATATCCAATAAAACTAGGTCTTTATTTTTATCCGAAAACTTCTGTTTTGCTTCTTTATGATCAATTTCTATATATCCAAAAGTATCATAATGTACTCCTAATACCTTATCACACTCCACAAAATCACTCGCTATAATGGCTTCATCAATACCCATAGTAAAATTATCACCTATTGGAAGTATTGCGAGATCTAACTTCGTAAAAAGAGGTATCAACTTCATATCCATGGTTAATGCTGTATCACCAGCTATATAAATACTCTTCCCTTCACCTTCAATTACAAATCCTCCAGGTTGTCCTCCATAGGTTCCATCTGGAAAACTACTGGTATGAATAGCATTTACGTACTTTACTTTTCCAAAATCAAAATTCCAACTACCACCATGGTTCATTGGATGAACTTCAATACCCTTCTCTTGATAATACATCGCAATTTCATAATTAGAAATAATTATTGCCGAACTATTTTTTGCTATTGCCTCAGCGTCTAATGTATGATCTTGATGTGCATGAGTTAATAGGATATAATCAACTTTTATATCTCTAATATCAATTTTATCTTTGGATAAGGGATTTCCAGAAATAAAAGGATCTACCAGTACTTTATTTTTTCCAATTTCTAGTAATAATGTATTCTGCCCATAAAAGGTAATCTTCATCGTGTAAGGTTTTAAATTAAGAATGGAAAGTTAAAAAATCTGACCAATACTAAATAATATCGATAATAAAAATGTAGATAAAGCTACTTTCTTTAATTCTGGATCCAGTTCTTTAGTATCTTCAGTTTTTATAACTTTAAAAAAATGAATTATCAAAGGAATAAAAGCAATAAGAAAAAGTAAATCAAAGTAGCTATCATAAGTGTTGACAATAAAAACTATCATAGAACACAAAGCAATAATAAGCAATAAGTAATGATACTTTTTAGCAGCAGAAACACCTAGTTTAACTACTAAGGTATTTTTACCAGCTTTTTTATCACTATCATGATCTCTTAAATTATTTAAATTTAACACTGCTGAACTTAACATTCCAATAGTAATCGCCGGAAAGATAATTAGCCAATTTAATTGTTTTGTAAACAAAAAGTAACATCCTATAACACTCACCAAACCAAAAAATATAAACACAAACACATCTCCTAACCCGCGGTAGCCATAAGCAGTTTTACCCATTGTGTATTTAATTGCTGCAATGATCGCTGCTACTCCCAATAAGAAAAAGAAAACTGAATATAGGAAATACGTTTGTCCAAAAGATTGATAAATAAGACAAATGGCCAAACACAAAGTTACAATAGCTGTAATCACAATTCCTCTAAACATTTCTTTTTTGGTAATAGCACCACTTTGCAAAGCTCTTTGCGGACCAACTCTATCTTCATTATCCGTTCCTTTTACACCATCTCCATAATCATTGGCAAAATTGGATAGAATTTGTAATCCCAAAGTAGTAGCTATCGCTAGCCAAAAAATAGATGTCTCTGAGAAATACAAAAGCTTTCCACCGAAACCTTCAGAATATTCTAAAGAAGATTTCGTGTTAACTTTTAGATTATTGAACATAGAAGAACCTACAATGATACCCGATATGGATAAAGGTAAGGTTCTGAGTCTAGCTGCAGAGATCCACGCTTTTAAATTAGCCATTACAATAAAATTATGGTCAAAGGAACAGTATTTTAATTTCAAAAAAAAATAAAAAATTATTCTATGAATTATTTAAATTAGCGATATGCCGATTTCGATACCTTTAGAGTTTCCTGCGTTTAACATTTATAGTACTCCATTATTGGTTCTAGTGTTACAGGCATTTCTTTTTGCTTCCCTTTTATTGCAAAGATACTTTAAGCATAAGTACATATCTGCACTATTTTTAGCGTTGCTGATTTTTATTACCGGCTATCATAGAACTACTTATACTATAGGTTTTATGGATTGGTATGATACCTATCGAAATACAAAAATCAACTATTGGTTAATCGCTTTATCTCTGGCTATAGGTCCTTTACTCTATTTTTATGTAAAATCAATTACCACATCTGGTTTTAGGTTTGTTAAAAAAGACTTAATTCATTTTATTCCGGTTTCTATTTACGTTTTATATAAAATAGTCATATTTATTTATGACGCTTCTCAACCAGGATTCTCGGAAACTCAAAACGGATATTTAAAAATAGTGTTAGATGAAAAATATGTAAGTCCATTAATTGGAATTGTAGAAAATCTTCAAATGTTATTATACTTGGCTTTTACTATTCAATTATACTATGTATATCGAAAGAAAATACAACACTTTTTTTCTAACACCTATGCGCTGGAGCTTAACTGGATTCGAAACTTTCTTTTCATCTATTCCTTCTTGTTTTTATATAGTGTTTTTCAAGGAGTAATAGACTCCGTTATAACAGATCTTCATTGGACCCAAAGATGGTGGTATCATTTTTTTACAGCGTTAGCAATCATATATATAGGTATAAAAGGATACTTTACGGATACCAATAAATTAAATAATCTTAATTTTTCTGTATCGGTAAAACAATCTTCTGTTGAAGAAAGTAAGACAGAGTTAAGCAACGAAATTATTCATAATAAGAAAAGAATTGAAGAGTTTATGAATGATCAACAGCCTTTTCTTAATCCAGATCTCAATTTAACAGAACTATCCAAAATGTTACGTATTCCTGCAGCAATGGTATCTGAAACCATTAACGCGGGTTTTGAAAAGAACTTCAATGATTTTATAAATTCTTATAGAGTTAAAGCTGTGCAGGACATGATTCACCAAGGAAGACAAGAACAACTGTCGCTACTTGGAATCGCTTATGAGTGTGGGTTTAATAGCAAAGCTACATTCAATCGAGTTTTTAAAAAACTCACGAACGTTTCCCCTTCTCAATACGTAGCATTGCAAAACAAATCCTAGAAGTCTATCATTTTTATGGAATTCGCAATTCTTTGTACTCGTTTTTTTTAAGGCATTTTTATAGATTAGCATCTTAAACTCTTATTTATTACGATAGTTCCATCATTTAAATTATGGAATACAAAAACAAACACATGAAACATTTATCAACTGCTATTCTTCTAATTTGCCTGAGCATATTTGTCTCGTGCAAAGAGGAAACTAAAACACCAAAAGAGATAATCCAAACGAAAGAAACAAAAGAAGTTACACCTGTAACTACTGACAAAATTCCTTTTATATGGGAAGGAGCAAATGTATATTTCTTACTTGCTGATAGATTTAATAATGGAGATACTAGTAACGATGAGGTTCTTGATAGAACAAAAGAAACAGCGGTATTACGAGGTTTTGAAGGAGGTGATATTAAAGGAATCATACAAAAAATTGAAGAAGGATATTTTGCTAATCTCGGTATCAATGCACTTTGGGTAAATCCGTTAGTGGAACAAATACACGACAGTGTTGATGAAGGTACTGGAAATACCTACCCTTTTCATGGATATTGGGCTAAAGACTGGACAAGAATAGATCCCAACTTTGGAACTTATGATGACTTAAAAAAACTTGTTGAAGTTGCGCATAAAAATGGAATTAGAATTCTAATGGATGTTGTAATTAACCATACAGGTCCTGTTACAGAAAAAGATCCCGTTTGGTCCGATGATTGGGTAAGAACTGGACCTCAATGTTCTTACAAAGATTATGAAACAGCTGTAAAATGTACATTGGTAGCTAATCTCCCAGATGTAAAAACTGAAAGCGATGAAGAAGTAAAGTTACCAGAACCTTTACTAAAAAAATGGAAAGAAGAAGGACGTTTGGAAAGTGAAATGGATGAACTTGAAATCTTTTTTGCTAAAACTGGCCTTAAAAAAACTCCTAAAAATTATATTATCAAGTGGTTAACAGATTACGTTAGAGAATTAGGTATTGATGGGTATCGTGTAGATACAGTAAAACATGTAGAAGAAGGCGTTTGGGCTGTACTGGCGGAACAAGCTAAACTTGCATTTGCCGAATGGAAAAAGAATAATCCCGAAAAAGTATTAGATAATAACGAATTCTACGTTTTAGGAGAATTATATGGATATGGAATTGACGGTAAACGTTTTTATGATTTTGGTGACCGCAAAGTTGATTATTATGCCAATGGTTTTGACAACCTTATTAATTTTCAATTTAAATATGATGCTAAGAAATTAGACTACGAGAAATTGTATAGTAAATATAGTGCTGCGCTTCATACTGGATTAATTGGAAAAAGTGTGATGAATTATATCAGCTCTCATGATGACGGAGATCCCTTTGATAAAGAAAGAAAAAAGACTTTTGAATCAGCTACTAAGCTTTTATTAACACCTGGAATTTCGCAAGTTTACTACGGTGACGAAACAGCGAGATCATTAATCATAGAAGGAACTGAAGGTGATGCCACTTTAAGATCAAAGATGAATTGGGAAGATTTGGAAAATGAAGACACTAAATTACTTCTTAAACATTGGCAAAAACTTGGTAATTTTAGAAAGAATCATCCATCTATTGGTGCTGGAAAACATAAAATGATCAACGAATCACCATATGTTTTTTCCAGAACTTATAACAAAGATAATATTGTTGACAAAGTAGTAGTTGGATTAAATCAGAGAAAAGGAACTAAAACCCTTAAAGTAGATACTATTTTTAAGGATGGAACAACCGTTATTGACACCTATTCTGGAACAGAAACCACTGTAAGAGATGGAAATGTAACTATAAACTCTGATTATGAAATTGTATTATTAGAAGCCATGAAATAGGCAGTAATAGTAACGACTCACTTAAATAGGACGGCTCAAATCATGATTTGAGCCGTCCTATTTTGTTTTGGGGCGTAGTACTAAGAAACGATTCAGACATTTGAACCATCAAACAATCTAAAAATCGTTTCAGTCATGAAAACAGTGATCAAAAGAATTATCCAACCTATTACAATGAAGCATTGGTCAGCAGATTTATTATTTGCCTTTCCAAGAATTGTATGTGGTTATTTTTTAGCAGTAAATTTTGGTGGAAGTAAATTTGGAGTTCCTTGGAGTCCTGAAGGTTCTCCCGATCTAAGATTCCTAGAAGTTGTAGAGTGGTTTCCAAAAGACATAGCAGAATACGGAGGCGTATTTGCAATGTTTCCAGTATTCTTCGCATGGATGGGTGCAGCAAGTGAAGCCATTGGTGGCGTTTTTTTATCTCTTGGTTTTAAAACAAGAATAGCATCATTCTTTATCATTTGTACGATGTTAGTAGCAATTATCTTCCAAAAATGGGATCAAGGACTATGGGGTATGTTGCCTGCCATGGGATTCCTGTGGATTGGGATTTATAATCTCATTTTAGGATCAGGAAGATTTGGAATTGACTATGTATTAACTAAGAAGTGGTCATTTAAAACTAATAATAAATTAACACAAAATTTCATTTAAAAAAATAATGTCATGAGAAATATCACACATTTAATTGTTCTATTCATTAGTATTACAGCAGTGGCACAAATAAGAGGTAACAAAGAAATTGTTACTAAAACTTATAACGTTAATAACATTACGAAGGTAAAAATTAACTTTTACGCACAAGTAATTATAGACCAATCGAAAGAAGAAAGCATTACAATAACTACAGACTCTAATTTATTAGAATACATTGATAAAGAAGTAATAAACGGCACTTTACATTTGGATCAAAAAGAATGGATATCTCCATCAGAAAATGCAAAAATAGTAATTGGCGCTCCTAATCTAAGAGTTGTAGAAAGTGGAACTCATGATATAACCAGAATCATAAATCTAAATAATGATTACATACAGATTTTAGCACCTATTGGTAAAATATTTCTAGAAGGAAAAACAAAAGAATTACGAATTGGTGCAGAAATGGCTTCAGTTAATGCATCTAATTTAATAGCAGAAAATGCACGTATTGATATTTGGAGCCGTGGCAGTGCCAAAGTACGAGTAATGGAAGAATTAACAACAAATTTGAATAAAAATGCAAAATTGGAGGTTTTGAATACTCCTAAAAAAATAAAAGGAGATATAAAAGGAATAGCTTCAAAAACTAAAAAAATCAAAAATCCTAATGCTAAGTTTATCAAATTTAAAATAAAAAATAACTCAATTACCAGAAATCAATTCTATGTTGTTGGGCCAAAACCTGATGGATCAAGATTTAGTTATGGTTTTCCTATGATGCCACAAGCAACTAGAAAGGAAAACTGGACTGTCGGAACTAAAGTATATAAAGTGAGTACTTTAGGAAAACGTAGGCTATTAATTACTATAAAACCTGAAAATGAAAATACTACAGTAGCATTATTTTAATAGATATGTCCTAAAAAGAACTTACCTCCTGTATTCAAGGAGGTAAGTGTTGGGGAAAACAAAAAAAGTAAGGGAAAAATTGTAATTGGAATACTTTTCAAAGATAAAGAGGATTAAGGAATTATGGTTACGGTTTAACCTCAAACTTTAGCTGGAATACAAGCATTACGTAAAATTATTCCAAATAAACGATTATTTATCAGCATATTAAGGGGAAAATTCCTCTAATTATTAATTTTACTTTTTTTTAATTTATTTTTTTTGGCCTAAAAAATAAATTTATTGTTTTAAAAGATTTTAAAGAAGTATATAAAGAGTTAAATTTGCCGAAATCATTTTTTTAAAACCCTACTAATTATATAATCCTTGGAAAATAAAAAGGCACTCAAATTAATTGACAAGATTCTGGTCGATATTGAAACATCTGGAATAAATACGGACACATTAATAGAAGATCTTAAGGATTTAAGGTCTTATGCACTAGAACAGCAAGTACCTTTAGTGGTTAAAGTATTAAGACTTACTTACGAACATATAGAAGAAAATGATAGTTTCTTAATACCAATCCCAGATGATGATCCAATAGAAGATACTGAGGTTGCACCAGAAAACAATAGTGAAGTAGATCCTGTAGAGAGTTTAATGTATTTAATTTCTTTATTAAAAGATATTAAGAACAAAATGAATATCATGGATTTATCTGATTATAGAGATGCCCTGAACGCATTCTAAAGATCACTTTACTTAATAATATTAAAAAAAAAGACTTTGATTATCAAGGTCTTTTTTCATTGATACAAAACAATAAATCCTTCAAAACAAAGTTTATTTAATTCTTGTAATAATAATAACAAATTGACGACAAAATTTATGATTTTATAAACGTCTAAGAATCATTAAAATATTATTTTTGTTGCCTTGTGGAAAAATTGTTATGAAAATGAATCCCCGATCTGTTAAAAAAACACGATTACAATTATTACATCAGTATTATAGCTATACTGGTTTTTATAAGTTTTTAGGAACTAGCCTTAAAAAAGCCTTACCTCCTATTCTATTGTTCATTGCTGGACTATTAATTATTAATTATTTCGTAATTAATATTAATGACTTATTGATCTATGTAACAGAAAACTACGCGGATTATATTGTTTTTAGTGTATTTTTCGCTTCAGAATCCCTTTTAGGACTTATTCCACCAGAAATTTTTATTGCTTGGAGTGATAAAGCTGCAAGTCCTATTTTATATCTATCTATATTGGCTTTACTATCCTATCTTGGAGGTGTTATATCTTATTTTATAGGAAAGGCAATCACCAAAATACCAGCAGTACACGAATACTTAGAAGTAAAAATGGCAAAACACATAAAAAATACTCGAAAATGGGGAGGTTTTTTAATTGTAGTGGGTGCATTGTTACCAATTCCATTTTCCATTACCAGTATAGCCGCTGGTATGATTAGATATTCTTTCGTAAGTTATCTTTTATTTGGATTACTTCGATTTGTACGATTTTATTTGTATGCGCTAGCTATTTTTAATTTAGTGTAGATATATAGCTCTCGTTTTTATTTCTAAAAATGCAAGATCTAACAAGATTCTTTTACAAGCTCCTCGTAGAAAATAATGTTTCTAAACAACTGGCCGAGTATCTTAATGTAATTATAGGAATCTTAGTTTTACTACTAGTTGTTTTTATACTTGATCGAATTATTCATAAAGTAGTATTAAGTTTATTTAGAAAGTATGCTTCTAAATCCAAAAATACCTTTGATGATTATTTGGTAAAAAACAAAACTTTTGATTACCTATCTCATATCATACCGCTATCGATATGTGTTTGGGTAATACCAAAGTTATTTATAGCATTTCCAGTTGCCGAATATTATTTAGAAGTAATATTTGATATTTTGGTAATCGGATTAACCATCTGGATTGTAAGAAGTATCTTAAGAACATTCCGTGATTTTTTAAAATCTTTAAACTCCTTTAAAGATAAGCCGATAGATAGCTATGTACAGATTTTTATGATCATCGTCTGGGCTATTGGCAGTATCTTTATGTTTTCTTCTCTTACTGGAAAATCTATTTGGACTTTTCTTACTGCACTAGGAGCAATGTCTGCGGTAATTCTTTTAATTTTTAAAGATAGTATTCTTGGTTTTGTAGCCAGTATACAAGTTGCAGTAAATGATACAGTGAGAATTGGAGATTGGATTACTATGGATAAATACGGTGCCGATGGTGATGTAATCGAAATTAATTTATCTTCTGTGAAAGTGCAGAACTTTGACAAAACTATTACCACTATACCCACCTATCATCTTACTTCGGAATCGTTTAGAAATTGGCGAGGAATGATGGATTCTGGAGGAAGAAGAATAAAAAGAGCCATTTTAATTAAAGCTTCTAGTATTCGATTCTTATCCGAATCTGATATTATCGAACTTCAAAAAATTTCATTAATCGAAGAGTATATAAGAGCATCACAAGAAAATATAACCAATTACAATACAGAAAAACAGATCAACAAAGATATTTTAATCAATGGTCGTAATTTATCCAATATGGGATTGTTTAGAAAATATGTAGAGTTATATCTACAAAATCATCCTTATGTAAATAATGAAATGACCATTATGAGTCGTCAACTAGCACCTACACCTTATGGAACTCCATTAGAGATTTATGCGTTTAGTAATGATAAAGAATGGAAAAACTATGAAAAAATAGTAGCCGACATCTTTGATCATTTGCTTTCTGCGATTACTTATTTCCATTTAGAGGTTTTTGAGCTAGATTTCCCAAATAAAAATTGACTTTTTCTCTGAGCAATCTGTTATGAACCTTACCTTTGCGGATATTATAAACTAAGTATTTGCATATGACTACTATTTTCAGACTTATAAGTTATTTAGAAGGAATTTCTTATCTACTTATTTTGTTTGTTACCATGCCGTTAAAATATTTATTTGCTTCTCCTGAGCCCAATAAAGTGATTGGTATGGCACACGGATTTTTATTTTTATTGTATATCGTTTTTGCTTTCCTGATTAAACCGGAAAAAAAATGGAATAATAAAACGCTAATTATTGTTCTCTTATGTTCCATTATACCATTTGGAACCTTTTGGATGGATAAAAAATATCTTTCTAAAAATTAACCGTTCCATTAAAATCTCCTTCAAATCTACTGTGTAGATTGATAACCGAATGAAATCCGTTCTGTCTTGGTTGTAGTGAAACACTACCATCTCTTAGTTCGATTGGCTGATTATTCAGGATAACTTCTGCAATTCGGTTGTTCTCTGAACATTCGCAAGAATTATAACTATGGTAATTATAGTCCTGTGGATTGGCAGTAATTAATAAAATCTCCAGTATATCTCCAGAGTCCAAAGCATAAATAAGGCGCTCTTCTCCCCCATTATATGATTCTAACTGTGCATCAGTTACTTGATATATCTGTCTACCATAGGGTCCATTTTGATTTTGGATTTCTCCAAAAGAAATATTTTCATATACTGGTTTTGGGGCTCTCGAAATAATTACTGGACTAGGCTTTCTCCCAACAACAATTACTTCTGGAATAGGAAGATCTATATTGATATCTACAGAAACTCCTCCTCCAATTCTAACTTGACCAAAAGATTGATTTGCTATTAATACGGAAAAGATAATTACTAAAAAATGATTGGTTTTCATAGTACTTCAATTTGATGATTTTGTGAAGTACTATCCTAATCAAATAGCATACCAGAATCTATTTATTCCGGATATTCTATTCTTAAATGATAAATATTTGTAAGCTTTCTTTTAAACACTTTTTTTACCTGCTGAATTTCTTTAAATGTAATATTTGCATTTAAAAACTGTCCATCATCCATTTGCTTATTCACAATTTTTTCTACAAATGAATCAATAAGGCTACTAGTAGGGTTTTTTAAGCTTTTAGATGCCGCTTCCACACTATCACTCATCATAAGAATAGCCGTTTCCTTGGAAAAAGGCTTAGGACCAGGATATTGAAAATCTTCTATATTTACATTTTCATTTATTTCTTTGGCTTTCATATAGAAATAATAAACCGTACTGGTACCATGATGTGTTCTTATAAAATCAATTACCCGATCTGGCAAATTATACTTTTTAGCAATTTCGATTCCTCTAATCACATGATTAATGATAATCTTTGCGCTTTCTTTAGGAGATAATATATCATGAGCATTTCCAGAAGCGGTTTGATTCTCTGTAAAATATGTAGGATTTGCCATTTTACCAATATCATGATATAAGGCTCCTACTCTTACCAACATGGCATTAGCACCAATTTCATTTGCAGCAGCTTCAGCTATATTTGCAACATTAAGAGAGTGGTGAAATGTTCCTGGAGCTTTGTCTGATAACTCTTTTAGCAAGGAAGAGTTCGTATCACTTAATTCTAATAAAGAAACATCGGAAATAAGCCCAAACATCTTTTCATAAGCGTAGATCAACGGATGTACAATCAGAGTAGCAAAACCACTTATAATAAATAATCCTATCGTGGTCCAATCAATATCAGTTATATTACCTTCCTGAATGATATGAAATGCAATATATGCAAGAATATAGATCATTGTAATCTGACCTACGGTTATAAATAGATTTGCTCTCTTATAAGATTCTGAAATCGTTAAGATCGTAACAATACCAGCAATAATTTGTAAAAATGTATACTCATAACTATTAGGCACCACAAACCCTAAGATAAGTACAGTAACCACGTGTGTAAACAATCCTAATCTGGAATCAAAAAAGGCCTTTAGAATCAAAGGTAAAATACACAAAGGAACAATATATATGTAATCGGATTTATATTTTACAACCAATGTGGTGATCAATACCATTAATAAGATATTAAAAGCGATAAAGGTTACCTGTGTATTATTATCAAAAATATCCCTTCGATACTTTCTAATAAATAATAATAGCATTAATAACGCTAAAGATACTAGTATACCGTATCCAAATACTATCCAATAAAAATTCTTATCACTCCAAACTTGGGATTCATATTCTGCTTTTAACGACGTTAATATCTGTAGTCGATTGCCTTCTACAACTTCCCCTTTAGCAATAATTCTACTACCTTTAGACACACTTCCACGAGTACTTAATACCTGAGCAAGTTCATTTTCTAGGGTACTTTCAGTTAATTTTTGATTGAGTGATACATTCGGCTTTACCAGATCATAAAAAAGCGCAACAAAACCGCTCTTAAATTTTACATATTCACTTTTTTCAATTCTAGAATTGATAAGTGCTGTAACAGAGCTAGGCGTTAAAATCTGTCCGAATGTAATTGCATCTGCTTTATTTCCTTTACTAAGAAATATTTGACGTTTATTTTCATAACTATAGGACTCTTGCAACACACCATATCGATAAATGTCATTAAGTAATATTCTACCGAAGAGTTTTGCTTGTTTTCCAGAACTACTTTGGTCTAGTGTTTCTAAATTACTTTTGAAAGCAGCATCATACGTGTCTTTAGCAGCATTTGAAATGATTGTATCATATTCGAAATAAGGGATGTTGTTATCTTTAATTCTCTTTTTCTCAGCAGCTATTTCTTCTTCAGTTTTAGCTATTGCAAAATCAAAAGGAGCGTATAAATTTTCGTACTGCCATGGTTTCCCCTTTGTAAACTCATATTTAAAAACACCTCCTTTTGGAAATAAATAAACAATGAGTACTAGCGTACTTGTGAACAAGAACCCTTTGTATAAAAGGGACTGATTTTTATAAAAATTGTTAAAAAAATTCTTCACTTCGATATTCGTATGGGTATCCAAAAGTACTAAAAAATAAGTCAGTACAAATTGGAATAGAAAATAGAAGGATAATGGGATAGAGAACTTGCAAAATCAGTAAAAAACTAAGCTATGTTTATCCTTCAAAAATCCTTAAATTCGCAAAATAACAAACATACATATATTAAACACAATATAATGAGTAAAGACGTTGTAATAGTATCCGCAGCACGTACACCAATCGGTAGTTTTTTAGGAAGTTTATCAACCGTTCCTGCAACACAATTAGGATCTATAGCCATCAAAGGAGCTATGGAAAAAATAAATCTAGATCCTTCTTTAGTAGAGGAAGTATTTATGGGTAATGTGGTACAGGCGGGAAATGGACAAGCACCAGCTAGACAAGCTGCATTGGGAGCAGGAATCGGTAATCATGTTCCTTGTACTACAGTAAATAAAGTATGTGCAAGTGGAATGAAGGCAGTCATGCACGCTGCACAAGCTATAGCGTTAGGTGATGCTGATATTGTGATCGCAGGAGGAATGGAAAATATGAGCTTAATTCCACACTATGTAAGATTACGTGCAGGTCACAAATTTGGTCCGCAAACATTAGAAGATGGAATGCAGAGAGATGGTTTGGTAGATGTATACGATCAAAATGCCATGGGAGTTTGTGCTGATTTGTGTGCAACAGAACATAATTTTAGTAGAGAAGATCAAGATGCTTTTGCAATTCAGTCGTATGAAAGATCAGCGAAAGCTTGGTCAGAAGGTAAATTTGCGAATGAAGTAGTTCCAGTACCAGTACCACAACGTCGTGGAGAACCTGTAATGGTTACTGAGGATGAAGAATATAAAAACGTAAAAATGGAAAAAATTCCTGCGTTACGACCAGCATTCACAAAAGACGGAACAGTAACTGCTGCAAATGCTTCTACTATCAACGATGGTGCTGGAGCAGTAGTTGTGATGAGCGCAGAAAAAGCTGAAGAACTGAATCTAAAACCATTAGTAAAGATTAAAAGCTATGCTGATGCTGCACATGAACCTAAATGGTTTACTACTGCACCTGCTAAAGCGTTACCAAAAGCAATTGATAAAGCTGGTATTAGCTTAGAAGATGTAGATTTCTTTGAATTTAACGAAGCATTTTCTGTTGTAGGTCTTGCCAATATGAAGATACTAGGGTTAAACGATACAAACACAAATGTAAATGGAGGTGCTGTATCTCTAGGGCATCCTCTAGGATGTTCTGGTGTTCGTATTTTGATTACATTAATGAGTGTATTAGAACAAAATAATGCAAAAATAGGAGCTGCTGCTATATGTAACGGTGGTGGTGGTGCTTCTGCAATGGTAATTGAGCGTGTATAATAGTGTTTTTGATGCTATCATATCTAATAAAATAATTAGCTTTTAAGGATACATATGTTATACGGTATTTGCAATCTTAGTATTGTGCCTCTTCGTTCTGAACCTAATGATCCTAGTGAAATGGTTTCACAGGTACTATACGGAGAACATTTTAAAGTTTTAGAAAAACGCAAAAAATGGAGTCGAATACGATTGGCCTTTGATACTTATGAAGGTTGGATTGACAATAAACAGTATCTAGAAATTACCGAAGAAACGTATAAGGACTTTGATAATAAACCAATTGATATAGCATCTGACTTAATCGACTTCGTAAGTTGCGAGAACGATCAGTTAATGCCTATTTCATTAGGTTCTTCTCTAAGTGCATTAGACTATTTTCAACATAGTTATGAAGGTAATCGAATACAAAAACAGCAACCTAAAGAAAAGTTGATAGAGACTGCTTATCTTTTCTTAAATGCTCCCTATTTATGGGGAGGAAGAACAAATTTTGGAATTGATTGTAGCGGTTTTACCCAAATGGTCTACAAGCTTAATGGATATAAATTGTTAAGAGATGCGTCTTTGCAGGCTACGCAAGGGGATCCTCTTAGTTTTATTGAAGAAAGTGAACCAGGCGATTTAGCGTTTTTTGACAATGATGAAGGTGCAATTACCCATGTAGGCATTATAATGAAAGATAACTATATTATCCATGCGCACGGGAAGGTGCGCGTGGATCGTATAGATCATACGGGTATCTTTAATGGAGAACGCCGTTTATACACACATAAATTACGAGTGATAAAACGAATAATATAGTCTACTAAAAGATGATGGAATCTAAGGAATTAAATTTTGTAAGAGTACTTCCCGAAGATAACCGTACAATGCTTAATATTGGAAAAGCTACCTTCTATCAATCTTTTGGACCACCTTTAAATACAGAAGAAAATATTCAGAAATATCTGGATCAATATTTTACTCTTCCAAAAATTACTCAGGAAATCTTACATCCAGAGTCTTACTTCTTTTTTGTAAAACACCAAAAAGAAGTTGTTGGATATATAAAGCTCAATTTTGGATCGGCCCAAACGGAGACTATTACCGGTAACTCATTAGAAATTGAGAGGATTTATTTGGTTCAAGCGCATCAGGGAAAAGGAATAGGCCTTCACATACTAAATTGGATTATAACGTTTGCTGAGAAACATATAGTAGATTTTGTATGGTTAGGAGTTTGGAATAGAAATATAAGAGCCATAAAATTTTATGAAAAAAATGGTTTTATAAAGTTTGGCGAGCATCCGTTTCTATTAGGAAACGAATCACAAATTGACCACCTCATGAAACGATTACTATAATTATTTAAAAACTTTAATATTTCTATAACAATTCGATGTCAAGATATTATTTATTTTTGAAACGTTCATTTCAATAATATGCCAAAAATAGAAACTTTCGATAGAACCAATGTATTGCATAACGCAACCGAAGTATTCCACAAAAAAGGATACAATGGTACTTCTATGCAAGATTTGGTAGATGCTACAGGTCTAAATAGATCAAGTATTTACAACTCTTTTGGAAACAAACTTGGTATGTTTATGGAAGTATTGTCTTTTTACCGTAATAACGGTAACAAGAAAATGGGCAAAGAAATTGTTCAAAATCAAAATGCTTTAGACGCATTACAGTCTATATTTTGTTGGTATATAAGCGATATTATTGAAGATAAGGACCATAAAGGATGCCTAATTGTTAACTGTAAGTCCGAAATGGCGAATCAAGAACCATTAATTCGTTCCTTTATGGAACAAAATCAGGAACAAATGATGGCATTTCTTGAAGATGTAGTGCATAATGGTCAAATGGAAAAGATCATTAATGAAGACCAAACAGCCACACAATACGCATTGTATTTGTACTCTTCGATCCAGGGATTAAGAATGACAGGAATTTTAAACACAAACAAAGAAGAACTTGAAAACCTGATACATACAATATTATCAGTACTTAAATAATTTTTTTTAACCTAATTTGAAACGATCGTTTCAAATAAAACAATAAAATGAAAGCATTATTAAGAATAGACAGTAGTCCAAGGGAACAAACGTCCATTAGCCGACAACTAGCAGATGTTTTACAAGAGAAACTTGAAAAATCCGAACAATTCAGCACCCTAAAAAGAGATGTATATTATGATGAACTAGTAACACTGGGCAATGAAGACAGCGTTACGGCATACTTTACACCAGAAGATCAGCAAACATCTACTCAAAGAGAAGCCGTAGCTTCCTCGAATATTTTAGCTTCAGAATTCTCAAAAGCAGATACTTATATCTTTTCTGTTCCCATGTACAACTTTGGGGTCACAGCGGGATTAAAAGCTTACATAGACCTTATTTCCCGTGCTGGTATTAGCTTTAAGTATACCGAAAATGGTCCTGTAGGACTTTTAGAAAACAAAAAAGCATATGTAATCATTACAACTGGCGGAACAAAACTTGGAACTGGTGTGGATCATGTAACAGGATATATGAAGACCTTCCTGAATTTTCTTGGAATTACTGATATAGAGTTTATTAATTCTGATCAGATTATGGCAGATGCAGAACAGGTAATCGCAAAAGCAACAGAAATTATAAATAACATTTAATCATTAATAAAATAGAACTAAAAAAATGAAAAAATTAGAAAACAAAGTAGCCGTAATTACAGGAGCAAACAGTGGTATTGGATTAGCAACCGCAAAATTATACTTACAAGAAGGAGCTAAAGTAGTTGTATCTGGAAGACGACAAGAGGCTTTAGACGAAGTTGCTAAAGAATTAGAAGGAGATTTCATCACTGTGAAAGCTGATGTTTCTAAACCAGAAGATAATAAACATCTTATTCAGGAAGCGACAAACAAATATGGTAAAATAGATGTTTTATTTCTAAATGCTGGAATCGCACCTCCTACTCCAACAACTGATATTACAGTGGATCATTATACCGAAATATTCGATATTAATGTCAAAGGACCTATTATCGCTGCTAAAGAAGCGCTACCACATATTAATGATGGAGGTACGATTTTATTTACCAATTCCATTGTACATCAAAAAGGTTTTGAGGGATATGGAATATACTCCGCTTCTAAAGGTGCCTTGCGTGCATATCAAAGAGTACTTACCTCTGAGGTGAAATCCAGAGGAATTAGAGTAAACGCGATTGCTCCTGGACCTATTGAAACTCCGATTTATGGAAAAATGGGACTATCAGAAGATGTAATTGAAGAAATGGGAAAAAGTTTTGCAGAACAAGTACCACTAGGAAGATTCGGAACTTCTGAAGAAATTGCTAAATCAGCATTATTCCTAGCTTCAGAAGATGCTTCTTATATTAATGGTGTAGAATTAGAAGTCGATGGTGGACTAAGCCAGATTTAATATAAACAATGTTTTAGTGTATGGAAAAGGTTGGTTTTAATAATCGACCTTTTTCTTATAAATTAAGCCAGTAAGTAACTTTAAGCACAATAGATCTTGTTCGTATATCAAAGGCAAAACGATCCGCTGGACTAGCATCATTTCCTGTAAAATAATTATCCGTATAAACAAGAATAAGATCAGAAACTGGAGCAAATCTCCACTGAATTCGAGCATTGATATTGGTATTATCACTTTGCGAGTTGTACTGCACAAAAACTGAAGTGAATAAACTTTTAGACAGTGTATAATCTATTCTTGGACTAATAAGGTAGGTCTCACGAGTACCCTCCAAATGTGGTAAATCAAATACATTCACTGCATAATTTAAAGAGAAAAAGCCTTTGGGCTGAAAACGAACATTAAAACCACCACGAGTACCATAACGCCACCCGTTAAAATATTCACCAATGTAAGGACTAAGATTCCAACTAAATACCTTTCTCCTATCACTCCTATAATTTCCAGTAAAACTAACCCAAGAAAAATCTTGATCAGCTGCTAATTCAGTAGAATCTGTACCCGTAGGATCAAATGGATCGAATAAATAAACATAACTATGATTTAGATTAAATCCAAAGTTAGAACGTTGGGATAATTCTCCTCCCCAACCTACTGAAAAGAAATGGTCCGTTTTTCCAAATTCAGGTCTCCAAAAAACATCTCCAGATACACTATAATTATGATTATTCAAAAAATCGTTTTGCGGATAATATCGTAACTCTGCGCTAGGACTGATCCGGAAATAATTCGTTCTAGGTACGAATCCAACTTCTGCATTATAATCTTCATGCACATACTCATGTCTCCACAAGGCTCCAAATTTTCTTGTATTATAATTTAGAGTAGATCCTTGGGCGATTGCGAGATCTGTATCTGGTGAAAAAGTGCCGTGAACAAAACTCTTCCCAAACCAAGTATTACTTCTAGTAGAATAATTGTAGTCCAATCCTATCATTCGATTATATCTATTGATATCCAAAGTATCAAGGTTTTGATCAAAGTCTATTGCTTGTTTATTAACCGCAATAACGCCTATATTAGAACGTACACCGATCTTTCTCTGTGCTACTGCAACTCCAAAATTGGTCGCTGGAATTCCCTGACTGCTGCGGGCCTCGGTTTGCATATTTAGTAGACCTACACGTGTCTTTGGATCCAGTTTCCCGCTAATTCTAAGTCCTCCGTAAATTCTATTCTGAGCTAACTCGTCTGTAACAACATCTTGAGCAACTCCAATACGTCTGGAAAAAAATGGATTGATATTTGAAAAACCGAACTGTCCAAACAAATCTGCATTTTCCAAGAAGAATTGCCTTCTTTCGGGAAAAAAAATCTCAAAACGATCTAGATTTGTAATTTGTGTATCCACTTCTACCTGTGAAAAATCAGGATTCACGGTTAAATCAAGATTTAATCCAGGCGTCAACCCAATCTTTGCATCTCCTCCTATTTCAAAAATCTGATCCGTAGGTGTTCCGTCTTCGTAGTCTTTATTAATTCCTGAAGAAACAAATGGTATTAATGATATCGCACTACTTTTTGTCGTTAAATCATCCTCCCAAATCATCTCTGCTGGATATGCTAAAGTGAAAACAATCTGATTTCTTGGTGTACCTGGATATACACTTATTTCGTTAGATTGCGTATCAAATCTATACGACGTAAAACCCCATTTTTTTGAAGGTGTTGGATACCTAAACGTACTAAATGGAATCTCTAGTTCTGCAGTATAATACCCATCATACTTTTGGGCATTACCTCTCCATTTATTATCCCATGAAGTAGAAAAATCCTGAATGACATTACCACCATTACTTATGGTTCCTTCTCTCAAAACCCCTTCTGGATTGATACCAAAATAAAAAGCATTTGTTTGATCATCGAAAGTATCAAAAATCAAGGTAATATTATCATTACCTCCAGCACGATAGTCTCGTCTAAGAGATTCTACTCTCCAATCGTTTCCTGCTGCGTAGCATTTAATACCTATGTAAAGATTCTTTTGATCCGTACACATATATATTTCTGTTTGTGCTGCGGCAGGTAAAGAATCATTAGGAAAATATTGCATGAAGTCTTTGGCAGGTGTCAGCTTTTTCCAGATAGCTTCATCAAGTTTACCATCAATAGTCATACCTTCTTCCGTAGTACCCACTAAAAATGATTTCTTTTCTGAACTATTTACCTCTTGAGAAAAAGTCTGCTGTCCTAGCAAGAAGAAAAGGCATACACTAATCCATAACTTCATAAAAAAAACTTTCGTATTAAATTTTATGTTTTAAAAATAATATGGCATTAAACCCTTTGGTGGTGCCAATAAGATCTCAAAAATATAATACGAAAGTTTAGTTTGTGTTAAAATTATTACAAACAAAAGTCTTCATACTTTGGTTTGTATCAAATTCTAATATTATAACTCCAATATCTGTCTGATCATCTGGTTTGTAAATCCCCATTCATTATCGTACCAGATCATAATTTTCACTAAATCTCCATCTACTACTCTAGTCATAGAAGCATCTACCGTAGATGCATAAGGATTCATTTGTATATCGGAAGAAACTATAGGTTCATAGGTAACATCCAATACCTTCAAATATCTATCAGTTTTGGCTTCTTCTTCTAGTATTTTATTGATCTCTTCTGCAGTTGTATTTCTTTCTGCAATAAATGTAACATCGCTTACAGAACCTACAGGAACAGGTGTTCTTACTGCTATTCCATCAAACTTACCTTCAAATTGTGGTAAAGCTTTTGTAGTGGCTATAGCAGCTCCAGTAGTAGTCGGCGTTAAATTTACTGCTCCTGCTCTTCCCATTCTCGGATTTTTCTTCGATGGTGCATCTACCAAAGTTTGAGATGCTGTATAGGCATGAATAGTGTTCAGGATAGCTTTCTTTACTCCTATTGTTCTACCTAAAATTTCTACAACAGGACTAATATTATTTGTGGTACAACTAGCACAAGAAAATATAGCCGTTTTACCATCTTCTGTATTCACTCCATGCACTACAGTGGGTGTATCTTTACTTTTCGTTGGTCCCGAAATAACAACATTGGTTGCTCCTGCTTTAATATGCTTTTCTGCATCTTCTCTATTGGTAAAAAAACCTGTACTTTCGATAACAACATCAATGTTATGTTCTTTCCAAGGAAGTAATTCTGGATCTCTTTGTGTCAAATATTTAACTTTTTGACCAGCTATTATCAAAGAATCACCTTCGATTGTTACCTCCTTATCATAAATTCCATATACACTATCGTATTTTAATAAATACTGTGCATTTTCAATAGTCATTAAGTCATTCACAGCGACTATTTCTAATTCAGGCTGGTCCATTATTACTTTTAGTGCAGCTCTACCGATGCGCCCAAACCCATTTATTGCTATTCTTTTCATTTTTTTAAGATTTTGTTGATTTATGTTGTGGTTAAAATTCGATCTTAATAGTCGCAAATACTGGTAAAAAATTACACGAATTACTTTAACAGAGAAACGCCATTTAGATCCGTTGTCAATACATCACTCATATAGTCGAAATAAGGTCGTAAAAGTCTATAATGATATGTAAGATTATCTAAAAAACCTTCTGAAAAGACTTCTTTATCCGTAAAGCTCTTGGTAACAAAAAAGGACTTATTCTTTATCAAATCAATCGCAGGATGTTCTTTACTAAAACCTTTTGGTGCAGTTTTTACCTGATAATCTGTATTAAACCCTCCAAACGCTTTTTGAAACTCTGCATTAGATAAAATCTCACGAATTTCTTGATCATCCATTTCAAATTCCTTTCTTATACGTAGTAAATCTTTAGGTTCTGGACCAAAAAAACCACCTGCCATCTGGGAATTTCCAGGTTCTAATCTAAGATAATAACCACCACGTCTATGCGCTCCAGCACGACTAAAACTTACACTTCGATGTACATTATAAGGTGTCTTATCTTTACTAAATCGAATATCTCTATTAATTCTAAAAACTTTTGTTTTTTCTATTTCATCCTCTTCATTTAATCTATCTACAACTGCAGCATAAAAAGCTTTTAGTTCCTTCTCATTAGATTGATATCGCTTTTTATGTTCTTGCATCCAATCACGGTGATTATTCTTTTTTAGATCTTTTAGAAACTCAAAAGCGGTTTTTGGTATCGTATTCATATATAAAGTTTGGCATTTAAAATTACTAAAATCTATAAGCCATCACTAAGTTTAACGTAATTTTATGTATAAATCGGAATTTTTGAAGCGAGATGTTATAATTCCGTAAAAAATGTAAGTATTTACAAAGAATTAGGACTTCTCTATTTCTTTATTCTATATATTTACTAGACTTTTCAAAACAGGCACAATGACTAAAGAAAAAGATCAGGTTATAGCTAAGATTAAGGAGCAGAAAAAGAATCCTAATCTAAAACTAAAATTAAAAGAAAGAACAGAGTATTTTACTAATCTTCTTTTCTACACTTTATTCGATTCTGATACAGAAGTAGAAAAGAATATAGATATTCTCGAAAAAACTTTCGAGGAGCTAGTTGATCTTGCCTGTTGGGAAACTGAAAAACCTTGTAGTAAAATTTGGCAATCCTATTTAGAGAAACTACCAGAAATATTAGAAAAACTAAACAAAGATGCAGATTCTTTTATGAAAAGTGATCCTGCAGCTAATTCTATAGAGGAAGTGTATCTTGCTTATCCTGGATTTTACGCCATTGCTATTTATCGATTAAGTCATGAATTATTAAAATTTGGCCTACCATTAATACCAAGATTGATGACCGAATATTCTCATAGACTTACAGGAACAGATATTAATCCTGGTGCGGAGATTGGAGAATCATTCTTTATTGATCATGCAACGGGTATTGTAATAGGTGAAACAGCTATCATAAAAGATAATGTAAAAATTTATCAAGGAGTTACTTTGGGAGGCTTATATGTAGATAGAAAACTACGAAATGTAAAAAGACATCCTACAGTAGAAAATAATGTTACGATTTATGCCAATGCTACTATCCTTGGTGGTAGTACTGTGATTGGTGCTAATAGTACCATTGGTGGTAATGCCTGGATTACATCCTCGGTACCAGAAAACTCAATTATCTCAAATACTTCAGAAATAAAGATCAAAAAAGTTATTTAATGTCCCATAGCATTTTAGACCTCATAGGAAACACGCCTTTGGTAAAAGCTACTTCCTTAATAAAAAATCCAAATATTACATTATATCTAAAATTAGAAGGTCACAACCCTGGCGGAAGCGTCAAAGATCGTGCGGCTTATAATATGATTAAGTCTGCTCTAGACCGCGGAGATATTGATCAATCTTCTAAACTTATCGAAGCTACTAGTGGAAACACTGGTATTGCCTTAGCGATGATTGCTGGTATTTTTAAGTTGGATATTGAGTTGGTAATGCCCGAAAACTCTACGAAAGAACGTGTGCAAACCATGAGGGCTTATGGAGCAAAAGTAACGCTTACCTCTCAGGATGTTGGGATTGAAGGTGCACGTGATTATGCTGAAGCCAAAGTAAAAAACGAAGGGTATATCATGCTGAATCAATTTGCCAATGATGATAACTGGAAAGCTCATTACAAGACTACTGGTCCAGAGATATGGAAAGATACAGATGGGCAAATTACACACTTTGTATCCTCTATGGGTACTACAGGAACAATTATGGGAACTTCTACTTATCTCAAAGAGCAATCTAAAGATGTTCAGATTGTAGGAGTGCAACCCACTGATGAATCTAGAATTCCAGGAATTAGAAAATGGCCAAAAGAATACCTTCCTAAAATATTTAATCCTTCGAAAGTAGATCAAGTAATCGAAGTAAGCCAGGAAGAAGCAACGGAAATGGCGAAAAGATTGGCTAAAGAAGAAGGTGTATTTTCTGGGATGAGTAGTGGTGGATCTGTAACAGCAGCTTTAAAACTAGCAGAAACCTTAGAAAGCGGTGTTTTAGTAGCCATTATTTGTGATCGTGGAGATCGATATTTAAGTTCTGATTTATTTTCATAATTTACATTACTCTTAATTCTTATAATAACCATTTAACCAATTAATCAACCAGCAGTAGTTAGGATGGGATTAAGTATATCGATCTAATTAGATTGGCACTTAAGATGATTCTTTCTCTAATAAACAAACCAGTAAATGAAACGTATATTTTTATACCTTTTTGTTATATCTTGTAGTATCTCATGCACAGAAAAAAATATAACCTATTCCAGTTTTGAGGAATACCCCACTCCTTCAGAAACAAATCTTTGGATTGATTACACCAAAGAGACTACTACTTTTAAGATTTGGTCTCCTATTGCGGAAAAAGCTCAATTACACTTATTCCAAAATGGTGACGGAGGTTCTGCATTAGAAAGCATTTCTTTAGATCTTGATGTAAAAACCGGTATCTGGAGTACCAAAATCTACAAAGATCTAAATGGTACCTATTACACCTATCAAATCATGCATAAAGGGAATTGGTTAGAAGAAACTCCAGGTATTTATGCTACAGCCACTGGTGTGAACGGTAAAAGAGGAATGGTATTAGACTTTGATGCTACAAATCCCGAAGGATGGAGTGAAGATAAAGGTCCAACCATAAAAAGCCCAAATGAGGCTATAATCTATGAGCTACATATCAGAGATATGACAATTCATCCGCAATCTGGGTCTAGCAAACCAGGAAAATATTTAGGATTGGTGGAAAAAGGAACCAAAGGACCAGAAAATGTAAGTACTGCAATTGATCATTTAAAGGAATTAGGTATTACTCATGTCCACCTATTACCCACGTATGACCACTACTCTATCGATGAAACAAAATTAGATACTCCACAATTTAATTGGGGATACGATCCGCAAAACTATAATGTTCCCGAAGGATCTTTTTCTTCCGATCCCTTTAAAGCTGAAGTAAGAATCAAGGAATTTAAACAAATGGTCAAAGCTTTTCATGATCATGGAATTGGTGTCATCTTGGATGTCGTTTATAACCATACTGGAAGAACAGAAAACTCGAATTTTAATTTAGAGCTTCCTGGATATTATTACCGCCAGTGGGAAGATGGTAAATTTTCTGATGCGTCTGCCTGCGGAAACGAAACAGCATCGGATCGCATAATGATGCAAAAGTATATCACCGAATCGGTAGCGTTTTGGGCAAAAGAATATCACTTAGATGGTTTTCGTTTTGATCTAATGGGAATACATGATATCGAAACTATGAATAAAGTTGCTAAAAATGTAAAATCAGTAAACCCGAACATATTTATTTATGGCGAAGGTTGGACAGCAGGTGATTCTCCTCTACCGATCGAAAAAAGAGCACTGAAAAAAAATACTTTAGAAATGCCTGAAGTTTCTGCATTTAGTGATGACCTTAGAGATGGTTTAAAAGGATCTGTTTTTGAAGAAAAAAGTACTGGTTTTGTAAGTGGGGCTAAAAACACCGAAGAATCTGTAAAAATGGGGATTGTAGGAGCTATTCAACATCCACAAATTGCTTACGACAAAGTAAATTACTCGAAAGCTCCGTGGACTAATGAGCCTTGGCAATCGGTTTCTTATGTTTCTTGTCATGATAATCATACCGTTTTTGATAAACTAAAAATTTCCAGAGAAGATGCTACGGATGAAGAATTGGTTGCAATGCAAAAACTTACCAATGCTATCGTTATGACCTCTCAGGGAATTGCCTTTATGCATGCTGGGTCCGAAATGTTGCGTACTAAAAACGGAGAGCATAATTCTTATAATTTACCCGATAGTATTAATCAGATCGATTGGAATTGGAAAAGCAACAATGCTGATGTTGTTGACTATTACAAAAATCTAATCCGATTACGAAAAGAGCACCCAGCTTTTAGAATGAATACTGCGGATGAAGTAAGAGAAAAACTAACCTTTGTAAAAGACTCTAAAGGATTGATTAGTTATAAAATCAGCAATCATGCCAATGGTGATAAATGGAAAAATATTTATGTGATCTACAATGCCAAACCAGAGCGTTTAACTTACATGTTAGAAGGTTTCTGGCGTGTAGCAGTTCTAGGTGATGATTTTGATTTTGAAGGTAAAGAAATGATGAAAAATTCCATCTCTATCCCACCAATATCCATGGCGGTTTTGTTTGAGGAATAAGTATACTCAACATTGCAGCACGTTAAATTATAAATCCAAGAGTACAATATGCCAAAATATTTTTTAATTAAAAGAATAACTGCGGGGTTGATTGACTATACAATATGGTTTGGTTTATTCTGGTCCTCTTTATCTCTATTCGGAGAAAAAACTGTTGTAAGAACCTATGAATTTGATTATGGTTGGATATTTTTTATCGGACTTTGGATAATTGTCATGATTATTCCTGAGACATTATTCCAAAGTACTATTGGGAATCTATTACTAAAGTTGAAAGTAGTCAATGAAAATGGCGGAAAAATAAAATTTTCGCAATCCCTTTTGCGACATTGCGCTGACATGATTGACATGTGGCCTCTAGGTTTGGTTGGTATTTTGACAATAAAGTACAGTAAAAAACATCAACGTTTAGGAGATATGATTGGTAAAACAATCGTTATAGAAAGAAACTGAAAACGTGCTTCAATAAAATATATTAGAATTATAGCAACAAGTTGATGAATAGATTGGTTTGCGTAGTTTCAATAATGTGCAATAGCTGCAAAATTGAAAGCTAGCTACCAATTCACAGAAAAGTCAAAAAATAAGGTAACATTTTGCCTTTCTACGACACATATATTAAACGTTATTTGTAGTAATTGAGAATACTAAAAAAAATATTTAAATCGAAAAAACAAGCTGACTTAGAACTAATCAGCAATCCTAAAGTTTTATTTAACAATAAAATAAGTGTATTTGAAATTACCCTATCTAGACATAAAATTGGGGATAGTGTTAATGAATTAAGGCTAGATGAAGTCATTTTAACTGGACTTGAAACATACCCTAAGAAGACAGAAGGCAGGATATGGAAAGATGATAAAACTTTTGTTTTAATTAATGGAAAAGAAATTGAATTTACCCTTAAAGAAAGAATTGAAGCAGTTATAAATGAAGGTGGTTGGATCGGGTATAAAGATGGATCTCGATTCAGAATTAAAAATGAAAAAATCACCTCTTTTTCTTTACATCTCGAAAGACTTTCTCCTTACTCGGAATTAAGTAAAAAAAGCATAATTCAGAAGCTAGGAAAAAGAGTGAAAATAAAAGAAACGTATGAAGAATTTGACGGTACTCTTTTTCATACTGATATTATGAATTTTGAAAGATTAATTTCTATTACTTGGGATGACTGGGATAAAAAAATATTAGTGATATCTTTAGGTGATTTGGTAAAAGAAAAATTAGATAACACATTAAGTCGCGTCATGCAAAAGGAATAATATTTACAAAATTAATAACATATGTAAAATTTTATCAAAGAGTAAGGTAACATTTTGCCTTGCTATGACACTTATAATAAATGTTGTGCATTATTAAAAAAATGGCATTTCCTAAAAAAAAGTCTCGAAGAATTATAGTTAATAACCACCAATATAGGTGGATGGTTAAAGGTGATTTTTATGGTGTTATGCTTTTAATTATTTCTGAAGAATATAATGGACAAAAACTATTCGCAAATTTCAGACATAGTATAAATGGAGAAAAATCTTGTATGTACGATAATCCATTTATTATTGAACCTGAATTAGTTAAAAGAACTATTCTTTTTGGACTATCAAAAGGCTATTCACCCAACCAAAAAGGCAATGACTTAAATTTAGGCGATTTGAGTCAACAATTAGTTTTAAATTTAAAGAACTAGAGCGAAGTATAATAATTTATTCTAAAGAATTCTGAATTATAAAACTAAAAACTATGAAAAAAATATTTCTATTAGTATTAACAATTACAATATTTTATTCTTGTAAAAATTCAAAAAAAGAGGAGTCTGAAACGAAAATTCAGAAAAAATCATTTGCACAATCTGAAAAATTCATAAAACAATATATTGAAGATTCTCAAAAATATTGGGACAAAAATGATAATGAAAATGCATTAAAATATGATGACTCGATTAAGCAAACTATTTTGAACAGTTTTATTAAAGATTATAAATTTAAATCCATTAATAAAGATATTTACAATACGGCTAAAAGAAAAAAACCTCTTTTCTTACAGGTGACAGCATCTTGGTGTGCCGCATGTAAATTCGAAGTTACAGCATTAAATAAAATAGTTGAAAAGTATAGTAATCAAGTAGATTTTGTACTTCTATTTTGGGATACTCAATCGGATTTAGAAAAACTTGCGCCTGATTATAATAAAGATATAGTTTTAGTTCCCTCTCAAGAAAAACATCCTGATCCACATACAATCGATATTTCTGGTTTTAGACATATTATGGGATATCCAACAAATTACTTGATAGCTACAGATAATGAAATAATTAATTTTTCTTCGGGAGCAAAAATTCCATCAACTTTTACTGATAAAGAAGGAAAAGAAATTATAATTACAAAAGAACAAGCCAATAAAGAAAATTATGAGAGACTTGAATCCGAAATTCAGGAATTGATAGAAAAAAATAGTAGTAACAAAGTGTAAAATTTATCAAAACACAGTATCAAAGAGACTTTATATCAGATGTAAGAGAAACCTAGCTAACTCAATAAAATTATTTCTAACTACAAATCCCATTTAATTACAAGCATTTAAGTTTCAAATGAGTGTTGTAACCAGTTAAACTAAAATTTCTTTACATTTATAACATAACAACCAAACCATATAGATATGAAATTAGGCGCTTTTTCAATTAGTTTAAGTGTAAAAGATATTAATGTTTCCAAAGAATTCTATGAAAACTTAGGATTCGAAGTTTTTGCCGGAAGTCTGGAAAAAAACTATCTCATTATGAAAAACGAAACCACCTTAATTGGTCTGTTTCAAGGAATGTTTGAAAATAATATCATCACTTTCAATCCAGGCTGGGATCATAATGCAAGTACTCTAGAAAACTTTGATGATGTTAGAGAAATTCAAAAACACTTAAAAAATAAAGGTATCCCACTGCAAAAAGAAGCTGATGAAGATTCTAAAGGCCCTGCAAGTGTAGTACTAACAGATCCTGATGGCAATGCCATTTTATTAGATCAGCATGTTTAGAATTGAGAAATAGTTTATAAACTTTAGTTTCGAAAGTTTAGGTTTACTACCTTTTTCCGTTCTTTGTAACTATGCCAGAAAAAGAACAAATTTACGCCACGCTCAAAGAGTATTTTGGGTATGACAGTTTCAGACCATTACAGGAAGATATTGTAAACTCCATATTTTCTGGTAATGACAACATGGTTGTTATGCCTACTGGTGGAGGAAAATCTATTTGTTATCAATTACCTGCTCTCTTACTTCCAGGAGTTACCTTGGTTATTTCGCCTTTGATTGCCTTAATGAAAGATCAAGTGGATGGATTAAAAGCAAACGGTATACAAGCTGCCTATGTAAATAGTAGTCAGAATGAAGATGAACAACAAGAAATTTATACTAAACTTCAAGAAAAGCAAATTCAATTACTATACATAGCTCCAGAGAGCTTAAGTTTTATAGACAATCTTCTTTCTCAGATAGAAATCAGTTTAATCGCAATTGATGAAGCACATTGTATTTCGGCATGGGGACACGATTTTAGACCTGCTTATACCCAACTGGGATATCTGAAAAAACGTTTTAATGATGTTCCAATTATAGCACTTACCGCTACCGCAGACAAGGCAACAAGGAAAGATATCTGCGAACAATTAAACATTCCTAATGCCAAATTGTTTTTAGCATCTTTTGATCGAAAAAACCTTAGTTTAGAAGTTCGTCCTGGAAATAAAAGAATAGAACAAATATTTGACTTTCTGGAAGATAAAACTGAAGAAGCAGGTATTATCTATTGCTTGAGTAGAAAAACTACCGAAATGCTTGCGGAAAAACTCCAAAATCAAGGTTTTAAAGCTGAAGCATATCACGCAGGTATTGCACATGAAAAAAGAGCTTTAGTACAAGAGAATTTTATAAATGATACAACACATATAGTCTGTGCTACCATTGCTTTTGGAATGGGAATCGATAAATCTAATGTTCGTTGGGTGATTCATTACAATTTACCTAAAAACATAGAAGGGTATTATCAGGAAATTGGTCGTGCCGGTCGAGATGGATTACCATCTTCTACCCTACTTTTTCATAGTTTTGCAGATGTTATTCAATTACAAAAATTTGCCACAACATCTGGTAATCATGAAGTACAGATGGCAAAACTAGATAGAATGAAGCAATATGCTGATTCTTTAAGTTGTAGAAGAAAAATACTGTTAAGTTATTTTGGCGAATTGATTGAAGAAGATTGCGGTAATTGCGATGTTTGTAAAAATCCTCCGAGTTTCATAGATGGAACCATAATTGCTCAAAAAGCACTATCTACAGTAGTTAGAATAAAAGAAGAAGAACCTATGGGAACTATTATTGATGTTCTTAGAGGTGCTCAGAATGCTGTGGTAATTGATAAAGGATATCAACATCTAAAGACCTACGGAATTGCCAATGATATATCATGGCAAGATTGGCAACAATATATCATTCAGTTAATCAATCAAGGATATCTCGAAATCGCCTTTCACCAAAATAACAAACTTAAACTCACCCAACTTTCAAAAAAGGTATTGTTTGAAGGTGAAAAAGTAAGTTTGGCGAATTTAGCAGAATTTGAAAAAATTAAAGAAACTGCTGCACAACAAACGAAACAGCGAACAGCAAATACATTATTCGACAAATTAAGAGAACTACGACTGCGACTGGCAAAGGAAGCTGGTATTCCTGCTTATCAAATCTTTAACGATGCATCGCTTAAAGAAATGGAAAAAATAAGACCGATGAGTGATGAAGAATTTATGCAAATCAGCGGTGTGGGTAGATTGAAAATGCAAAATTATGGATATCAATTTATTAAAGCTATCATTGATTATTCATCCGAAAAAACAAAAAAGAAAAAAAAGCCGGCTAAAAATAAAGGAAACTCATTTAAAGAAACTCTAACTTTATATCAACAAGGTCTATCTATTGAAGAAATTTCTGAAGTAAGAAAACTAGCGCAGTCCACCATTTTTTCTCATATCATGAAATTATTTAATGACGGAGAAGATATAGATCTCCATGCATTCGTAGCTAAAGAAGATGTGAAAGCTGTAAGAGTTGCGAAAGAAGCGTTGGATAATCCGGATACATTAAAACCCTACTTCGAGCATTTTGAACAAGCTATGGATTACAATACGATTAAATTAGCACTTGCCATTTTAGAAAAAGAATCAGCCTAGTAGTTAATGATCTGTTATCGAAATTAGCTGATAAAAAGGACCTTGATCACAACCATCCATTCCATGAATAATACCAGATTCTATAAGTAAAAGATTATGTTCTTTAGAAAACCAAACATTTACAATACTTTGGTATAACTGGCAGTTCTCATTTATATCTGTACCTCCATTACAACAAAAACCATGAGATGATATTCTACGAAGATGAATTTTATCACTTGTATACTTTTGATCCTCGAGAGTAAAAGTAATCTTATGTTTATTATTGATATCATTAAGATGATTAAACTTCGTGATTTCTTTCAACGTTCGGTAGTTATCTTCATTCAAAAGCTTTTGCACCTTCTTATAAGCTGTTTCTAAATCGTGAACTAAAAGTTCTGTTGCTTCTTCTCCTGGATATAACATAATTTCATCTAAAACCCTTCCATCTTTAGCGCTAATCTTTTGTAGCTTTGTTTCGGTAGATACGCAACAGGAATATTGACTATATTCTATTAAATAATGTGATCCATCGTCAGAAATAGCAGGAAAGTTGTCCACTACTAAATTATCACCGTAAAAATCAACAAAGGGCTTAAAATATTTTTGAGCGATTGAAACATACCCAATAAAAAAGAATGCTATAAGTATGAATTTGTTCTTCATTTTATACTGATTTTCAAAAATCAAATTTCATGTATAACTAGAAAACATAAAACACCGTAAACCGTGAAAAACTATATACTCTTTCTAAAAATATCATCTGCTATGATCTTAGAATCATTAACAACAGTTCCTAATATTCCGCCAAGTTTATAATTATCAAAACCAACAAAATACAAACCTTGATGAATCCCTGTTCCTATTACATTCTTAGGAACTCCGTATGAATCTAATAAACCATCCGTGTTTTCAATAAACTGCTCAACCTTAGCACGATATCCAGTTGCTAAGATCACAACATCAACACTTATTTTAGTTCCGTCTCTAAGCTTTACACCTTTTTCATAAAAGGAATTGATATCTCCTACCACTTTTATTTTTCCAGATTTAATTTGTCTTACGGTACCGAGATCAATTACTGGCGTTTTACCTGTTTGCTTAAGATGATCAATTGGATCTTTTTTAGAAATAGAGATTCCGTGTTTAGAAAGATCTCCAATGACAATTTTTCGAACTTGCTTTCCAATCCATCTTCCTAATCCAAAGGGTAGTTTCTCCAATTTTTTAGCAGTAATCTGTACTGGACGTCCATTGATATCTCTAGGAACAATTAATAACGGACTTCGTACGGATATACTAACATCTATATCATGCTTACTAAGATCTAATGCTAACTCAGCTCCTGTATTCCCCATACCTACAACCAATACCTTTTTCCCCTTAAACGGCAAAGCGTTCTTATAATTCCTGCTATGCATGATAGCTCCCAGAAAATCACTTTGATTTTCCCAAATCGGTATAAATGGAGTTCTATTTATTCCTGTGGCAATAATAACATTATGAGCCTTGTATGAACCATTATTCGTATCAACGCCCCAATAGTCTTCTTCTTTTTTTACTGAATTTGCAGTGGTATTAAAACAAGGTCGAATATCAAAATGTTCTGCATACTTCTCATAATATGCTGCTAATTTAGCTTTAGGTACATATCTAGGATAGTCTACCGGAAACTCCAAGTATGGTAAATGAGAAAGCTCTTTTACCGTATGTAGTAACAATCGATCATAATGGTTATGCCAACTCCAAGCTATTTTATCAGTTTGCTCGATGATCTCAAAAGGAATATTTTGTTTTCTAAAACGTCCTGCTACTGCCAGACCTGAAGGTCCCGCTCCAATAATCAGATTCTTGGTTCTCCGAACATCCATATACTATTTAGAAATTGAGCTTCCGTAGCGGTTTAGGATATTTTTTTTATTGTTTGTAGTAACGAAAGGATCATCGATTGCCTTTTTGGCCAAAGCTTCATGAGAATTCTGGTCATAAAAAAGTTTGTACATATCCTGAATAGAAACTCCTTCTGTATGTAGTTCTTGTGGAATCAAAACATCATCTTTTTTAACCAAACCGGCAGTCAATACTCTTACATATACGCCTGGCATTAATGCTTGTATAAATTGTTTCAAAATAGTTTGAGTTCCAAAACGAACTCCCAATTTATAACAAGGTTGTCTTGGTTGCGTTACCTGAACCACAGCTTCACCAAGATTATATATGCTTCCGATGTTTATAATGCGCTCATCTAATCCCAAAACTGTAAGGTTTTCGCCAAACATACCATAATTCCAATCGAGATCTGGATACTTCTCTTTCCAATAAGGGTAATGCTCTGCAGCATATAAGTAGCAAGCTTTGTCTACACCTCCATGAACTCTTCTATCAATCACATGATCACCCTTCACATCTTCTTTATCTAAAAAAATAGGTTCATCCACAGGATACTTATAAATACCTGTTTTTACTTCTTTTCCTCTCCAAGATATGGTTTGAGGTTCTCCGATATTTGTTGATATTACTTTCATCTAATCACATATTTTTTGTAAAACTATGCATCACCACCTAATAATGTATTCAAATATTTTATTCCTGTAACTCCACAGAATTTAATATCAAACCAGAACCAGGAACAATGTGTTCTAATGTTATTTTCTCATGATTGGGATCCAATGTGTTTTTTATAAATTCTAAATCAATTTTACCCTTTCCTAAATCTAATAGAGCCCCCATCATCAATCGTATTTGATTTCTTTTAAAACCAACACCTTTAACCCTTAACATATAACTTGTATTTGGAAAAAAATTAGCCGTATACAAATCATTCTTTGTAATCTCACAAACTAAAATTTCTCCATGAACGATTGTATTCTCATTAGGACGATGGCAATAAGATCTATAATTGTGCTTACCCTCGAACAAGGTTGCTGCCTGCATCATACTCTCGATATCCAGATCTTCTATTACATTATACATAAAAGGTGCAGAAAATGGATGAAATTTCTTTCCGAATGAGAATAAGTACACATATTCTTTGATCTTGGGATGTTGTATGATATTAAAATTCTCATCTGTCTCTTGTATACTCAAAGCTCTAATATCTTGGGGTAAATTTTGATTGAACAGTACAAAGAAATCTTTTAACTCTAGTTGCTTATGATCCACAAACAACTCTATATACGCTTCATTGGCAGATACCTTGGCATCTGTTCTTCCTGCTGCTAAAACTTTAAAATCTTTATGATCTAAAACATACGTAATAGTACGTTCCACCATCCTTTGCAAAGTATTCACGTTAGGCTGTTTTTGCCAACCATGATATCTAAAACCTAAATATTGAAGTTGAATAAGGTAGTAGAAACGTTTTCGAAACATGTAACTAATTTTTATAACAATTCGAATATAGATAAATTCTGCATTTTGTCGATTATTTCCTCTTTTTTAATCTTCATATATGCTAAAATCAACTGTATAAATTATTATATTTGAGTAAATCTAATTAATAATTTTAAATCAACTTAGTTATGGTTAAAGCAAAATATCAAGATGTTTTAGATCTTGGACAGGAATTAAATATTCAAAACGGGGATGTAACTGAAGAGAATGGAGTTCTTAAAGTAAAAGGAACTGCTAACACGCAATATGAAAAAAACCAACTTTGGGATAAGATTAAAGAAATCGGTGGAGAAGCTCCATCAGATATTGAAGCAGATATAGATGTAGCCGATAATTCTGTTTACCATAGACATACAGTAAAAAGTGGAGAATCTTTAAGTAAAATTGCAAAGCATTATTACAAAGATCCTATGAAATACAAGGAAATTTTTGAGGCAAATACGCATATTTTAAAAAATCCTGACGTAATCCACCCAGATCAAGAATTGATCATACCTAATCTATAAGACATATTAGATATCATATATAATTAGATCTTCTTAACTATTTAAGAAGATCTTTTTTTTGTCATAAAAGTAGGATAAACACTCTAAACATTCGTTAATTATCAAGATTTGGCGATTTAAAAAAATAAAATCACTAATTTTACGGCTTTACCGTAATTACGCTTCACCAAATCCGGTTTTGATATGAGATCAATTTTACTTTTAGTTGCATTAGCGATTGGGATATCTGGCTATGGACAAGTTTTATCTAAAACAAATATCATCTTCGAATCTAATAAAACTGTAGTATTAAATAATGGTAAGGAATATAAAATTCTTAAAGAAACACCGTTGTATGCCATTTCGGATACTTCGATTCCTCTTAAACATACGGTAAAAGAAAAAACCTTAATCCTAAATAGAGTTCTTTTGATACAAGAAAAAGACGAACCAAAAGAACTGATAGAATACATCAAAGGTAAGATGTTTTTCTACGAACTAAGAGATACAAAAAGTACCGAATGATTTAAGTCAATAAATCAGTAGTTATTGGTTATTTTTTTCAATAGTATTTTGAGCAAGGTCTAAAATCTGCTGAAATTGTTCATCTAATGTTAGATTAGAATTATCAATTTGTATAGCGCCTTCCGCTTTGCGAAGTGGAGAATCTTTCCTTGTGCTGTCTATATGATCTCTATTCACTACATTTTTAAGAACATCTTCATAGGTTACTTGATCACCTCTTTCTACAAGTTCTTTATACCTTCTCTCTGCTCTATCCTTTGCCGTTGCTGTCATAAACAACTTCAACTCGGCATCCGGGAAAACTACCGTTCCAATATCTCTTCCATCCATGACAATCCCCTTATCTTTGCCCATAAGTTGCTGTTGTTCTACCAACTTCTTTCGAACTTTCGATACCGCGGCTACAGGACTTACTAATCTAGATACTCCAAGCGTTCTAATTTCTTTTTCTACGTTTTTATCATTAAGAACAACTTCTGCCAGTCCAGTTTCAGGATTTACTTCAAATTTTATTTGTATTAAAGGAAGGCTATTTTCTAATGCTTCTTGATAAAAATGATCACTGCCAATATATCCTTGTTTCATGGCATACAAGGTAACGGCACGATACATTGCACCTGTATCGACGTATATATATCCTAATTTTTTAGCAAGTTGCCGTGCTACGGTACTTTTTCCAGTAGAAGAATACCCATCTATTGCAATGATAATTTTTTTATTCACTATTGTAAATTTACGTTGACACCAAAAGTACTTGAAGATGCTGCCGAATTGTAACGCGCATAGGAATAAGCGAACCTAAACTTTCCTAATTTCAGAGAAAAACCACCACTTAATCCTGCAAAAGATCGTTGGTCAACTATTCTTAATTCTTCTGATCTTCTAAAATTATATCCTAATCGAACATTAAATCCACTTTCGGGAAAAAACTCTAATCCTACTACTACATGACGCAGAGCATTATTAAAAAAACTTGGATCATCAGCTTCAACATTACCCTCTAAGTCGGTGATATCTCTAGCAGGATTTCTAAAAGCTACATCCCAAACCTGTAAATTCTCTAATGTTAAATTCCATCGTATAGGGACATTTTTTAATGTTTGTGCAATTCCCATATCTACGGATAAAGGAAGATTTTCTCTCGTTTCATCATAGGTTGTAAACTGTGTTCCCAAGTTTCTTACTGAAAGACCAAAATCAAATTTTGTATCAGGATTATGATATATCAAACCTACATCAAGAGCCCCTCCGATAGAAGTATATTCTTCTAATTTAGAGGAAATAAATTTTCCATTAGCCCCAACATGAAAATTAGAATTAGGAATCGTATAAGCATAACCCACTGAGATCGCAACTTCACCAGCTCCAAAATCTCCTGTCTCATTTCCAAACTCATCAAACCCGTCAAACCTTCCATAATTTATATATGTAACTCCAGCGTGAAACATCTGTCTATTCCGACCAAATGCTTTAGCATAAGCTACTGACCCATAATTTACATCTGCTATATAATTAACATAATTTATAGACAGTTGGTTATCCATCTCACTATTGATAGCAGCAGGATTTAACATAGCATCTGTAGGATCCATACTATAACCGGTAACGTACTTACCGCCAAGGGCAGCTTGCTTAGGTGAAGAAACCAAATTAAGGAATTGATACGTATACCTACCTCCTATTTGTGAATAGGTAAATGTGGTTAAAAATAGGAATACTAGAAATATGTAGTTACGCGTCATCAGCAGCAAAAATAAAAGAAACTAACTGGAAAACGGTAGTTAGCCATAAAAATTTTATAACCGTTTAAATAAAACCTAAAACACCTTAAAAACCAATATCGCATATGTTTTATTAGCTGAAAAACATCATTGCAAATCCCTAAGAATTACACTAAAAGCACTAAAATGTTACAAAAAACTGAATATCAGCTATTTAAAGAACAACTGACAATATAATAAACATCTTGGAGTTATTATCAATTAGCAACTCAAATCTAAAAACTAACTTAACACACAAAACATGGGCTTATTAGACTTTCTAACCAATAAAATTGCTGTTGATTTAGGAACAACCAATACTTTAATTTCTCATAAAGGTAAAATAGCAATTGATGTCCCCTCTATTATTGCGGTTAATAGATTAAGTGGAAAAATAATAGCAGTCGGAAAAGAAGCCAGCTCTATGCGTGGTAAAATCCATCAAAATATTAAAACCCTATATCCGCTAAGGAACGGCGTTATTGCCAACTTTGATTTATCAGAAAAAATGCTAAAAATATTGATCAAAAAAATTTCTGATATCAGCAATGCCATATTTATAAAATCATATAAGATGATTATTGCCATTCCCTGCGGAATTACGAAAGTAGAAATGAGAGCAGTTAAAGAATCTGCAAGACGTCTTAACGCCAAAAATGTATATCTAATTTCTGAACCCATGGCAGCAGCTATTGGCGCAGGAATAGATGTATTACAACCTAAAGGACATATGGTTATTGATATTGGTGGCGGTACTACAGATATTGCAGTTATTACACTAGGAGGGATTATTTCTGGGCAGTCTGTAAAAATTGCTGGAAACGTTTTTAATAATGATATCATTCAATATGTGAGAGAAAAACATAATTTACATATTGGAGAAAGTACAGCAGAAGAAATTAAAATTAAAGTAGGATCTGCCATCAACGTTTTGGAATCGCCACCGAAAAAAACCACGATTAGAGGAAGAGATGTACTTACCGGCAAGCCTAAACAAACTTTCTTAACGTATAAAGAAATTTTTAAAAGTTTGGATAAATCAATTACTCAAATCGAGAATGCTGTCTTAGAAACCTTATCAGATATTCCACCGGAAATTTCGTCAGATATCTATAATACAGGAATCTTTCTTACAGGAGGAGGATCTTTATTACGAGGTCTAGATAAGCGATTTTCTACTACTACAGAATTACCTGTTTATACAGGTGACAACCCTCTAGAAGTAGTTGTAAAAGGAAGCGATATGGTATTAAAAAACATAGATCGATATAGTAATGTGTTAATTAGAGATATCTAGTAGACAAAACATAGGTGTACAAAATATACATATTTATAAAATTAAATATGTATATTTGTCTTATGAAAAGAGACCAAGTATTAGAAATTAAAAAAGCCTTAGCTAATGCTACCCGTTTAGACATTTTAAAATGGCTTAAAGATCCGGCTAGTAACTTCCCACCTCATTCCGAATTAGGTCACTTTGATTTTGGGGTTTGCGGTCAATTTATTCAAGAAAAATCAGGTTTATCACAACCTACAATCTCTAATTATCTTGCTACTATGCATAAAGCTGGTTTACTTATACCTACTAGACACGGTAAATGGACTTATTTCCAAAGAAATGAGAAAACAATACAAGAGTATATAAACGAAATGAAGAATAATTTATAAAAAATTTACAACAACATATTGATAAAATTAAATATATAATTATGAAAATCTTAATAATTGGATCTACTGGAACTATTGGAAAAGAAGTGTATCATCATTTAAAAGATTCCCATGAAGTTTTTGGAGCACATCGAAATAGTAATACCTATCCAGTAGACATAACAAACAAAGAATCTATTATATCGCTATTTGAAAAGTTACCAAAATTAGATGCTGTAATAAATGCTGCAGGTACCGCTTCTTGGAAACACTTACAAGAATTAACAGAAGAAGATCATTATATAGGAATACAGAGTAAATTAATGGGGCAAGTAAATCTTATACATATAGCTAAAGATTATTTAAATGATCAAGGATCTATAACACTAACTACCGGTATTTTAGCCGAACATTACGAACCAAAAGCTTCTGCCCTTTCTCTAGTTAATGGCGCAATACATAGTTTTGTGCATAGTGCATCACAGGAATTAGAACGAGGTATTAGACTAAATACGGTAGCTCCTGGAGCCATAGCTGGTGATTTCCCTAAAGATCAAAAATTTGCTGGTTATTTTCCTGTAGAAATATCAGATGTTGTGAAAGTATATGAGGAAGCAATTACCGGTAATAAAACAGGACAAGTATTCAAAAAATATGAATAGAACATTAGCTATTAACTAAAATAATAACAAATCTATTTTAAAATTAAACTCATGAAAATTCCTATTTATCAAATAGATGCTTTTACTCAAAAGTTATTTGGAGGTAATCCTGCGGCAATCTGTCATTTACCACATTGGTTAGACGATGAAACTCTACTAAATATTGCCATAGAAAACAATTTAGCCGAAACTGGATATTTTGTAAAGAAAGATGATATTTATGAAATTAGATGGTTCATGCCTTATGCCGAAATTGATCTATGTGGTCACGCTACTCTAGCTGCTGCCTTTGTTATTTTTAATTATTTGGACAATTCTATCGACGAAATTACTTTTTCTTCAAAAAGCGGCATTTTAAAAGCTAAAAAAGAAGAAAATGGTAGTATCACATTAGATTTCCCATCACGACCACCTAAACAGATTGATATCCCTCAAGAAGTTTTTAAGGCATTTAACTCTACTCCTATCCAAGCATTTGCTGGAAGAGATTTATTACTAACTGTAGCTTCCGAGGAAGAAATAATAACCGAAGAACCTAGATTAGAATTACTAAAAGGGCTTCCTTATTTATGTACTATTATTACTTCTGAAGGAAACACATCTGATTTTGTATCTAGAGTTTTTGATGCTAATCCGGACATCCCTTTAGAAGATCCTGTAACGGGATCTGCTCATTCGGCATTAGTTCCTTTTTGGGCAGAAAAATTAGGAAAAACTAAACTACATGCTAGCCAACTGTCAAAGAGAGGTGGAGAATTGTTTTGCAAACTAGAACATGATAGAGTGTTTTTAAGCGGATATGCCGTTCCTTACTTAATCGGTAACATAGAAATATAAACTTTTAAACAATGAAATAAACCACAGTAAATAGGTGAATCTAACTATTTATACGAAAACTTCATTGAACAATCAAAAATAAACATAAACAAATGAAAACTATAGGTTTAATTGGTGGTATGAGTTGGGAATCCTCTGCTATCTATTACGAATTATTAAATAAACTAGTAAAAGATAAACTTGGTGGATATCATTCTGCGAAATCAGTAATGGTATCCGTTGATTTTGCAGAAATAGAAAAACTTCAGAAAAAAGATGACTGGAAAGCACTTACTAAACATATGATTGCATCATCCAAGCAATTAGAAAGAGCTGGAGCGGATTTTATAATTCTCTGTACAAACACAATGCATTTATGTAGCGAAGAAATTATAAACAACACAACAATTCCGTTTTTACATATAGCAGATGCCACAGCTGGTAAAATTAAATCTAAAGGATTACGAAAAGTGGCATTGCTAGGTACCAAATTCACGATGGAAAAAGATTTTTATAAAACGATACTTCATAAATATGGTATCGAGGTAATCATTCCTGAGTTAGTGGATAGAGAACAAATTCATCGAATCATATACGACGAATTGGTACTTGGAAAAATTGAAGATGATTCAAGAGAAACCTTTAAACATATTATCGCTAAACTTAAAAATGATGGTGCCGAAGGTGTAGTTCTTGGTTGTACAGAAATACCACTATTGATTCAGCAAAATGACGTAGATCTTCCTATTTTCAATACCACAGAAATTCACGCAGAAAAAGCAGTTCAGATGGCATTAGAAGTATAAACTTTAAGGAGTATCAAACTTACCTATAAAAATAATTGATTAATCTTAGATCGAAGTTTTCTTTCGTAATCTTCTTGTAACCAATCCCTATAATTTTTTGTGCTTTTACTAATACAATAAGAATATCTACGAACTCTATATTCTATATCTTGATTTAGTAGCTTGCTAAGGATTCGTGCGTCGAATACGTCTTCGCTATTTTCTACGCACATCTTAGCATGCTGTTCGATGGATTTTTCCAAAACACTTTTGCTGCGTAATCCGTATTTTTTGGTATTTGCATATTCAGCCTCTATATCAAATTCGATATCTGTAGATTTACTAAACTCTTTACGAATCTCTTCTGGCATTACATACTTAAAATTACGCTCGATTTCTTCATCACTGACCAAACTATCATAATAAAAGTCTGGTGATCTAAATATGGATTGCCAATCAATATCACCATTCCAAAGTCCAAATCTAGCTGTATTATTTCCCATATCTATGATGGAAAATTCTGGTTTGTTAGGCAATATTCTAGAACCTCTACCAATCATCTGGAAGTATAAGGTCAATGATTTAGTAGCACGATTAAGAATAACAGTTTCTACCGTAGGTTCATCGAATCCAGTTGTTAGAATACTAACCGAAGAAAGTATCGCATCATCAGTATTCTTAAACCATTTTAGAATGTCTGCCCTTTCTTGTTTGCTATTGGTATTATCTAAATGTCTAATTGGATATCCAGCTCGATTAAACACATCATATACCTGAACAGAAGTGTTAATTCCATTATTAAAAATTAGTGTTTTCTTACCTTTCGCTCTTTCTTCATAAGCCTTAAGTAACTTATCTTGCATTAAAGCATTAGTATATAAATCTTCAGACGATTTTACAGTATAATCTCCGTTCATACCAATTTTTAAAGAACCAAGCCCAACATCATACGTAAACGTTACTGGTTTTGCTAAAAATCCTTTGTTAATTAAGGATGAAATGGTATCCCCTACTATTAGCTCCCTATAGTTATCCTTCATAGGTAGTTTCATATTAGAGCTTAAGGGAGTTGCGGTAACACCAAGAATAAAACAATTATTAAAAAAACGAAATAACTTCCTGAAAGAATTATAATGTGCCTCATCGATGATTACCATTCCAACATTTTCAATTTCCAATTGGTCATCATTCAATCTATTATTTAGTGTTTCTACCATCGCCACAAAACACATATATTCATGCTGATCTTCTAGCTTTTTTACATTACTGTTAATGATCTTGTTTTTTACATTAAATTCAGTTAGCATTCTAGATGTCTGATCACAGAGCTCTATTCGATGAGTTAGAACAACAACTTTTTTCTTAGTAGTTTCGATATACCTTCTTACAATCTCCGAAAAGATTACCGTTTTACCACCACCTGTTGGTAATTGATATAATAAATTATAACTATTAGGAAATTCGTTTAGACGCCCAAAAATTTTATCAATATCTCTCGCTTGATAATCATAAAGTACTTTCTGTTCCTTTTTTTCTATTTCAGAGGGCGGTACCCGCATGCCGTTTTAGTTAAGAGTAAACTACAAAATTAAATACTTTATAAGCGTCTAAAAAAGAATTTATAAAATATATTTTGCTTATATTTTTAAGCTTTATACAAATGTTAATTAATCACAATATTTAGCTCTACTAATTCTGATGAATTAATTTTAAAGTGTATTTCAAAATCGCATAGTGAATAAAATTGATAAAGATCAAATACCTGTTCAGGCATTATTAATCCCAAAAACAATTTTGTATACAGGTAAAATTCTAAATTGGATTTCTCCTTTTTTAGCGTCTAGGTTTGGGGCTCGATTATTTTTAACTCCCTTCAGATATAAACGGCCGGAGCGAGAAAAAAACATGGCTTTAGAAAGCAAGAAAGAAATCATTACTATCAAAAAAATAAATAGAGAGGTTGTGGTATATAATTATGGTAATGCTGATACCAAAGTTTTATTAGTGCACGGATGGTCAGGCAGTGGTACACAATTATCTATGATTGCAGATCGATTGTTGGACAAAGGATTTAGCACGGTTAGTTTTGATGCTCCAGCGCATGGTGAAGCTCCTGGAAAAAGAAGTAATATGCTTCACTTTATAGAAGCAATTCACCAATTAGAAAAAACTCATGGCCCTTTTACAGCTGCCATAGGCCATTCTCTTGGAGGAATGTCATTATTAAGAGCTACTAAATTTGGATTAAACATCCAAAGACTTGCTATTATTGGAACCGCTAATAGTATCACTAAAATAACGCAAAACTTCGCGAAAAACTTACAGCTAAAACAAAAAACAGCGAAATTGATGAAACGATTTTTTGATAAACATTATGGAGAAGATCTGGACAATTATTCTGGTGGTGTGTCCGCGGAAGGAGTTAAAATACCCACATTAGTCGTTCACGATAAACAAGATGTTGATGTGCATTACAATGATGGAATAGAGATTCATAAGAAATTAGAAAATGGAACATTATTACTAACAGAAAAACTTGGCCATAGAAAAATACTTGGCAATCAAGAAGTCATCAATAAAATTGTAGACTTTGTTGTAGTTTGAGATAAATAGTATTGTTATGAAACCTCATAATCAACGACTATTGATAAGAAGTAAAAGAAAAAATTGAATACCATGAAAAAATTAATATTGTTATGTGTGAGCATACTTGTAATAAGTTGTACAGGAAACGCACAAAAAGACACGAAAAAAGAAAAGAAAGAATATGCTATTACTAAAACGGAACAAGAATGGAAAGAAATTCTTACGAGTGAACAATATTACATACTAAGACAAGCCGGTACTGAAAGACCATTTTCCAGCCCTCTTAACAAAGTATATGCAGATGGAACTTTTTATTGTGCAGCTTGTAATACTGCTTTATATGAAAGTAAGCATAAATTTGATAGTGGAACTGGATGGCCAAGTTTTGATAGAGCTGTAAAAGGGAATGTAACCGTAGATGTAGATTATAAACTAGGCTATGCTAGAACCGAGTTATTATGCAATACCTGTGGAGGTCATTTAGGTCATGTATTTAATGATGGGCCTAGAGAAACCACTGGACAAAGACATTGTATTAACGGGGACGCATTGGTGTTTCAACCAAAAAAGAAACGATAAAATAAGTAATTTGGATTCAGTTCGTACTTAATCTAAATGATCATAATTGTGAATCTTTTGATTACTAAAAAAACAACAAATAGATGAAAAAATATCCGTTCTATAAAACTGAAGAACAATGGAAAAAGGATCTAACCGAAGAGGAATATAGAGTATTAAGACAAAAGGGAACGGAAAGACCTTTTACCGGAAAATACAACATCCATTCTGAAAATGGCACTTACAAATGTATGGCCTGTAATACGCCATTGTTTGAAAGTTCCTCGAAATTTGATTCGGGATGTGGTTGGCCTAGTTTTGATGAATCTATCGAAGGAAGTATTGAATACGTTAGAGATACTTCTCATGGAATGATCAGAACTGAAATATTATGTGCTAATTGTGGAAGTCACTTAGGACATATATTTAATGATGGACCGACAGAAACAGGACAACGTTATTGCGTAAATTCTGTAAGTATTGATTTCGATCAATCTACACAATAAAAACTAACAACTAATTTTTGGAACGCTTATTGATACATACTTGTCATATCAAAACAACAAATAATTACACATTATGAAAAAGATTTTTGGACTTTTATTTTTCGCAACATTATTATTTACTTCTTGTGAAGGTGATCCAGGACCTCCAGGACCACAAGGTATTCCGGGTCAAGATGGAGAAATTGGAACTACATATGAGTTCACAACTAGTTTTACTCAGGCAAATGATTTTGGGCATCGTTTCTTTTTTAACGAAAACATATTTGATTCTGACGTAGTATTAGTATATAGATTAGAGGCTGTGGATAATGGCTTAGACGTTTGGGAACCGCTTCCAACCGCTACTATATTTATAGATGATGGTAATGGTGGTGATATCACTGTTCTTTATCGATTTAACTTCACAGTTGGAGATGTAGACGTATTATTAGAAAGTAATGCACCTGATTTAGTACCGACAGATTTGACTACTAATCAAACGTTTAGAGTGGTTGTTGTGCCTGCAGCTTTTGCAGAAAATACAGATATCAACCTAGCAGACTTTAATGAAGTTCAAGCAGCTTTAAATTTAGAATTTTAATCCTATAAATATTTTAGCAATCACGCTAGATATTCTAAAAAAGTAAGGAAAATACCAAAAAATTAACACTATCGTTACGATAGTGTTTTTTTATGATATTTATTGGGTAATTATTATGAAAATGGAATTCCCATTTCCTTTTTAGGTTAATCGAATTATCCGTAAATTCGTGTCTTCAAAAAATTCACATTTATGAGCGCATATGATATTATCGTATTAGGAAGTGGACCTGGTGGTTATGTTACTGCTATTAGAGCTTCTCAATTGGGGTTTAAAACTGCTATTGTAGAAAAAGAAAGCCTAGGAGGTGTTTGTTTAAATTGGGGATGTATTCCTACCAAAGCATTATTAAAAAGTGCACAGGTATTTGATTACCTAAAACATGCTTCAGATTATGGCTTAACAGTTGAGAAATTTGATAAAGATTTTGATGCGGTTGTAAAGCGTAGTCGTGGTGTAGCTGAAGGAATGAGCAAAGGTGTTCAGTTCCTTATGAAAAAGAATAAAATAGATGTAATCGAAGGGTTTGGAAAGCTGAAAGCGAGTAATAAAATTACCGTAACTGACAAAGATGGAAAAGCATCTGACTATGAAGCAAAACATATAGTAATTGCTACTGGAGCAAGATCCAGAGAATTACCAAATTTACCACAAGATGGTAAAAAAGTTATAGGATACCGTGATGCTATGACTTTAAAATCTCAGCCTAAGAAAATGATTGTAGTAGGTTCTGGTGCCATAGGTGTTGAATTTGCTCATTTTTACAATGCTATGGGAACAGAAGTAACGATAGTGGAATACCTTCCTACTTTAGTTCCTTTAGAAGATGAAGAGGTTTCTAAACAATTCGAAAGAAGCTTTAAAAAAGCTGGTATAAAAGTAATGACAAATTCAGCAGTAGAAAGTGTTGATACTTCTGGTGATGGAGTAAAAGCTACTGTAAAGACAAAGAAAGGTGAAGAAATTCTTGAAGCTGACGTCGTTTTATCTGCAGTAGGAATTAAAACCAACATAGAAAATATTGGATTAGAAGAACTAGGAATCGCTACAGACAGAGATAAAATCGTAGTAAATGATTGGTATCAAACTAATATTCCTGGTGTATATGCTATTGGTGATGTTGTAGCAGGTCCAGCTTTAGCGCATGTGGCTTCTGCAGAAGGTATTACTTGTGTAGAAAAAATCGCTGGTATGCACGTTGAAGCTATTGATTATGGAAATATTCCTGGTTGTACATATGCTTCACCAGAAATCGCAAGCGTTGGTATGACCGAAAAACAAGCTAAAGAAGCTGGCTATGAATTAAAGATTGGTAAATTCCCATTCTCAGCTTCTGGAAAAGCAAGTGCTGCAGGAACGAAAGATGGTTTTGTAAAAGTAATCTTTGATGCCAAATATGGAGAATGGTTAGGATGTCATATGATTGGTGCTGGTGTTACTGATATGATCGCAGAAGCGGTATTAGGTAGAAAATTAGAAACTACTGGTCATGAAGTACTAAAAGCAATACATCCTCATCCAACAATGAGTGAAGCTGTTATGGAAGCTGTTGCTGATGCTTATGATGAAGTGATTCATTTATAAGACGACTTAATAATACAAAAACAAGCACCTTATCTTTTTCGATAAGGTGTTTTTTATTATTTATACAGGGACTAAATCACAATACCAAAAAGAGGTATCCCAACTTTTACCATCACGATCCGTATAACAATTGTCATCATCATCCGAAGGCTTATAATTTCGTAAGACCTTCTCTCCTATTTCAAAATTGATAGGCTTTTCAAAAATCGGTCCATCAAAAACAAACGTATGAAATTCACCATTTTCGCCACATGGATCTACGTTTTCTGGTAAATCCCTTAAAAAGTCTCGATTCAGTTCTCTTCCACAGAAGGATTCATCCAGATAATTAGCATTTACACAGACCGTAATCGCCCTAAAACCAAGATCTATAAATTCTTCTAACAACACTTTAGTATCCCTCTTCCAAATAGGAAAAACACCTTGTATACCAACAGTTTGTAATTGGTTTTCTCTATATGCTTTTAGATCTTCCAAGAAAATATCTCCAAAACAGCAATGAGTATAACCAGAATTCTTTAGCTTATTGACTTCTGTATGCATAATCTCATCATACAAACTCATAGATACTTCAGCCGGAAATTCAATTTTGTGTAGTGGGATGTTAAGACTTTTAGCTTGTTGTTCCAATAAAGACACTCTTAATCCATGCATAGATACTCGACCGTAGTCCTTATTAACTGTAGTTACCAAAGTAGAAATATCATATTCTTCTTGTTGTAGTATATAATACAATGCCAAAGAAGAATCTTTTCCGCTGCTCCAATTAAAATATGTCTTATGCACTTATAAAAAACTTTGAATAGCTAATACATAGCTTTGTAAGCCGAAACCAAGAATAACACCTTTGGCGTTAGGAGATATATATGATTGATGCCTAAACTCCTCTCTTCCGAAAGTATTAGATATATGAACTTCTACAACTGGCACAGCAACTGCTTTTATAGCATCTCCAATGCCTATAGAAGTATGTGTATATGCACCTGCATTTAAGATTACTCCATCAAAAGTATCATCTGCTTCCTGAATCTTCGTAATCAATTCCCCTTCAATATTAGACTGGTAGTATACTAATTCTATATCCTTAAATTTTTCTTGCAGAGTTCCAAAAAACTCTTCAAAAGATTGATTTCCATATATACCAGGCTCTCGTTTTCCTAACAGATTTAAATTAGGCCCGTTCAAAATTAAAATTCTCATTCGTACGCTTCTCGTATTACTCTTCTATTATTTTTTGTTTTAAATAAATACCCTACAGATAACTGCGCTATAGAATTTCTATTAGTAACATCTATAATTCCTGGATCATTGATATTCGTTAAACCAAGATTATATCGCAATTGAAAAAACAGACCACTTTCCAATTTGTAGCCAGCACCAAAAGCCCAACTAATATCCAGATCTCTAAAAGAATCAAAAAACGGATCATTATCGGCTACATCATCATTTCCTATAGTCGTTAATAAAGAAAACTGTGGCCCCGTTTCTAAACTAATGTTATCAGTGATATAAAATTTAGAAATTATGGGTAAAGAAATATAATTTAAACTTATCGTTTGCTCTACTCCTGCTACATCTGTTTTATATCCTTGTGCAGAATATAACAGTTCTCCCTGAATATAAAACTTACTTGATATAGGATATTCTACTACGGCACCAAGATGTATTCGTACTCTCCCACTTACATCATCCGCATCTCCAAGGATACTACTATAGTTTACACCTCCTTTAAAACCTGCACGAGCATATAATGGATCTTCATCCGAAATCTTTTGAGCACTCACCATTGAAATACTCAAAATTGCAACTACAAAAACAATAATCCTTTTCTTCATATTATTAAAATAGGTTAATACTCAAAAGTAACTTTATTTTTTGTAAACCTATTCAAGTAATTTAAAAACTATAAGAGTAAATGGTTTCAATAATCCAATATTTACAACATTCCTATTCTAAAGTGTGACCAAAGAAAATTAGAGAATGTTAAATATTTATCATGATTATCTGATTATAAACATCTTAAAAATAACAGCAAAAAAATGTCTGAAATTTTCAAAAAAACAGAGTAACAAAACAACCTATAGTGTCACTAATGGGATATAAACAAATAAACAAACAATATGAAAAAAATGATTTTAACTGCTATTGCAGTGTTCACATTAAGCTTTATCAATGCACAGGATAACGAGCAAACTTCTAAGGGGAAATTCCTTGTGGAAGGGAATACCAATTTTGGAGGAATTGAATTTATAGGAATATCTAATGGTAATGCTGCAAATACAGGGTTTTCATTCTATAGTTTTGAAGATGAAGGACCTTCAGGGTTTAATATTGGAGCTGAAGCTGGTTATTTTATTATTGATAATTTAGCGCTAAAACTTGGTCTAGGCTTTGGATCTTTTAAACCAAATAACGACTCTGATAGTAGTACCTCATTTAGCTACAAAATTGGTGCAAAGTATTATATTATAAGTAAAATACCTGTTCAGGTAGATTTTACAGGTGCAAGTATAGAAGATGCTGAAGACAATCCATCATTTATAGGATTACAAGGTGGTTACGCTTTATTTTTAGGAGATCATATAAGTGTTGAGCCTGGTTTGAGATATAATTTATCAACCGATGATGAAATATATTCAAGCTTCTTGCAGTTAAATGTTGGTTTTGCTCTGCACTTTTAATAAAAATCAAATACCAGCAAGTAATAATCCATTTCTGAAATAGGAATGGTTTTTCTTTTTTTGGTCCATCCACATCCATAAAATCTATACATTATTTAAAATCCCCAATTTCAGGGAAACAATTGTTTAAAATCTACCTGAAAACAGTGACTATTTTCTTTTTACACTCTTCTAATTTTGACTTCGAATTTTAAACAAACAATTATCATGAAAAAACTATTATTAACAGTTGTTGCTGTACTTTCGTTTACTTTTATTTACGCTCAAGATGGTGAGCAAACCGCTAAAGGAAAATGGCTTATCGAAGCAAATACAAATTTTGGAGCTGCTCATACAGCCAACACTGGAATTCAATTCACTTCTTTCTCGGATGATGCTGGTTCCATTTTTAACATTGGTCTAGAAGGAGGATATTTTATTATGGATAATCTGGCATTAAAGGCTGGACTTGGGTATGGATCTATAAAAGCTAATTCTGATGCCGATGCTGTAGACAGATTTAGTTATAAAATTGGTGCTAAATATTATATCATTGGATCTATACCAGTACAGGTAGATTATAGTGGTGTAAGTACAGATGCAGATGAAGATCCTTCGTTTTTAGGAGTGCAAGGAGGATATGCTTTCTTTATAGGAGATAACGTTAGCATAGAACCTGGATTACGATATAATGTAAGTTTAAATGATGATTTCTTTACAGATGCTTTTCAATTAAACATAGGATTCGCGATACATTTATAAAAAACATTACCCCTTAAACCTATTAAACCATCTTGATTAGATCAGGATGGTTTTTCTTTTTATATTAGACCAATGAAATGGAGTCACGCGATAAAAGATTACGAACATTACCTGCGTATAGAAAGAGGACTTTCAGACAACTCTATTATTAACTATAGTTTAGATATTCAGAGACTAATCAAATATTTAGAGTCGCAGGATATTAAGACCGGTCCGCTCTCCATAGAAAAAGAAATACTACAACAATTTATTTACGAAACTGCTAAACTAGTAAATGCTCGTTCTCAGGCACGTCTGATTTCTGGATTAAAAAGTTTCTTTAATTATTTATTATTCGAAGATTATCGTGAAACCAATCCGATGGATCTTATCGAGGCTCCCAAAATAGGAAGAAAGTTACCTGATACACTATCGTTAGAAGAAATTGACCTTATTATTTCCAAAGTAGATTTAAGTAAAGCTGAAGGTGAACGTAACAGAGCTATTATAGAAACTCTTTATGGCTGTGGACTACGTGTTAGTGAGCTGATCAATCTAAAACTATCGGATCTTTTTTTTGAAGAAGGTTTTATTAATGTTACGGGAAAAGGTGACAAACAAAGATTTGTTCCTATTGGAGATATTACCAAGAAATACATCAACATTTATAAAGATGAGATTAGGAATCACCTTAACATTCAATCTGGTCATGAAGACACTTTATTTCTAAATCGTAGAGGAAGACAATTAACAAGGGCTATGATTTTTACGATTGTAAAACGTCTTGTGGAAAAAGCGGGAATTCAGAAGAATATTAGTCCTCATACTTTTAGACATTCATTTGCTACACATCTATTAGAAAATGGAGCCGATTTAAGAGCCATACAATTAATGCTTGGACATGAGAGCATTACAACAACAGAAATTTATATGCATGTCGATCGAAGCCACTTAAGCGAAGTAATGAACACTTATCACCCAAGAAGATAATATGGTACTTAATTACTTAAGATACTCGCTGATTTTAACAACTCTCTTAGGTGGCTGTTCCATATATTCTCAAAGACTTAGTGCAGATGGTGGTATTATCCTCAAAGCGGAAATTACTATCGGCAATCAAAACCAATGGTTAAAATTAGGGGCTTCTGGTTTTGGTACGCTTAATTATGGTGATATCTCTGTAGAAAGTGGATTATCATTTCTCTCCTATCAATTCTTTAAACGACATACTGTCAAAACCTCTGGATTTGCCTATTCCTATGAATTCTTTGCATTAGCAGGAATTGGTAAAAATAGTAACCTTCTTGGATCTACAGTTTCGAATGTAAATACCACTATAATTTATAATCCAAAAGGAGAAGGTGGCTTTCAGGGATTAGGTTTTGGATTTAGTAAAGATTATTTACCAGAAAAACTAAAGTCTTATGGACTCAGACGAGGTGCATTTTTAATGAGATTTAGCAACGCCAGTCACAATATTCATCTCTCCTTTCAAAACGATTTTAGTATTGGATTGTTCAAAGGTTCAGGAACAGACTACGGCGTAACAGGATCTTTAGATATTGGTTTTACAAATATTAGAGATGTCGAAACTGTACAAAAATTTGGTTTTGGTATTGATTTATTTACCGCAAGGCCTAATTATAGTATTGCCCCAAGAAACCCTATTAATTCAGATGATGGAAGAAAAAACGTTTGGTTTACCTTACCTCCTTTCAAAGAATTATTCTATGGCAACTTATATGGCTATGCTACGCATCAAGAGAGTGATTATAATGTACACGCTAAAATGGGAATTAATAGTCAAAAAGCAGGAGCTTACATTCAGAACATATTGCATGATGGGTTAGGACTAAACCCAAGATTTCCTTGGCAAGTAGCTACTAAAGACAAGATTTTCATCGAAGCTTCTGGAAATATATTTCTTAAAACCACTACGAATGAGAAATAATATCAGATATATATTCTTAAGTATATTAATATGTTTATGCACTGGCTGTTCTACGTATACCACATTTTATAGTAAAACTCACAAAGAAGTAGTTGGAGAAAACATTTCTAAAATTCATCGATTAGACTTAAGCAATCAAAATCTAACACAACTACCGGCAAATATTGAGCATATCAAAGATTTACGAATGATCAATCTAAGTAATAATCCAGATTTAGATCTAAGCAATACATTTGAACGTTTATCAATCCATACTAATCTAGAGGTACTAATCTTAGATAGTTTGGATATTAATATAATTCCAGAGTCTATTTCTCAATTCAAAAATTTAAAACAAATTTCTTTGGCGCATAACACAGGTTTATTACTTGAGGTAACTCTTTCTAGACTTTCGGAATTACCAATTGAATTTCTAAATCTGGCAAATAACAATCTTACGGTACTTCCAGAAAATATCATAAATATTACAACACTAAAAGACTTAAATTTATCGTATAACAATATGAAAGACCCTAAAACCTATAACTTATTAGGGCAATTACCCAAATTGTATTCTTTATGGATTGATCACAACGAATTAGAAACTTTACCTGCTACTATTGGTAATCTCAAACAAATTCGATTTCTATATATAGATCACAATAATTTAGCCTATATGCCCGATTCGATGATCGATATGAAAAAATTATGGGTGATACATGCAGGATATAATAAGTTTAAGAAACTTCCAACCGTCTTTGCAAAAATGAAAGTATTGTTAATGGTTCATATTAATAATAATGAGATTACAACAATTCCTAAAATCTATGAAACAGAAAAATATCCATTAGCTGGATTACTTTTAGACAACAATGCATTTTCCAAGGAAGAAGTTGAGCGTGCAAAACAGATTTTTAATGGTTTTTTCCTTCTCTCTTTTGAACAAAAAGTATATAAATAAAAAAACTCCCATAATAGGGAGTTTTTCTATTTATAATAAGAAACTATATTATTAATTAGGTCTTGTTACTGTTCCAAATGGTCCAGTTCCGTTAGGTCCTAATGTATTTAATGCTGGCGCTAAATCCTGACCTGCAGTACCTGTTAAAGGCTTAAAGAAAAACGGTTCAGCCTGATCATAATCTGGATTTGGCTCAACAGAAATTACCACTTGCTTACCTCTTACATCTCCATCCTGTGGAAATGTTAGTGGTGATGGAGCATTATTAATAAAGTCTTCACCTGGGAAGTCTGGAGCTGTTTGATTCCCGCTATATGGAGAAGCATCATCTACACCAGATAAACTAGAAAAAGTACCTGTAGAAACAGGAACATTATTAATAACTACCCATCCTTCATATTTCCAACCTTGTTGGAGTGTCGGTAAATTTAAACCAGCAACTGGAGAACCTCCATTAGGATTCATAAACCAGATTCCGTTTTGATCGTTATCCGGGTCAGTATCCGTTGGACTAGCCATTACAAACTCACCAGAAACAGATGTGAAATCACCTATAACATTAGTTACTCTTACTTCTGCAGTAGTCCCATTGAAATTACCACTCAATATTTTGGTATCAGATGGTCCTGGATCAGTATCATTTGGTGGTTCAACAGATAGCACGAAAGAAGTAGCATCTTCTAGTTGACTTGCAATAGCAACAAAATTTTGAGTATTTGCAGTACTAGTAAATTTTCCAGTTGATATTGGATTTCCGTCTACTATGATCCATCCTTCATAGGTAGCACCATTAGTTAAGGTTTCCAATCCTACCACTTCCATAGTCAATGTTGCCACTGGTGGTCCATCATCACTTGAGCAGGAAACTCCTAATACTCCTAAGGCAATTGCAGCAATTGCCATCATCTTTTTTTTCATCATTTTTTGCTTTTTTAATTTAATTTTTGACAGTATGGATATCATTATTCAAAGTAACTACAAAAAGTCAATAAAATTGTACGTTTTTAACGTTATTTTTTGACGTTAAACTAGGATTATGATGATGTTTGCGATCCCTGAGGTGGAATTTGTTGTGGCTTTTTAAACAATTCTAAATAGGATTTTCCTATATGAGCTACAATATCACTCGCTAACAAACCTTGATATCCAGTACTTTGCACAACCAAGTCTCCCGACATTCCGTGTAAATACACTCCAAATACCGCTGCATGTAGAGGATCATAGCCTTGTGCCGACAATCCTGTGATAATTCCTGTAAGTACATCACCACTACCCGCAGTTGCCATGCCCGGATTTCCCGAAGTATTCACATAAATTTGGTCTTGATAAATAATCAAACTATTCGCTCCTTTTACTACAACAATAGCATCGTATTTCTTAGAGAATTCTTTTACTTTATGAATTTTATCAAAATCATCTTTCCAATCTCCTATTAATCTCTTTAATTCTCCTGGATGAGGAGTTAGTATTGTTTTAGGTGGTAAGTATTCCAAAAGCTCTTGTTTTTTGGATAATATATTGATCGCATCGGCATCGATAACTAAATTACTTTTATTTTCCTTCAGTAATGCTTCAAAGCCGTTGATAGTTTTCTCTCCGGTTCCTAGACCAATACCAATACCTATAGCTGTTGGTTCAAAATCAATATCTATATTGGATATATAATCATCTTCTTCGTCAGTAATTACCATAGCTTCGGGAACTGACGTTTGTAAAATCTCGTATCCACACTCTGGAATATATGCAGTAGCCAATCCTGCTCCTATTCGTAGGGAAGATTCGGTAGCTAAAACTACACTTCCCATTTTCCCATAACTACCTCCTATAATAAGACAATGACCATAGTCTCCTTTGTGCGCAAATTTATGTCTTGGTCGATATAGAGAAAGTACTTCATTTTTTCCAATCAAATCAGCAAAACCAGGTGTCTGAGCAATAAACTCTCTACTTAATCCAATATCAATTACCTCTAAATCCTGAGAATACTGGCCAGTTTCTGGTAGGAAAAAAACAAGTTTTGGCAGTTGAAAAGTAACTGTTGTAGATGCATAAATAACACCTTCCTTATCTTCTGGAGCTTTATCAGCATATAATCCAGAAGGCACATCTATGGATAGTGTAAAACTTCTTGCAGCATTAATATGCTTGATTAGATTGATAACCCAAGGAACTATGGGTCTATTTAATCCAATACCAAAAATAGCATCTATGACCATATCTTGTGGACTAATAGTAGGAAAATCTTCCTCAGACTTAATTTGGGTTGGCCATTCAGAAGCTATTTCTTTTAATCTATCATAATTGACCAAAAAGTTTTTAGATCTTTTATCACTAAAATTTACGATATAGGTTTTAACATGATACCCATGTTCTACTAATAATCTAGAAATCACTAATCCATCTCCTCCATTGTTTCCTATTCCACAAAAGACATGAATAGGAATTGGTGCTCCTTGTAGTCTTTGGTGTAATACGTTAAAAATTTGAGTGGATGCTCTCTCCATCAAATCTAAAGAGGTAATGTTTTGGGTCTGGATGGTTATTTCATCTGCTTTTCGCATTTGATCAGCGGAAAATATCTTCACAAGCTTTAATTTTAATTAATTAACTAGAAATATTAGGTACTAACGTAAACAACCTTTTACTATTCTTTTTTAAGAATGCCTTAACGAATCAGGTGATAAATTAGAGTATTAATAAAAGTTTATGATTAGCACCTATTTTATTTTGTTCAAAAGTAAAAAATTATACTTTTGAACTTAAATATAAAGCAAACTAATGTTTAGTACGGTTTCAATCTCGGTTTTACTTTTCGCGTTAGGAACAACAGCGGTGATCGCTTATACTTCATTTTCTCGTACTGCTACGATTATTACCCTTAGGGGTTAATTCATTTATATAACTTTAGAAATCAAGTAGGTAGTTTATTTTACGTAAAGAAACTATCGAAAAAGCTTTATCAATTCATCTTTTATAAATACCATATTATGAACGTTCTAAAATTTGGAGGTTCTTCTGTTGCAAATGCAGCGACTATAGAAAAAGTAATTACAATCATTGAAAAACAATCTGAAAATCAACCTTTATACGTTGTGGTTTCAGCATTGGGAGGTATTACAGATCTTTTAATTCAAGCTGGTAAAGAGGCTTCTTCCAACAATGAAAAATATAAAAATACATTAGCTATCGTAGAAACAAGACATCTGGATGTTATTAAAGAATTAATTCCTGTTGTTTCTCAAAGTGCTATTATCAGTAAAGTAAAATCCGAACTAAATAAACTAGAATCCTTATGTGAAGGTGTATTCTTGTTAAGTGAATTATCCCCAAAAACCGAATCCGTGATCACTAGCTTTGGTGAAATGTTATCATCTTTTATCATTTCAGAAGCTGCTAAGGTAAGAGAATTGGATATTGTTCTAAAAGATTCAAGAGACTATATAATTACGACTGAAGCCTCTAAGGTAACTATCGATTACGAAGAGACAAACTTCAGAATAAAGAGATATGTGCAGGATAACAAACACCAAATTAGTTTATTTCCTGGCTTTGTAGCTAGAACTTCTGATGGAGAACCTACTACTTTGGGAAGAGGTGGTTCAGATTTTACAGCTGCAATTTTGGCTGCAGCCGTACAGGCCGAAAAATTACAGATTTGGACCGATGTTAGTGGAATGTACACCGCAAATCCGAAACTGGTAAAACAAGCGAAACCTGTTGCCCATATTTCATATCAGGAAGCTATGGAGTTATCTCATTTTGGTGCTAAAGTTATTTATCCACCAACTATTCACCCAGTTTTGGATAAGAACATCCCAATTGTAATAAAAAACACTTTTCAACCTGAGGATAAAGGTACCCTAATAACTAGAGAAGTTACAAATAGAGCAAAACCTGTTACGGGAATAAGTCATATTGATGATATTTCTATTATTTCTTTAGAAGGAAGTGGAATGGTCGGAATTCCAGGATTTTCTAAACGTCTATTCGAAGCTCTGTTTTTAGAAAACATCAACGTTATACTTATTACCCAAGCTTCTTCTGAGCATTCTATCTGTCTAGCCGTAGAGTCTGTAGATGCTGAAAGAGCCAAAACGGTACTTGACGCTACTTTCGAATTTGAAATTACCAAGCACAAAGTAGACCCTGTTAAAATTGAAAACGATACAGCAATTGTTGCGCTTGTTGGAGATAATATGTATCATCATCAAGGTTTGAGTGGGAAAATGTTTAGTACTCTCGGAAAAAATAACGTGAATATTCGTGCCATAGCGCAAGGTGCATCAGAAAAAAATATATCTGTTGTTATCGGAAAAAAAGATATCAAAAAAGCACTAAATATCTTACATGAACGATTCTTTGAAGTAAAAACAAAACAATTAAACCTTTTTATAACAGGAGTTGGAAACGTAGGTAGTAAACTATTATCACAATTAGAACAACAAAAAAGCTACTTAAAAGACAAATTAAGATTAAAAATTAGGGTTGTTGGAATTTCAAACTCCAGGACAATGGTTTTTGATGAACAAGGAATAAAGTTAAACTCTTGGCAAGAAAAATTAGCAGAAGGAGAAAAAGCCAACTCAGAAAAATTCTTCGAAACTGCGAAGGAAATGAACATTCGTAATTCCATTTTTGTAGATAACACCGCCAACCCAGATATTGCAAAGGTTTATAAACATTATCTAGCCGAAAGTATGGCTGTGGTAACCTGTAATAAAATTGCTTGTGCCGATGAATATGTGAATTACGCTGAATTGAAAGAATTATCACGAAAATTTAGTGCTTCTTTCCTATATGAAACTAATGTTGGTGCTGGTTTACCGATTATCGATACACTAAACAATCTCATTGCTTCTGGTGATCATGTACATAAAATCCAAGCAGTTTTATCAGGTAGTCTTAATTTTGTGTTTAACAATTACAAAGAAGGAACTAACTTTTATGACATTGTAAAACAAGCGCAACAAGAAGGATATACAGAACCAGATCCTAAAATTGACCTAAGCGGTGTAGATGTGGCCAGAAAAATCTTGATTTTAGCACGTGAAAGTGGACAAATAATGGAGCTTGAGGACATTGAAAAAGAAGCATTTTTACCAAAAGAGAGTCTGGAAACATCCTCTGTAGAAGATTTCTTCGAAACATTAAAAACTAACGAAGAACATTTCGCAAAAATTCTTGATGACGCTAATCAAAAGGATTGTAGGCTAAAATATGTTGCCCAATATGAAGATGGGAAAGCAAAAGTAGGGCTGCAACACATTCCAGCAGATCATCCATTTTATAATTTAGAAGGAAGCGATAATATTGTTCTTTTCTACACAGATCGTTATCCAGTGCAACCCCTCATTGTTAAAGGTGCAGGTGCAGGTGCAGAAGTTACTGCTTCTGGTATATTTGCCGATATAATTAGAATTGGTAAAAAGTAAACTATGCAATCACAAACAAAACGTATAAAAGTATTTGCACCAGCGACAGTAGCTAATTTGTCCTGTGGTTTTGATGTTCTGGGTTGTTGCTTAGATACAGTTGGTGATGAAATGATTGTATCATTATCCTCCGAACCAGGTGTTAGAATCACTAAAATAGAAGGTGCTGATTTACCTTTAGAAACCAATAAAAATGTAGCTGGTGTTGCTGTGAAAGCATTACTTGAAACGTATGAAAAGAATATTGGTGTTGATATAGAAATATACAAAAACATCAAAGCAGGAAGTGGTATCGGAAGTAGTGCTGCTAGTAGTGCTGGTGCTGTTTGGGCTGTTAATTATCTTCTCGATAATCCATTTTCTCCTTATAAATTAGTGGAGTTTGCGATGGAAGGAGAAAAATTAGCAAGTGGTAATGCTCATGCTGATAACGTTGCTCCTGCTCTTTTAGGAGGATTTACATTAGTAAGAAGTTACGATCCCTTAGATGTTATAAAACTTCATACACCCAAAGATTTAGTAATGACCGTAATACATCCACAAATAGAGGTAAAAACTTCGGATGCCAGATCTGTCATCAAGCAAAAAGTAACACTAAAGCAAGCTATTCATCAATGGGGTAACGTAGGAGGACTAGTTTCTGGACTATTTACAGAAGATTACGATTTAATTGGACGTAGTTTGGAAGACGTAATTATAGAGCCTATGCGCTCTATCCTGATTCCAGAATTTAACAACGTAAAAAATGCTGCAATTCAGAATGGCGCACTAGGATGCGGTATTTCTGGATCTGGACCATCAATATTTGCTTTAAGCAAAGGAATGGATACCGCAAAAAAAGTAGCTGATGCCATCAGAGAGGTATATGCAACGACAGGATTGGATTTTGATATTCATATATCCAAAATAAATAGTGCCGGAATTAAAATATTAGAGTAAAATGCAAGAAGTAAAAAAAATAGCAACTGGATCTCCATGGGAAGATATTGTAGGATATTCCAGAGCGATTAAAATAGGAAAAATCATTGAAGTTTCAGGAACTACTGCTCCAGGTGCAAATGAATATGAACAAACAGTCGCTATTATCGAGGCCGTAAAAAAAGTGTTGTCACAGTTAGACGCTGATTTGTCTAATGTAATACGAACTAGAATCTATTGCACTGATATTACCAAATGGGAAGATATCGGAAAAGCACATGGAGAATATTTTGGAGATATAAAACCGGTTACTGCCATGGTGGAAGTATCAAAATTAATCGACCCTAATATTTTGGTAGAGATAGAGTTTTCTGCTTTACTTAATTAAATAAATAGCATATTCATGCAGTATTATAGTTTACATCATAACGCCCCAAAAGTTTCTTTTTCTGAGGCTGTTATAAAAGGATTAGCTCCGGATAAAGGATTATATTTTCCAGAAACCATTACTCCTCTACCCGATTCCTTTTTTGAAAATATTGAGACCCTAGATGAAGTGGAAATAGGGTATCAAACTATCAAACAATTTGTTGGGGATGAAATTCCTGAAACTGAACTAAGAGAGATTCTAAAAGATGTTCTAAGTTTTGAATTTCCAGTGGTTGATATTTCTGAAAACATCGGTACATTGGAGCTTTTTCATGGTCCTACAATGGCTTTTAAAGATGTTGGAGCACGGTTTATGGCCAGATGCTTGGGATATTTTAATAAGAATAATGAAAATAAAGTTACTGTTTTAGTAGCTACATCTGGTGATACTGGTGGTGCTGTAGCACAAGGGTTTTTAGGTGTAAAAGGTGTTGACGTTGTTATTCTCTATCCATCAGGAAAAGTTAGTGACATACAGGAAAGACAATTAACTACTCTAGGTCAAAATATAACCGCACTAGAAGTTGATGGTGTTTTTGATGATTGTCAGGATATGGTTAAAAAGGCATTTCTGGATACCAGTATTACGGATCATATGCAATTGACTTCAGCTAACTCTATTAATATAGCAAGGTGGTTACCACAATTATTCTATTTCGTTTTTGCTTACAAACAATTAAAATCCAAAGGTAAAGATATTGTGTTTTCTGTACCTAGTGGTAATTTTGGAAACATCTGTGCTGGTATTGTAGCAAGTAAATTAGGCCTTCCTGTGAAACATTTTGTTGCATCTACAAATGTAAATGATACTGTTGTGCGCTATATGGATACAGAGAAATACGAGCCTACTGCCTCTAAAGCTACAATCTCCAATGCCATGGACGTGGGAAATCCAAGTAATTTCATTAGGATACAACAATTATTCAATAATAATTTCAACTCGCTTAAAAATGATTTTTCTGCTTATAGCTTTGATGATTCCTTAACCAAGGAAGCCATGAAAGAAATCTATAAAAAGTCTAATTATATAGCAGATCCTCATGGAGCTGTTGGTTATTTAGGGCTTAAATCCTATGGCCTTAATGAGAATGAATATGGTATTTTTCTAGAAACCGCGCATCCTGTTAAGTTTTTAGACATTGTAGAAAACACATTAGATCTCAATGTTGAGATACCAAAACAAATCCAAAAAGTACTGAATAAAGAAAAAGTAAGTATTAAAACGAATGATTATAGTAAACTAAAAGAGTTCCTTCTTAGCTAAGGAACTCTTCTGTATATTATGAAATTATTCGGTTCTTTAAATTTCGTGCACTAAAAATATTAGTAGATTTTTTTAGCAAACGATTTCATCACTTTGTACACAATGTACGATGTTGATGCTAAATATTTAAAGTTTACTGTAGTGTACTTATCCTCTGCCTGACGAACATAAGGAGAATTATCACCATTCATTAACTCTGCAGTAATTGTAATCGTTTCATACCCTAACTTAGAAAAAATCTTTGATTCCGGTGTAGATACTCTTCTTTTAAAAACAGGTACTCCCGATTCCAATCTGTATGCAGATTCTAAACTGATATTAGAGGACAATAATTCTATTGCTCTATCTTCGTCATTATCCCATCCTACATAATCGGCTCGGTGCATAGAGGTTACATTATACTTGTCTTCTTTTAGTTTCTTCACAAACATTCTGCAACCAATCATATTTGTTTCTTGCTGGTCGAAGAATACGACGATAAAATTAACCTTTCTTTCTTCCAATTTAGCAATCTCTCTGGCTACATATAAGGCAAGAGCAACTCCAGTAGCATTATGAACAGCTCCAGGACTTCCTTTTGCGGTATCATAATGCGCGGTTAGTACGACATACTCGTCACTACCATTGGTAGCTGGAATTTCTGTATATATATTAGTGCCATTATATGAATTACCTTTCTTATCCTGTACATTATAAGCATTCTTTAAAGGTTTTAATCCAATACCTTTAAGGTAATCAGACAAATAATCAGCTGTAATTCGTCTCTCAGATGGGGTAGCTCGACTAGAAAGTTTCTTTTTTCCTTTTATCGGTTCATGTCCTGTTAATTTCCCTACAATATCTTTCTGAACATTAATAATTGCAGCTTCTTCCTGATCTGTTAGGGCTTGTGCCATAGAAATTTGTGCACAAAAAATAAATAATAGTAATATTTTAAACGTATATAACTTCATTTTTTGTTTTTTGTATTCTTAATTTTTTCCTTCCTTTTAACAAATTTATAAAAATCAATAAATATTTTTACAATTAGTATTTTTATTCCCTAAAATAATTGTTTTTAATATGACTTTTTCAAAAATCATACCATTTTTTATACTATTATTGTTTGTAATCATCGGATGTACAGACAGTAATACCCCTTCTAACCCACTTATGGCGCCTGATAACTGGAGAAAGGAAACAATAGAATTTCCGTTATCGTTTGCACCTTCACTTACTTATAAAGGTACTGAATATGTGCGATTTGCACCAGGCTGGGGGAAAAAAGATGCAGAGGATTACTTTACATATGCATTTTTGTGGTATTTAGATGAAGTTCCAACGCTATCCAGTAAGATTTTGGAATCTGAATTAGAAACATATTTTAATGGTTTAATGGGAGTGGTTTCTGGATCCGAAGACGCAACTACTTCTTCAATTCCAACATCTAAAGCTTTTTTCGAAAAACTCGATGAAACATCGTATGCGGGTAAAGTAATAACATATGATGCTTTTACAACAAAAAAAGAAGTTACTCTAAATGTTGTAGCAAAATATTCAGCTTGTCCTGAACTGGAGAAACATCTGGTATTATTTAAATTTTCTCCTAAAAAAGTAGATCATCCTGTTTGGTCTAAATTAGAAAACATCCAAATAGACTTAGATTGTAAATAATACGGAGATCTTTTATAAAATTATACGTCTTTTTAAATCATCTAAGCATAAATTTTACTATTTTTCTTTTCTAAAATTTTTATAACTCATGAACGTTTGTTTTCTAATGTATCCTTGGGAGGAAATTAACCCTGAAAAGGATACCAGTCTTACGTTAATTCACGAATTCGCAAAGCGAAAACATGGGGTAGCTATGGCTACGCCTTCTAATTTAACCATCAGAGATAGTGTAACATATTCTTTTTGTAAAGTATTAAATAGACAAGAAAAGATATCATCCTCAATGAAGTCTTTTTACACCAAAGCTACCTTTAGAGATGAAATGCTGCCTTTGGCGGGCTTTGATGTTATTATTTTGAGAAGTAACCCTCCTCTAGATATGATTATGCTTAATTTTTTGGATTCCATTAAGGATGATGTCTTTATCATGAACGATATTGATGGTATCAGAAGATCTAATAACAAGCTCTATACAGCGGCTTTTGATGATATAGATACTCATTTTATTCCAAAAACTCATGTTACAAAAAATAAGGATTACTTAATTAAGATGATCAAGGAATCCCCAAACGATAAAATGATTCTTAAACCTCTTAATGGTTTTGGTGGTTCGGGTGTGATCTTAATAGAAAAAAGAGCCATGAGTAGTATTCGGTCCTTGCTAGATTTTTATATTGATAACAAGGATGGTACGACAAATTATGTAATTCTACAGGACTATATTGAAGGAGCAGATCAAGGCGATGTTAGAATATTAATTCTCAATGGAAAACCTATTGGTGCTATGAGAAGAGTGCCTGCAGAAGACGATCATCGATCTAATGTTACCGCTGGTGGGTCTGTTGTAAAACATTCACTAACCAAACAGGAAAAAGAATTATGTAGACTCATAGGGCCGAAACTGGTAAAAGACGGTTTGTACTTTGTTGGTATCGATGTAATTAACGGAATGCTGGTAGAAGTTAATGTAATGAGTCCAGGCGGTATTACTTATATCAATAAAAAATATAAGGTTAGATTACAGGAAAAAGTCGTTGATTTTATTGAAGATAAGGTCGTACAACGAGTAAATCGATTTGATAGAAAAGCCAAACTAAGAAAAACTGTTGATGATGCTTAGATTGTCTGTCTCAGAGATCATTTCTAGAATAAAAGCGGAAGAACCTTTTCATGCAGTAACAGAAGATTATTCTTTTACGATAAAAATAGATTCTTACGCCTATTATATCTGTGCTGCAGTTCATGATGGACATCAATTTAGAAAAGAACTTTGGGAGAATTGTATTCATACAGAATATGAACGTTGGTATGAAGAAGATCCTGCTACAAAGCAAATGATAGCAACTCATCCGATTGTTATAGCTGGATGTGATTCTAGATTTGAGTATGATTTAAATAGAGATCCCGAAAATGCTATTTATGAAGACGCTTGGGGTAAACAACTATGGAAAGAGCCATTATCCATAAAAGAAAAAGATATTTCTTTACGAAAACATCAAAATTTCTATTCAGTAGTACACGAACTTGTTCATAAAATTGAGTCAAAATATGGTGCTGCTATAGTGTATGATATGCACTCTTACAATTGGAAACGTTGGGATCGCGAAGTTCCTATTGTAAATTTAGGAACTAAAAATATTGATAACGAGCGTTTTGGTTCATTTGCCTCTTCTTGGTGTAATAGTCTATCAAATATTAAATTACCTTACCATACCCAAACTACTGCAGCGATAAATGATACTTTCCAGGGAAATGGTTACTTCCTGAAATATATCACTCATCATTTCAATAACACCTTAGTATTAGCGACAGAATTTTCTAAAATTTATTGTGATGAAATAGCATATGTACTATATCCAGAAGTAGTACAATCTATTGAAAAAGAACTCCAAGTAAGGATTCCGGAGCACGCCGCCTCATTTTATAAAAGCTTTATTGACCTAAAGTAGTGTATCTCACAACTTAATCTATTATTTTTGCATTCTAGTTAAAAACAAGATATGATAGGAGATGTTGTCGACACCTATACAGATTTATTCAAAATTGATCAAAATCTGGATCGATTAGTAAAGAATATTGAACTTCTTAACTACCTTAATCCTTTAAATATAGAGCAAGAAAAGAAAAGTTTTTTTGCTTGTAAATACCGCTTTAATCCTAGCTTTAACTATCGGAAAATAAAATTTGATCCATATCGATTGCAAAGATTATTTTTTAGTCAACGACTAGAGAGAATTGAAGACGATGAAATTCGTAAACTTTTTCAGGATATTATTTATGAATATTCTGGATTGATTCAGTGTATAGAGACGATAGGTAGCGGAAAAAACTTCTATTATAATTCGTTAAAGGTATTTGGTACTCCTAAAGAACGTGATGTAGAAAACGCAAGATTTATTCTTCATTTTGAAGATGAAGATCCAGATGAATCCATGCAAAAAAAGCATTCTGCCACTGATGCAGAGAAATACTTCAGAAAGTTCTCAGAAAGATATGATTTTGACTTTACTATTAAAAAGTCTACAAACATCTCTGCCTCTGCTATGGTATTAAATGCATCGGAAACCCTATTATTAAAGAAAAACTACCAGTTTAGTGATAATGAACTTCAGGTACTAGCCAATCACGAAATTGGTGTTCATATGGTAACTACGTTTAACGGTAAAAGTCAACCGTTAAAAATATTTTCTAACGGTTTTGTAAATAATACAGAAACACAAGAAGGATTGGCTGTTTTTAGCGAATATATGTCTGGATGTCTTACACTAAAGCGTATGAAAGAATTAGCCTATCGTGTAATCGCAGCAGATAGTTTAATCAAAGGATATGACTTTAAAGATACATTTGATTTACTTTATAGTCAATACAAATTAGATCGTGAAGCGGCATGGCAAATCACATTACGAGCTCATAGGGGTGGTGGATTTACCAAAGACTACTTATACCTCACGGGACTTAAAAAGATATACGATTATTATCATAATAATGAAGACATCAGTCTTCTATTAACGGGTAAAGTAACCTTAGAAAACAAACAACATATCAGCAAGTTACAAGATTTAGGATTAGCAAACAGAGGTACGCATATTACCGATTCCTTTGCCAAAAATCTAAATACTAATAAAAAGCTGGATTTTATACTGAGCAACTTAAAATAAATTATACAGTAGATTTGAGGAATGGTTTTTTGTAAGTACTAAGAATAACTACTATCTTACAGATACCTAAAATCTCATTCTATGAAAATTGCCTTTCAATTTGCTATAGCCTGTATTCTTTTTGGATGTATTTCTTCTAATAAAGAGCCACAAATAATTTCTAATAAAGTCGCTGATACTTCTAAATTAGATCAAACAAAAGAATCGATTGAAAGCCCTATTGCTGACACTTTAGTAGTCTTAAAAGATACTATTAACGAAAAGATTACAGATACAATTCTAAAAGAGACTCCTGCAAAAGCTAAAGCTATAAAAACCGAAGTAAAGAAAATTAGCAAAAAGAAAGAGAACAAAGTTGTAAAAGTTAGACCAGATCATAGCATTTGGGATCAACTTACAAAGAAGCATGTATCCTCCTCTGGCAAAGTAAATTATAGAGGATTTAAATCTAATATTTCTAAAATTGAAGAATATCTAACACATCTTCAAAAAACCTATCCCAAAAAAGACTGGACTAAAAATGAAAAACTGGCATATTGGTTTAATCTCTATAACGCTTCAACCATTCAGTTGGTAGCAAGTTCTTATCCTGTAAAAAGTATCAAAAACATCAACTCAGGGAAACCATGGGATAAAAAATTTATTAAATCTGGTAGTAAGGTATATTCTTTAAACCAAATAGAAAATACCATCGTACGTCCTAATTTTAATGAACCTAGATTGCATGTAGCTTTTAACTGTGCCGCAGTTTCTTGTCCCAAATTATTAAAAGGAGCCTTTTTCCCATCTAAGCTAAATTATCAATTAGAAACACTTTCTAGAAGCTGGATTAATGATACTTCTAAAAACAAAATTGGATCAGATAAGATAGTAATTAGTAAAATATTCGAATGGTATGCTGTAGATTTTAAGAAAGGTGTCATACCATTTATCAATCGTTATGCTATTACAAAGGCTAATGAATCTGCGAATATTGAATATTTAGAATACAATTGGAAATTAAATGATTAGTTGATACTAAAAAATAGAATTTCAGTTTATTTAATCTCAAACCACTCTTTAATTACTGGCGGTGGAATAATACCATAAAAATCTTTCCACATACCTATCCTAATAGATTTTACGGCCTATGAACGCATGAAAGAAAACCGCCATTTTTATATCTTATATATCAATTTACTTATATTGAAAGTGCATTAAAGATGATGAGAAAATATGATTTTTAATTATTTACCAAATAAATATGTACATGTAGAATTTAAAAGTATATCTTTGCATTGTTCTAGAAAGAACACCTTTTTAATTTTAAGGTATTTATTTGGTAATTAGTTAAAGAGTTTTCTCTTCTTTCCTTTTTTATTTTTCTTTACTTTATTTTTTTTAAGTTTTATTTAATTTTTAATTGAGTTGATACATAGCTCGTTAAAAATCATTTTATCTCTTTCCTTGAACAAAATATATATTTAATAATTTTAAATTTAATAAGATGCAAGAAGGCATAGTAAAATTTTTTAATGACTCAAAAGGGTTTGGGTTTATCAAGTCAAATGAATCGGGAGAAGACGTTTTTGTACACTCTACAGGTTTAATCGATACTATTAGAGAAAATGATAAAGTTCAATTTACTACTGAACAAGGAAAAAAAGGACTAAACGCAGTTAATGTGGAAGTTATTTAATTTCCAGTTACATAATTTATTCTAAAAAGAGATTGTTATGGATAATAATCTCTTTTTTTTATCCTTTATCTCAGCCAAAGTAAAAGAACAAAGCGTCTAATACTAAGATGTCATAAATTCCTTATTAATTCACAAAAATCTTCTTTTTAAAATTAATCCCTGTAGCGGCAGATGCAGTGATCACCCCAGAAAACAAGGCTCCTCCTACTCCAGCGGTCACGATATCTTGTCCTGTAAGATACAATCCTTTAATTGGTGTTCTGGGCTGTAAGAACTTTTGTCTAAAACGCACGGGAGTATGGTCAATACCATAAATTTCACCTTTCTCATAGTTAACAAAATGCGCTGTACTTAGTGGCGTAGAAAGTTCGTAGTGATCTACTTTTCCTTCTAAATGCGGTAATTGCTTAAAAAGTGCTTTCATTAATCGTTGCGAAATATTTTCTTTCCAGGCTTCATAATCCTCTCCTCTTTTCATCCATTTGGTACCTTTCCATTTAGACACAGCTTCATAAGGTAGTAAGGTGATGATGTCTATCGTACTTCGATTTGGATATCGGTTTGACCAATCCGGATCTTTTGCGGACGGAAAAGACACATACACTATTGGAAAATCTTCATTTTGATCTTCTAGATAACGAGCTACACAAGTATCATGATCTACATCTTCTGGGTAAATCCAAAAATTGGTTTTTGGTAATTGTAAATCCTCTGGACTGCTCTTAAATCCCATATACAAACAAGCATGTGATACCGATGGAGTTACTTTTTGTAAGCTTTCCATCAAATTATGTGTACGAGTAACTGAATCTGGAAGTAATTTTCCAAAGGTATTGAATACTCCTGTTCCACTGATGATTATATTGGCATAAAACTCTTTACCATCGATCATTTTCACCCCTTTAGCCTCGTTATTTTCTACAATTACTTGATCTACTTCAGCATTTATCAAAATTGTACCGGAAGATGCTTCAATAACAGGATCAATGGTTTCTACAATTTTTGAAGATCCACCTATAGGAAAATTTCCGCCTCCAAAATAATGTCTGGCCACAGAAGCGTGCATTGCAAAACTACTTTGTTTAGGAGGTAACCCATAATCACCATATTGCGCTGTCAATACTTTTATCAGCTCTTGATTATTCGTTAATTTACTAAGCACTTCATAAGTAGTCTGATCAGAAAACTTGAGATAAGGTCTTTTTAAAAAACTTCCTATTAAGAATCTTAAGAATCCTGGCAAGGCTTTTTCTTTATAAAAAGCTCCCATTACCTTATTTGCTTTAAACACCAGATCTATATAACAGTCTATAGCATTTTCTTCTTCTGGAAAATAGGATACTATTTTGTTTCTGAAATTTTCCACTCCTTTTACGAAATCATATGATGATTCTCCTATGATAATTCGATCATAGACCTCTCCCATGTCTGCCCATTGGAGCTGATGATTAGAAACATAATCAAACAACTTCCTAATTGGACTTTTTTCCTGTTGAACTCCTCCTATATAATGAATACCTACATCCCATTCATACCCTTTTCGTTTAAATATATGTGTAAAACCGCCTGCGGTATAATGCTTCTCTAGAATTAGAACTTTCTTCCCTTCTTTTGCTAAAATCGCTCCAACGGTAAGACTTCCCATTCCCGACCCTATAATAATAGCATCATATTTTTCTTCTAATACTGGACGTTGTTTATAGGATTGTATCATAAATTGAGTAAAGTTGAAAGTTCTTTATCAAATCTAAGAAGATTCTAGAGATCTTTACTTTCAAATTCAAAATTCATTATTTCAAAGCCTTTTTGGGTACTCTAAAGGTATAGTATTTACAAAACAACCGCATTTATAGGTTGTGCCAATGCATATGTTACAGCTACTTTAATTAGATATTATAAAAAGTTGAAATTTCCCCTTAATATAAATCAAAATATTCACGTTTTCTTAAAAGTTAACTACACTAATTTCCGATGCTCTTTAGTTACTTTTATTCAACTTTTAACCTTAAAATCATAACAATGAAATCAACTTTCAAATCCCTTTTTGGGGCATTATTCGTATCCTTATGTATCGTTTCATGTAGCGACGATACTGATTTTAACCAATCAAACGAATCTATTGACAGAACTGCTGCTTTTGACCTTGTTGGTACTGAAGAGCAAAGAACAGCTACTACCGAAGAATTAAATCAAATACCACAAATTCTTGAAAAAGCTAACTGCACATTAAGTGGTGACGAAGGATGCTCTGATAACGCTTCTTCTGAGTTCGAAAGATATGTACGTGAGTGTACTACGTATACTAGAAACTGGCCTCCATCTAATGTGGTTAATACTTACTACAGAAGTATGGTATACTACGTAGATGGAGATAGCGATATTAACTTAGATCACTACCAAGATGATTTACAGGCTCATGTTACTCAGATCGTTGGATCTGGAGGAGCGGCATTTGTAGATGCGGATATCATCTACTGGGAATGCAATGAAAGACAAAACAATTCTTGTGTAATTAAGTACTCTGTTTTTAGATAATCATACTTATAAAAACACAAAAGAGGCTGTCTGCAAGGTGTTAAAACTTGTATTTGTCAGTCCGAGCCTGTCGAAGACATATTGAAAATCCGATAGTAAAATAACTTCGACAAGCTCATTTTGACATTTTAGAATAAACCTTTGGACAGCCTCTTCTTATTTGATTGATGATATTTTTTAAATTTATAAACTACTAAATTCTACGAATTCATATTCTGGAGAGTACTCGATCATATGTCTCAGTACCGATGCATGACCGTTTCCTACAATGACCAATATTCGATCTTCATTCGTATGATCTATTTGTTGGATTTTTCTAAACATTCTTAGGTTTCTATTATACCACCAAATCGATAAAAAATCTGCTCCTCTATTATTGTCTAATTTAAAATCTCCTATAAAGTAAGCTCCATAATTATTTCTATGGCCTTCTATAGTATTCATATACTTAAAATAGTCTATGATTTTTACTTTAGCCGGTAAAATAGTAGTGGCATTAAAAGACTTTTGCACCATTTTATTGTATGGATCGTCTGACTGAAAATCATATCCTTCTGTTAATTCTTTCATCATTTTAGGATATTTCTTTTCCAAATCTGTACTAAATGTAGTCGCATCGATAGAGTAAATTTTATCTAAATTAAGATCATTGGCAATACGCATTCCCAATTGATAACTTTCATTTCGTTTATCTCTATGTTTTCCTTGTCTATATTCCTTGTACATTTTATCCATTCCCCAATCTTCTTTGGCCTCTATAGCTATTTTGGTGGGTTTAAACTTTTTGATATACTCCACTAATTCTAAAACTTCTGATTTCTTGGGTTCTTTTAAAACATCTATTTTATCTTCTTCGTTGGTTTTCGTATAATCCATTCCTGGATACGCAAAATGAAATGTGCCCACAACCAAAATCTTAGCTTTTTGTTTTGGATAATAACTATCATAGGGTTTCAGATATTCTGAACTCTCTTTAGAAATTTGTTGTGCATTTAAAGTGCTAGCAAATAATGTAAAACTGATAACTGTAAGTATGAATAAGCGATATTTCATGATATGTTGTTTTTAAAATTCACAACAATATTATCTCGTATTCCAAGGATAGATTTGCATTTTACACCAAATAGAGATATCGTTCTATAAACGAACTTAATGATAAAACGTATGATTTGATTGTGTAAAAAAGCCTGTTTGTCTTGTGAAAATAATTGTTTGTCATTTCTTATAAAACTAAAAGTATTTTCACCTTACTTTTGAGATATGAATATGAGAAAAGAGCTTTTATACAATGGTATCATTATCGCCATTATCCTAATCGTTGATGTTTTAGGTGATTACATAATTTCTAACAAAAATGTTTTTGCTACTCAACCACCTTTCTTATTATTTAAGACTGCATTTACCATTTCATTATTATCTGTTTATGCAGTTAATTATCGGTATAGTGCGCCAAGATTTCTTTTTAAGAAAAAATATTGGCAATATACCATTGCATTTCTTGGAATGATCTTACTATTTGCAATAATTAGGTTTGTATTAGAGGAAGTGATTCTATACCAAATTACGGGAATGCATAATTATTATTTTGACGTACCTGTTTCTGAATTAATTGCGAATTATTTATTGGACTCATTCTATTATACTTTAAGAGTATGTTTAGTAAGTACTGCTATTTGTTTATTCTTTAGATTAAACGAACATAAAGAACAAATACACCATCTAGAAATAGCGCATGAAAAAGCGAAACTAGCAGCTTTAAAATCTCAGATAAGTCCTCATTTTCTGTTTAATACATTAAACAATTTTTATGAAGAATTATTCGATGAGAAGCCAGAAACCGCTAATGATATTTTAAAGCTTTCAGAATTATTGAGATACGTTACCTATGAGACTAATAATGATATTACTTTCTTAAGCAAAGAAATTACCTTTATCGAAGATTATCTCTATTTCTTTAAACGTAGATATGAAGATAATTTTCATGTATTACTGCAAATTGAGGGTATGGTACATCTACAAAAAATACCTACTCTAATTTTAATACATTTTGTCGAAAATGTATGCAAACACGGAATCATCAATGATAGCAAAAGACCTGCCTCTATTATGTTAGACATTAAAGAAGACTCATTGGCATTGACTACAAAAAACTATATCAATACATCGGAGCAGCATACAGAAACTGGTATTGGCACTGAAAATATTAGACAACGATTAGAGGTTTTATATAAGGATAATTTTATTTTAGAGCACACAAACAAGGATAATCAATTTGAAGCATATTTACAGCTCAAATTTTAACCTAATCAATTTTATAAATGGAGAAATTATTTACTTGTGTAATCATAGATGACGAACCTGCTGCAATTCGATTATTAGAAAAGTATTGTGCTAAAATCTCCTTTCTAGAAGTAAAAAAGACCTTTACAAACCCTTTAGAAGGATTAAACTATCTAGAAAAACAGCCTATTGATCTATTGTTTCTGGATATACAAATGCCTGAAATTACAGGAATTCAATTATCCAAGATCATTACAAGCTCCACCAAAATTATCTTCACAACAGCCTATCCACAATTTGCTTTAGATAGTTATGAAGTAGCCGCTTTAGATTATTTATTAAAACCGATCTCTTTTGAACGTTTTTATAAGGCTGTTTCCAAAATAAAAGACCAGAGCAGTCCCGAAGCAATATCTAAACAACAAAACACAGACGAATTTTTCTTTTTCAAAACAGATGGAAAAAACAAATATGCTAAAGTATTTATAAAAGACATTATGTATGTAGAAAGTCTGAAAAACTACATCGCAATTCATTTAAAAGATGAACAAATCATCACCTATAACACCTTAAAACATTGTAAAGAAGGGTTACCAGAATCTAATTTTATACAAATACACAAATCCTACATTATTTCTATTCAGCACATTGATAAGATTACTAATGACTCGGTATGGATCCAAAATAAAGAATTACCTATTGGAAATACGTATCGCAAATCATTTTTTGAGACGATCGGTAATCATCAGTTGTAGTTAAAAATAGAAAATCATATAATGATGAATTGAAAATCGAGTCGTTATAAGTCTTCGACAAGCTCAGACTGACAATCAGAATGCTTAACTAAATAACACTAGCCCGCAACCTCATGCCGTTCTAGTCGTAATTTCTGACCATCAAACTTAAAAATCCAAAAAGAACTATATTCACTTTCGGAATAGTAATTACTTCCATACTTAAAAGGTTCTTTCATAATTTCAGAATGTGCCAGATCTCCCATACTGGCGATTACTTCATTTCCATTAATTCGTAAGGAAGTTTCTCTAATCAAAAACCCATTATCAGTAGCTACTTTATATATCGCCTCATCACGATACCAATTGATGTCTTTTAGATCTATTTTAGAAAAAATGGAAGTAAGTTCATTAAGCGCGCCTTTGGGGTTTACTTCATCCTTAAGTCCATTATCTAAAAACAAATTAATAGTAATTGTATCATTCGCTTTCAGTACTCTTTTTAGTTCCTTTAGCTCTGAGATTAACCGTTTCCGCTTATTCTTAATATTAGATTCAGCACTTTTTATAAGTGCTATGTTGGCATTCTCAATATCGTTCAATGTGATTTCAGGTGGATTGTTATAGTCTGGTTGGTACCAGGAATAATCCTGAAAATGTTCTAGTAAACGTTCATCTTTAAAAATGTACTGATGCCTGGCAAAAATCTCATTCCGTAATAGCTGAAGATCATATAATGAATTCTTTGCTATATCCTTTTTCGAATAGGTTTTGGTATCACATTCGGAACAATCTTCTAATTGTGAGTACGCAATAAACGAGAAACAAAGAAAAACTAAAAGTATTGAATTTTTCATACGAATAGAGATTGGTTAGCGTGTATTAAAAATAATATAATTTGGTATACAAGCTAAAATTTATTGCCATCAAAATATAATCTCTAAAAAGAATGAATGTTATATCATAGCAAAAGCTCCTCTAATTTGGGGAAAGAGGAGCTTTTAGGTAGGTTGGTTATCATAGTAAATTGATAAGCAAAAAAAAGAGTGAAGTTGAGTTTGGGTGTTGTGTTTACGTATTTTTTCGAAAAAGGTTATCTCCTAGGGTCTGATTGCCTATTGGAAAAAACATTCAGACCCCTTGACGGAAATAGATTGGTTGGTTAACTGAGATAAATGGGTAATCAATTTAATTATTAAGAAATAGAAACCGATTGTTCATGTTCTTTAAGTTGTTTCTTCGTAAGATCTCTTGTAAGCCATCCGCTTCTTCCTGCAGTGGCAATAGCATAAGGAGTAATCCAGAATAATGTAAAAGCATAAAACAAACTATATGGATATGCCCAAAGAGACTCAGACAAACTATGTTTTTTAGCATAAAAGAATGCCTGAATACTAGAAAATAATAGAATACTCATCATTGTAGAACTAAAAAACAATATCGGATATGTAGCGATAAAATAGATCATTAATAAGGTAGCTGGATACGCCATGATTAGTTTTAACCATTGGTTCATTAGTAATATCCTTGTTCCAGATTTAGCACCATCTCTAAAGTTTCCAAAAGCAAACTTACTCATAGCAATATTCTCTCTAATATTACTTCGCTCCCATCGGATAAACATTTTATATAAATTCTTGTAGCGCTCTGGAGTGTTAGTGTATACGTAAGCATTTTTCTGAAACAATACCTTATATCCTTGCTTTAGTATCATATTGGTCATCGCACGATCCTCTCCTATTTTAGATACTTGTCCTAAAAAAGTTTGTGTAATCCAAGCCTCACGACAGTTCATTACAGCTTCTCTTCGATAAGCAGATAAAGCACCAGGAGTACATAATACAGATCCTAAAGCACTTTGTGCAGAACGGATAAATTCAAAACTAAAAGCAAAACTTACATTAAGCATTCTTGGAATTAATGCTTTATCTCTGTTTAGTACACGTACATTTCCGGCTACAGCACCACATTCATCATTTACAACAAATGGAGAGGCCATAATACGTAGTGTATCTTTTTTTACAATAGAATCGCTGTCTACTGTTATAAAAACATCTCCCATACCAAGTTTAAAACCTCTGTACAATGCATGTCTTTTCCCTTTGTTTTTAGCTTGTTGGTAGATAGAAACACGATTTCCCAATTCTTCCTTTGCAAGTTGCATCCACTGCCAAGTATCATCCTGACTTCCGTCATCAATAGAAATAATTTGTAATTTCTCCGCTGGATAGTCACTTTCTGCTAAACTATGTAGAGTTTTATATACTAATTCTCCTTCATTATAGGCAGGAACAATAACCGTACATAACGGTAATTCTGTATCAGAAACTGCTGCTACAGTCTTATAACGAAGGTATAAAAACAAGATATATACCAGAAAGCTTACTTTTATTAGTAATAACGTTAGCCCTGAAATCATTAAAGTAATTCCCCAAGCGGTATTCATTCGTTGTAAATGAATTTCTTCAAAATAAGGTTGTAAGAAATACAATAAAGACGCCGAACTAAACAACACTAAAAATGTCGCTAGTAGAATAAAAGAAGAAGACGCGTTCTGCATTTTATGTTTTAGACGATCTAAAACATTCTCTATTTTTGGTGATTCTGATATTCCTATTGATCTTGAAATTTCCATATTCGTTTTTATTTCCACACTGGAAAACCAAAATTGATACCAATTCTAAAGATTATTGAAAAACAAGGGCTTAGAGAATATGCCAAAAATTAAAAGTGTGTATTTTTTACACAACTGTGTATTTACAGGACCAAAATTCCACAGTTTTCATAGTTAAAAACAAAAGTTGCTTTTTCAGATGTAAAGCTATTTCTACAATTTCTAAAGTGATTAGAATGTTTTGTTATTTTTGCTATATCAAAATAGTATGTTCCTTCCATACTACTTTCTGTTACACAAATGAAACGTCAACTCAAAAAATATCTTCGCCTATTATGGCAATCTATACTCTTCTGGTCTATTGCTATGGGATTGTTCTCTATCTTTAGGTATTACGGTATTGATGAAGAAGAAGGTTTTACGGTGATTCAAGAATATAGTGGTATTCAAGGGACATTAAGAGCCTTAATGGGATTTACGAGTATTGGCGTACTGCTTGGTATTGTGTATACTACCATAGATATTTTCTTTGATAAATATAGTTCTAACAGAATATCATTGGTATATAATATCATCATCCAAACACTATTATATTTCATCACTACCGTTATCATCTTTACAATCATTATGGATATTTTTTCGGATATCTATAACATCAATTTAAATACAGATACCGGTTGGTGGAGAAAAAACAAGTCTTTTTGGGCCACCATATTATACATGGTGATGGTGTCTTTTGTCTTTTCTTTTATCAAAATTGCAACCGAAAAGTTTGGAAGAGGCGTGTTTATTAAAATGCTTTTTGGTAAATACAAAAATCCCCAGGAAGAGAAACGTATTTTTATGTTCTTGGATCTTAAAGATTCTACTACTATTGCAGAACAACTAGGACATTTTAAGTATAGTCAATTTATACAAGATTGTTTCTATGATTTAAATACAGTAGTTCCTAAACACGAAGCGGAGATTTACCAATATGTAGGTGATGAAGCAGTACTAAGCTGGCCTTATAAAAAAGGACTTGCCAATAACAATTGTGTAAATCTATTCTTTTCATTTCAACAAAGAAAACAACAAAAAGCTGATTATTATAAGGAGAAATACGGTGTTATTCCTGAGTTTAAAGCAGGATTGCATGGAGGAAAATTAATGGTCACCGAAGTCGGAGTTATCAAAAAAGAAATCGCCTATCACGGAGATGTCATTAATACATCTGCTAGAATTCAGGCAGAATGTAATAATCATAAAGTAAAACTTCTTATCTCCGAGGATTTACTAAAAGACCTAAACTTTACGACACCTCTTACTGCTACTTTTTTAGGAAGTGTCTTGTTAAAGGGCAAACAACAAGAGGTAAACATCCACACAGTACAAAAAGTTTTTTAGATTTTTTATCACTAAAAATCAAACACTTACACTCTAAAAAGAACGTTTTTATATTTTTTGCAGGAAAAAAAGTAGGGTGTATTTATATCCATATGTTTTAGGTACAGAAACAAAGTCATTGGGGGAATGCCAAAATAATTGATGACTTATTAAATATACCAGTTATGAATCGTACACTAAAACAACATTTGCAATATGTATCGCAATCTGTACTTTATTGGTCTATTGCAATGGTATTATATGCTATATTCCGATTTTATGGAATTGAGGAAGAAGAAGGACTTACGATCATCAAAAAACACGAAGGGGCTTTAGGAGTATTGTATTACTCGATTAAATTCATCAACATTGGGTTACTTATCGGAATCTTATATACAGCGGTTGACTTTATATTCGATACCATTTCTAACAAAGTTTCACTTACGAATGATCTAATTTTTAGAACATTTTTTCATTTCTTAGTAACACTGATTGTTTTTACCAATATCAAAGATATCTATGCTGGTATTGCTACGATGGAGATCGAAAAAATAAATGATTGGTGGTTATTAGATAAATCCTTTTGGACCTTATTATTGTATATCACTATAGCATCTCTTGTATTCTCTTTTCTAAAAATAGCCAATGAAAAATTTGGAAAAGGAGTATTTATCAAAATGTTGCTAGGAAAATACAGAAACCCGCAAGAAGAAAAGCGCATCTTCATGTTCCTAGATCTTAAGGATTCTACCACGATCGCAGAAAAACTAGGTCATTTTAAATATAGTCAACTCATACAAGACTGCTTTTATGATCTGAATAAAGTAGTCCCTAGACATAATGCAGAAATTTATCAGTATGTCGGAGATGAAGTAGTACTTAGCTGGCCTTATAAAAAAGGGTTAGCGGATAACAACTGTGTTAATTTATTCTTTGCATTCCAGCAACGTAAACAAAATAAATCAGCGTATTATCTAAAGAAATATGGAGTGGTTCCAGAATTTAAAGCTGGACTACACGGTGGAAAATTGATGGTAACCGAAGTAGGTCTTATCAAAAAGGAAATCGCTTATCATGGAGATGTAATCAATACATCTGCTAGAATTCAGGGGCAATGTAATACCTATAAAGTTCCATTATTAATTTCGGAAAAGGTAATTCAGGATCTTAAAATCAGTGCTAACCTTACTTGTCAGTTTTTAGGTAGTGTGTTGCTAAAGGGCAAGCAACAAGAGGTGAATATCCATACTATTGCACGGGTTTAGCTTGCTTAGATTCTGGGGAGGATCTAAGTAAAACCGAAGCTTACTAATCATTGTAGGCTTCGGTTATTTTTTTTGGATAGTGTGACACTACACTTCGACTTCGCTTAGGGTTCGTGAGTTTCACTCTTCGATAACAGTTGTGGGCTGTACTTCGATAGCACTTCGACACGGGTCCGCCTATGGAAGAAGCTCAGTATCCGTCTCGAAGTTGTAGGGCTCAATAATTGTTTAAAAGTCCAGTTCTAAAATTGTCATAGAAAATATAATAAGGCTACCCAGTTAAATCGCATTAGCATGTTTTTTAAGCGGTTAAAAACATCCATCCCCAACCCTTCCTTCAAAGGAAGGGAGCTTGATATAGCTCTATTAGCCCCTCTTGGAAGAGGGGTTGGGGAGATGTTTACAAATAAGTTGTGACCTAGATAGGAACCCTAAAATATAATTCAGGGTTCGAGAGCCTCACCCTTCGATAACAGTTGTGGGCTGTACTTCTAGAGCTTCAGGGTCCGAAATACTCCGAGGGCTGAGGTTCTCGAAGCCCGACAAGCCAAGCATCCTTTTATAAGTAAGAAAGCCTCACTCTTTCGATTTATGTAAAGAGTGAGGCTCTTAAAAATTAATTTGTGTTGCCTGATATTTTAGAAGTGTTATTGCACACTTACCATACTATCCAATGCTTCGTCAATGACCGTTTCTCCAGTAAGAATTTCAAAAACCTCTCTTTTTGCAATTTGATCTTCTAAACTCTTCACTAAAACCTTAGCCACATCTCCCCTTGGTATAGAACCAGATCTATCTTCTAGTTGTTCAGCAATTCTAATTTTTCCAGTAGGAATATCATTATTTAAAGTTCCCGGTCTAACAATGGTAAACTCTAAACCACTATTGGCAAGATACTCATCAGCATCTCTCTTCGCTTGTAAGTAATCTTGTAATTTTTCTGCTTCTTGAGGTGCATCGGCTCCAACGGAACTAAGCATTATTAATTTACGAACCCTATATTTTTTTGAAGCATCTATTATTTTCATTGCCCCTTTACGATCCACCGCTTCCAAAGCTTTTCCTTTAGAACCTGCTGCAAAAATTACCTTATCAACTCCATCCGCAACATGGGTTACATCTTCAGTGAGATCCGCTAGAATTGTTTCTATTCCTTGTTTCTGAAAAGCCGCTTGTTGCTCTTCTTTTCTCACCATCGCGATCGGATGATAATTTTCATGATTATTTAATTCTTTAATGACTGTATTTCCTGTGGTGCCAGTTGCACCGATAACTAATATTTTTTCCATCCTATAATATAACTTTCAAACTCCTTCAAAGCAATTAAATCCATTGGTTTAACTAGGGTTTAACGGTTAAGTATAAAAAGTTCTTAAAGGGAAAAATTATCCATAACTATTGTTTAGGTTTAGTAGAAAGCCTATCCATTTTTTAGAAATAAATATTAAGCAATTCTTTATAAGAAGTTAATATCGTTTTTTTAGAAGATAAAATTTAGTTTCTTTCTAATAGGTACGAAAAGAAATATGAAAACATGAGTGATGTTTACAGAAAATGTCCCAACTGCGGAACTTTAAACTTAAACAAGGATTATTGCAAAGCATGTGGAACTTTAATTAATACACAAGTAAGGAGACAGCAAGAACGAGCGGAACGATTGGAACAAGAACAACGAGCGGACCAAAATAAAAAGCCGCATAAGATTACATTGTTTTTTGAAAATGCTAAAGAACACTCTAACCCTTTTATAAAGTATACTTTTAGAGTATTATACTCCATTTGGGTGGTCGTCCTTGCCATTGGAAGTTTTATTGCATTCATCATTGGATATGTAGCGGCCTAAAAGATAAGTATGCATAACAGACTAGCTCTCATAACTCATAAGTACTACTTCCGAATCTTTTCGGTAATCACTTTTTCCATCTATGTCTTACAACAATTAGAAATAAGATTACCACTGTTTTTTCAAAACTATCTAAATGATCTATTATGCATGCCTCTAGTATTATCTGTATGTCAGATTGCTGTACGAAAACTAAAAAGTGATACCCGTATTTTATTACCAATACCTTTATTAATACTCGTAACCATAGGATACTCAATCTATTTTGAGTGGTACTTGCCTCAATATGATGATCGTTACACTGCTGATTGGTTAGATGTGCTAATGTATTTTATAGGAATGTTTTTCTTTTATGCGGTAGAAAAACACAAAAGGATTTAATGAATATGCTTTATCAAAGCTTGCAAGAATAATAAAGAAACTAGAATTCAGAGTTCGAGAGCCTCACCCTTCGATAACAGTTGTGGGCTTTACTTCTAGAGTTTCAGGGTTCGTTCTATCTCCGAGGGCTGAGGTTCTCGAAGCCCGACTTGCTCAGTGTGACAGCTCAGTATATGTCATGAAACCCACTTCTAAAACAGATAAAAACTATAATTTATCTCTATATGCCATTGATAATCCAGGTAATGTATCTAACTCTCCTTTTATTAAAGCTTCTTTCTTCTTCCTACTCCAGCCTTGTATTTGTTTTTCCCTGTAGAATGCAGTATCGATTCTATCATATGCTTCATAATATATTAACTTTACAGGAAGGTGTTTTTTTGTATGATTCGCCCCTTCTCCTTTTTGGTGCTCTTCCAATCGTTTCTCTAAACATTTAGTGCTACCAGTATAATAACTTCCATCACTACATTCTAAAATATACATATAACCTTTCACCTTATTTACTAATTAGATTCTATTAATATATGTACTGAAACAGTAATGTGTTACCCTACTTCTTCTAGTTGTACGTAATTAGTCAACCCTTCGAGAACATTTCAACAAATTTATCCTTCGACAACACCTCGACAAGTGTTCGCCTATGGAGGAAGTTCAGGGTTCGAGAGCCTCACCCTTCGATAACAGTCGAGAGCTGTACTTCTAAAGATTCAGGGTTCGTTATATCTCCGAGGGCTGAGGCACTCGAAGCCCGGCAGCACCTCGACATATGTCTACCTATACAAGAATCTCAGGGTTCGAGAGCCTCACCCTTCGATAGCAATTGAGTGCTTTACTTCTAGAGTTTCAAGGTTCGTTCTATCTCCGAGGGCTTAGGTTCTCGAAGCCCGACAGGCTCAGTATCCGTCTCGAAACCCGACAACTAAATAAAATAGGAAGTAATAATAGATGCAACGAGTAAAACTAGTGCGATAAATACTCTCCGTAAACGTACCTCATCAGGTTGAATAGTAATTTTCTGTGGATTGTTTTTTAGTACTTGTACAGGTACACTGCTTCCTATTTTTACATTTTCTGTGGATGTGGTGGTAATTACCTCAGAGTAGCTTTTTCCATCGATATGATAGGATAATCCTACTTTAACAGCCTTTTTATCTCCTTGTAGTATCTTATCTGCTTGACTTAGGATCACTACCGCATCTACTCTTATAGACTGATATTTAAAAACAAAAAACGTATACCCAACATACAAGGTGTAGAATAATAGTAATAATGATATGATGGGTAGATAGATACTCATAAATTCTTAGTCCAATTCTTTAATTTCCAATGGATGATGCTTACAATATTTTACTGCTCTAATGGGTTCTGTACCCACTATGATACCATTAGCTATAAAATTAGTACCATTATCCAATTCCACAATCGTATAGGTTAATTGTTCTTTTACATTTTTAACGATAGAAGTAATTCTTTTGGATTGATTTTCTCCCAAGAGTATTGTACCCACTTCTAGCAACTCCACAGTATCATAGTTATAATCCCTTATGGTTTTAGTAGGGTTGTAAGACACCCAAGATCCTCTAGAAGTTAATAACGGATGATCGGTAGTACATGTAATACGAGACTCATCATCAAAAGTTATGGTTATAAGCTGATCGTGTACTGGATTTGCTAATTCTTTTATAATAGATGATTCGTATGTACTCGCGCTAGTATTATAAGAGAGTATCTCATCTCCTATTCTTAATTCTTCTATATTTTTTTTAGTGGTATCAGCCATGGTAATCTTGGTGCCAGCAGCGAAGCAATGCACATCAATTCCATCAAAATATATTTCCGAAATTACTGTGTCTTCATATTTTTCTCCTGGATAGACTTCCAAAATTTCAAACTTCAAGGTCCAATCTGGTAATTTAGACAACTCATCATAGTTATGTCTATCTCCATTGCCTATAGGTGCGACTGTAAAATGATGCGCTGCTCTTTTGTCTTCCATCATTAATATGGCGTAAGGCTCATCATCTAAATACAATTTTAATTTCTTTACTCTACTATTGGCTTTCCAAGCCTTTTCACTTTTTACATACCCATTTACAATACTAATGGTGGTGATTCTTGGATTTTCTTGCGGAAAACTATAAGTAATATATTCACCGATACCATATCCAGAAACTCCTTCTACCCAAGCGCTTTTGTAATCAAAATCATGAGCATTTTTTGGAGAATAGGTAGTATTACCTTGTGAACTTAAATATGAAGAAGCCGCAACTTGTGCTACACTAGCACCACAATACCAACTACAACCGTCTGTTCCAACTTGCCAATAATCGTTATGTACTTCACTAACTTTATCTAAAGCTTCTTTATCCTGAACACTAAGATCATCATAATCAACACCATTTTGCATCTTCTCGCTAATAGCTTCATATGCTTTCCAATTATCATTGAATTCTTTTTCTCCTTCCTTACTAAACTCTAGAGGTTCTATAGAAGCAGTCAATACCTTCAATTGCTGCGCAGGAAGTACTGCAGCATATAGCAATACTATATAGACTGACCATTTAAGTTTCATCGTGATTGTTTTGGTAGGGCTGTTGTTTGTATAACCAATTTCCTACAAATATACTGTTTATTCCCATAGTATTAAACAAATGTTAAAGAACAAGATTATAAAATATTATTAAAAAACAAGTGTCATCTTTTAACATTTGACAGTTTATACTCCAATAAAATTAACATCATGCAAAGAGCTGTTATCATCTCGTAACTCCCTCCTAGTACTCTAAGCATCACAAAAATAAATCCTACAAATCGAATGATTACCCAAATAAGCTTTAAATAATCCAATCGTTTTTTTATGGGTTTCTGAACAAAATGCATCAAATAAGAAAAGATGATTCCTAAACATCCTATGACTGTAAATAGGTTTTGAAATGACCAATGCATTATTTTAAATATCATGCCTACCAGTATCAATGCCACCAATCCTAATGCAATTCTAGAATATCGGGTCTTTATAAAAGTACCATTACGTAATAACAGAAATAATCCGGGAATTTCGATCAACCATAATCCTACCGTAAAAAGAAAGCCTCCATTTTCTATGAATGTGTAACTAGATAACACCAAACCTATCAAAGTCATTAGAAAGCCTACAATAGAAAGAACAATAAGTGTTTGATTACTAAACATACATTTTTGTTTATGTGCAATACTATTTTCGATTTTTAATCATCCGCATGTATTTTATCTTACAATACTTTTATTAAAAAATAGATGCACTACTATTTAGTATCCAAACCATGGAGTTTGTTACCGTTGTAATGGCTATTATTTTAAAAATTCAACACCCTTTATTTGTTAAAAAATTAAGATCATCAAACCATCATAGGGTACTTCGTAAGTACCCTCCCCCTACTTAAAAGGTACCTAAGGGGTATTTTAGAACTAAATGACACGAAGGTTTGAGGGAAGCACCACGATGTTCTGAGGTTGGTGCTTCTTTGTTATTTAGCAGGTGCATCCTAGTTCTTAGGTACCCAACCCCAGGATGAGAAGTACCCCCAACATTGTTATAATAATCCACTACCCACTTATATAAGTACCCCTCGTTAACATCTCATTTAAGACACCCCACTTACATAAGTACCCCCTACCCACTTGTATAAGTGGGTTTTCGGTGTTTTCGGATAATTTTTCTTAAAGAATGGTTAATACGATAATATTAAGAAGATACTACATGAATCATCATATTTTGAAATAGCATTACTTCCTTTACCGGGCTTCGAGTGCACTTAGACATGTGTCCGCCTATGGAGGAAGCTCAGCGTAACACCTCAGCCCCGTATATCGTAAATTCCGTCCTAAGAAAATACTACGTTAAAAATGAAGTAAGCGTAGCGTAACATAAAATTCGCAAAATACTAAAACATATAATGTATTGATAATAAAATTGATCAGCAGATTGCTTGAACACATACGTATAGCTTCATTTTATGTAGCGGAGTGAACAAAATTTTTAGGAGTATTTTCTTCAGACTAGCGTTTTTTGGTTCTTTTTTGGGCAATGCAAAAAAGAATGCATCTACAAAACTAATTTAAAGAGAACTTGTTTTTTGGGCTTCGAGAGCCTCAGCCCTCATTACGATTTGAACTTTTAGGCGTCACACTGATTTCTATGACAAAACCAAATTGTTTTTATAAGCAGTTTGGTTTTTTATTATAGCAAAGATTCTATGAATAATTTTATTTCTCACTGCGTTAAGTACACTCATTTTATTTTTACCTTCTTTT